>CALWYQ010000066.1 GCA_944385815.1 uncultured Oscillospiraceae bacterium | reverse complement strand
ATGGTGGGGGCGGGTGGATTCGAACCACCGTAGGCATTGCCAGCAGATTTACAGTCTGTCCCCTTTGGCCACTCGGGAACACCCCCATATTCAGTTGGGCCTCATTGGTGGAGCTGGTAGACGGACTCGAACCCCCGACCTGCTGATTACAAATCAGCTGCTCTACCGACTGAGCTATACCAGCGCAATTACCGGCGACGATTATATTAGCAAATGCAGCGCGGTTTGTCAAGAGCTTTTTCGCCTTTAAATTAAAATTTGCCGGCCCGGGGGGCTTTGCCTCCCCGCCGGGCCGGACAGGGGCTTATTTTACGCCGTAGAGCAGCTCGCCATAGGTGGGCATGGGCCAGGCGTCCTCGCCGGTGACGGTCTCCATATCGTCGCAGGCGGCGCGCAGCGCGCCCATTACGGGCAGGACGTGGTCGCGCAGGTGGAAGCTCTTTTCGGTCAGATCCCTTATGCCCTCGGCGGCCGTGAGCGCATCCTCGAGCTCGCCGGAGAGGGAGTAGGCCGCGTCCATGAGCTGGGTGAGATAGCTCACCACGCTGTTTTCATACCGCGCGCGGCGCTCGGGCAGCAGCTCGCGCTGGGCCATGGCGCTCTGGGCGAGCTTGCAGGTAAACCTGCTGACGGCGGGGAAAATCTCCCGCCGGGCCATGCCGAGGGCGGTCTTGCCCTCTATGAGCACCAGCTTACAGTACTCCTCCTGGAACACCTCCTGCCTCGCGCGCAGCTCGTTTTCGGTGAAAACCCTGTGCCGCGTGAAGAGCTCGATGTTTTTCTCGTCGGTGAAGTGGGGCAGGGCCTCGGGCGTGGAGCGCAGGTTGTGCAGCCCGCGGCGGGCGGCCTCCTCTATCCAGCCGGGGTCGTAGCCGTTGCCGTTGAAGATTATGCGCTTGTGCTCATGGATAACGCGGCGGATAAGCGCGTGCAGCGCGCCGTTGAAGTCCTCCGCCTGTTCGAGCTCGTCGGCGAACTGGCGCAGCTCCTCGGCCACTGCGGTGTTTATGGCTATGTTGCAGGAGGAGATGCTCGCCGCGCTGCCGGGCATACGGAACTCAAACTTCGCGCCGGTGTAGGCGAAGGGCGAGGTGCGGTTGCGGTCCGTCGTGTCCTTGGGGAAGGGCGGCAGGGCGTGGACGCCGACCTTGAAGAGCGTTTTCTCCTTCTGGCCGAGGGGCCTGTCGTTCTCTATGGAGTCGAGCACCTCGGTGAGCTCGTCGCCTAAGAACATGCTGATGATGGCCGGCGGGGCCTCCGCCGCGCCGAGGCGGTGGTCGTTGCCCGCGCGGGCAACGGAGGCGCGCAGCGCGTCCTGATAGTCGTCCGCGGCCTTTATGACCGCGCAGAGGAAGAGCAGGAACTGCGCGTTCTCGCCCGGGGTCTCGCCGGGGTCAAAGACATTTATGCCCGTGTCGGTGGCCATGGACCAGTTGTTGTGCTTGCCGGAGCCGTTCACGCCGGCAAAGGGCTTTTCGTGCAGCAGGCAGACAAGGCCGTGGCGCTTGGCCGTTTTCTGCATGACGTCCATGACCAGCTGGTTGTGGTCCGCGGCTATGTTGGCGGTGTTGTAGATGCAGGCCAGCTCATGCTGGGCCGGGGCGGCCTCGTTGTGCTCTGTCTTGGCGCAGACGCCCAGCTTCCAGAGCTCCTCGTTTATGTCCCGCATGAAGGCCGCGACGCGGGGCTTGACGGTGCCGAAATAGTGGTCGTCCAGCTCCTGGCCCTTGGGCGGCCTGGCGCCGAAGAGGGTGCGGCCGGTGTAGATGAGGTCTGCACGGCGCTCAAACATGTCCCGCTCTACAAGGAAATACTCCTGCTCGGCGCCGACCATGGGGAAAACGGCCTTCACGTCGTCGTGGCCGAAGAGGCGCAGCACGCGCACCGCCTGCCTGCCCAGGGCCTCCATGCTGCGCAGCAGCGGGGTTTTCTGGTCGAGGGCCTCGCCGCCATAGGAGCAGAAGGCCGTCGGGATATACAGCACGCCGTCGCGGATAAAGGCGTAGCTCGTCGGGTCCCAGGCGGTGTAGCCGCGGGCCTCAAAGGTGGCGCGCAGCCCGCCGGAGGGGAAGCTCGAGGCGTCCGGCTCGCCGTGGATAAGCTCCTTGCCGGAGAACTCCATGAGCACGCCGCCGCGGCCGTCGGGCTTTATAAAGCTGTCGTGCTTTTCGGCGGTGACGCCGGTCATGGGCTGGAACCAGTGGGTAAAATGCGTCGCGCCCTTCTCGAGCGCCCAGTCGCGCATGGCTGAGGCAACCGCTTCCGCGGTGTCCGGCTGGAGCCTGCGTCCGCTCTTGAGCGTGCGCTGGACGGCGGCGTAGGCCTCCTCGGGCAGCCTCTCGCGCATGACCTTGTCGGAAAATACCATGGTGCCGAAAATATCCTGTACAGCGGGCATGTCTACCTACCTCTCAAGTTTAGTTTCTTCTCTGCCATGACAGCTTATACTAAAATGCCCGGCGCGTCAAGCTTGCTCTTCAAAAAAACCGCGCCAAAGCGCCGTATTTCGGGCCCCGTGTGCCGGGACGGCGCAGAATGGTACTTGATATTGACCACGCCGGCGGGTATAATATACTGATAAATAATATTGTGTTGATACCGGGTGCTGAGATGAGATACGGAAAATGGATAGTGCCCCGCGCGGGATATGAGCCGCCGTCCGAGCTGCTCGACGCGGGGTTTTCGCCTCTTTTGGCGGCGGCCCTCGCAAGGCGCGGGCTGGACAGTGCCGCAGAGGCCAGGGCTTTTATAGACGCGGGGCCGGCTTCGCTGCTGCCGGCGGAGGGGCTCAGGGACATGGACAGGGCCGCCGCCAGGCTGCGCCTCGCCATAGAGCGGGGCGAGACCGTCGCCGTTTACGGCGACTACGACGTGGACGGGATAACCTCCGCCTGCCTTGTCACGAGCTACCTGCGCGGGCGCGGCGTGCGCTGCCTGCCGTACATCCCCGACCGCATCGGCGAGGGCTACGGCCTCAACTCCGCGGCGATAGACAGCATACGCGCCCGCGGGGCCACGCTGCTCATAACCGTGGACTGCGGCATAACCGCCGCGGCCGAGGCGCGGCACGCGCGCGAGACGGGGCTCGACCTCATAATAACCGACCACCACGAGTGCGGCGGCGAGCTGCCCGAGGCGCTTGCCGTCGTGGACCCCAAGCGGCCCGGCTGCGATTATCCCAACAAGGGCCTTGCCGGCGTGGGCGTGGCCTTCAAGCTGCTGTGCGCCGTGGACGGGGACGCCGAGGCCCTGCTGGGCCGCTACGCCGACCTTGTCGCCGCCGGGACGGTGGCGGACGTCATGCCCCTCACGGGCGAGAACCGCTACATAGTCCGCCGCGGGCTTGAGCAGCTCGAGCGCAGCCCGAGGCCGGGCGTGGCCGCGCTTTTGAACGAATGCGGCGGGCTGAACCGGCGCATAAACGCCACGACCGTCGGCTTCACCATAGCGCCGCGGCTCAACGCCGCCGGCCGGCTCGGCAGCGCCTCCCTCGCGGCAAGGCTGCTTCTGAGCGCGGACGAGGCCGAGGCCGCGCCGCTCGCGCGTGAGCTCTGCCGCCTTAACCGCGAGAGGCAGGAGCTTGAGCACGGCATATACGAGCAGGCGCACGAATACCTCGCCGCCCATCCCCCCGCAGGGCCAATCGTCCTCGCGAGCGAGGGCTGGCACCAGGGCGTCATCGGCATAGCGGCGAGCCGGCTGGCGGAGGAGTTCCGCCTGCCCTGCGTTATGATCTGCCTCGACGGGGACATGGGCAAGGGCTCCTGCCGCAGCTATGGCGGCTTTAACCTGTACGACGCGCTCACGGCCTGCGCCGGGACGCTCGAGGGCTTCGGCGGCCACGCCCTCGCCGCCGGCCTTACGATAAAGCGCTCGCGCGTGGACGAATTCCGCGCCGCGCTCGGCGAATACTACCGCAGCCGCCCCGCGCCGGACGAGCCGGCGCTTGTCTGCGACGTGCGCATAGACGACCCGGACTGGCTGAGCATGAGCTGTGTGGAGGAGCTTGAGCTCCTTGAGCCCTATGGAGCCGGCAACGCCAAGCCCACGGTCTGCCTTGTTGACGCGCTTTTGGAGCGCGTTACGCCGATAGGCGGCGGCAGCCACCTCAAGCTGCGCCTTGCCAAGGGCGGCGCGGAGTTTGATTGCGTCATGTTCGGCGTGCGCGAGAGCGAGCTGGGCGCGCATGAGGGCGAGCGCGTGGACGCGGCCTTTTACCCGCAGATAAATGAATTCCGCGGCCGCAGGAGCGTGCAGCTTCTGATGACGGACCTGCGCAGGACGGACACCCTCGCCGAGTGCGAGGCGATACTCGGCGGCGCGCTGCCCCCGGCCTGGGACAGCGCGGAGCTCATGCCGGAGCGGCGGGACTTTGTCCGCGTCTGGCGCTGGCTGGAGCGCGCCGGCGGGCGCGTGAGGGGCGACATAGCCTCGCTTGCCGCCTGGGGGCCGCAGGGCCTCCGCCCGGCGGGGACGCTGCTGTGCCTGCGCGCCATGGCCGAGGCGGGCATCGCCGGAATTGAGCGCGCCGGGAGCGAGCTCTCAGTATACGCAAAAAAGCGCGAGGGCAAGGCCGACCTCGAGGCAAGCCCGGTCATGGCGGCGCTCAGAGCCCGCCGGGACCAGTTCATGGACAGGAGGCGGAAGCATGACTGAAGAGAAAAGCAAAGCCATAACCCCGCCGCCGGAGGCGGAAGCATCCACCGCGGCCGAGCGCAGCGCCCTGAGCGAGCGCGAGGTCGAAAGCGCCGCCACGCGCGACCTCGAGGAGGAGGTAAGGCGCGAGGTCGCGGAGACGAAAAAATACGGCGACGACTATGACTGGGCCCCTGTGCCCATGGGCGGCAAGAAGTCCGAGCACACCCCGCTCGACCCCGAGGAGGGCTGGCGCACGCTTGAGAGGCGCCTGCGAGCCGGGAGCATACCCATGAACATGGAGCGCGTGCGCTCGGCCTTCGAGTACGCCGCCGCCGCCCACGCCGGCCAGAAGCGCCGCGACGGCTCGCCCTACGTCACGCACTGCCTCGCCACGGCGGAGATAATCGCCGAGCAGGGCCTCGACGAGGACAGCGTGGTCTCCGCGCTGCTCCACGACGTCATCGAGGACACGCCCATAACCCACGAGGAGGTCAAGCGCCGCTTCGGCTCCTCGGTCGCGGACATAGTCGAGGGCGTCACCAAGCTCACCCGCGTGCAGTGGACCAGCCACGAGGAGGAGCAGGCCGAAAACCTGCGCAAGATGCTCATGGCCATGGCGCGCGACATCCGCGTCATCCTTATAAAAATCGCCGACCGGCTGCACAACATGCGCACCATGGACTATCAGAGCAGCGAAAAGCAGCTCATAAAGTCCGCCGAGACGATGGAGATCTACGCCCCCATCGCCCACCGGCTCGGTATGCAGAAGATAAAATGGGAGCTTGAGGACCGCTCGCTCTACTACCTCGACCGCGAGGGCTATAAGGAGATAACCGACACCCTCTCCTCGCGCATGCCCACGCTGCGCACCTTTATGGCCAAGGTCGAGCGGCAGATAGAGGACCGCCTCGAGGCCGAGGGCGTGAAGGCCACGGTCTACGGCCGGATAAAGCACATCTACAGCATCTACCGCAAGATGTTCTCCCAGCAGCTGGACATAAACGGCATCTTCGACCTCTGCGCCTTCCGCGTCATCGTGGACTCCATACCCGACTGCTACAACGCCCTCGGCATGATACACGACATGTACAAGCCCGTGCCGGGGCGCTTCAAGGACTACGTCTCCACGCCCAAGCCCAACGGCTACCAGAGCGTGCACACCACCGTCATAGGCTCCGAGGGCATACCCTTTGAGGTGCAGATACGCACCTGGGACATGCACCTCACCGCCGAATACGGCGTCGCGGCGCACTGGAAGTACAAGAGCGGCGAAAAGGGCGTCAGCGAGGGCGACGAGGAGAAATTCGCCTGGGTGCGCCGCCTGTTAGAGGCCCAGCAGGAGACGGACGCGACCGAGTTTGTCCACGACCTGAAGATAGACATGTTCGCCGACGAGGTCTTTGTCTTTACCCCGAGCGGCGACGTGATAAACCTGCCCGCCGGCGCTACGCCGATAGACTTCGCCTACGCCATCCACTCCGGCGTCGGCAACGCCATGGTCGGCGCGAGCGTGAACGGGCGCATAGTCACCTTTGACCACAAGCTCCAGAACGGCGACATAGTCGAGGTGCGCACGAGCAAGTCCGCCCCCGGCCCGAGCCGCGACTGGCTCCAGCTCGCCAAGAGCTCCAGCGCCCGCACCAAGATAAAGCAGTGGTTCAAAAGAGAGCGCCGCGAGGAGAATATCCAGCGCGGCCGGGACATGTTCGACGCGGAGCTCCGGCGCAACGGCCTCATCATGGCCGACGTCACCGACGAGGAGGTCCTGCCGCAGATACTCAAGAAGCTCTCCGTGCCCAGCCTCGACGAGCTCTTCGCCGCCATAGGTTACGGCGGCCAGACCGCCGTGCGCAGCGTAAACCGAGTCAAGGACGAGCTTGCGCGCATACGCAGGCCGGAGAAAAAGACCGTCCTCGACAAGATAACCGAGCAGGCGGAAAAGCGCACCGCCCGCCCGCAGAAGGCCGTCCACGGCATACTTGTCGAGGGGCTCGACAACTGCCTCATAAAGTTCTCAAAATGCTGCACGCCCGTGCCCGGCGACGAGATAATTGGCTTTATAACCCGCGGCAACGGCGTCTCCATACACCGCGCCGACTGCCTGAACTACCGCCGCCAGCGAGCTGTGGCCGAAAACGACGGGCGCTGGATAAAGGTCGGCTGGGCCGACCACATAACCGATCTGTACACCACCACGCTGCACATAACCGCCGCCTCGCGCAGCGGCTTCGTCATGGACATAGCCACCGTGCTCAACGCCATGAACGCCAAGGTGCGCAGCCTCTCCGCGAGGGACATAAACGACGTGTCCGTCGCCGTAGTAAGCGTTGAGGTACACGACCTCAACGAGCTGCGCGGCATCATAAACCGCCTGCAGGCCGTGCGCGGCGTAACCGAAATAAGGAGGTCAAGCTCTTGAGAGCCGTAGTAACCAGAGTTAATTCCGCATCCGTCGTGATTGGCGGCAGGACCGTCGGGGCCATAGGCAAGGGTTTCCTTGTCCTGCTCGGCGTCGCCGCGGACGATACCGTGGCCCAGGCCGACAGGGTCGCCGACAAGATTTGCGGCCTGCGCGTCTTTGAGGACGAAAACGGCAAGATGAACGTGAACCCCATGGACGCCGGGGCCGAGCTGCTTATAGTGAGCCAGTTCACGCTCTACGCCGACGTGAAGTCACGCCGGCCCGGCTTCACCCGCGCCGCGCGCCCGGAGACCGCCATACCGCTCTATGAGCGCGTGACCGCCAAGTGCCGCGAGCGCGGCTTCCATGTCGAGACCGGCGAATTCGGCGCGGACATGGCCGTTGAAAGCGTCAACGACGGCCCGGTTACCATCATAATCGACACCGCCGAGCTGTAACCGCTGCGAAAACATATACCGGAGGACACCTTAATGCTTATCAAAACCCTTCCCGTAGGGCATTTAGAGACCAACTGCTATGTCGTGACCGACGAGGGCACGCTCGAGTGCGCGGTCATCGACCCGGGCGCCGAGGCCAACACGATCCTCGGCTACATTGAGGACAACCGCCTCAAATGCCGCGCCGTCATGCTCACGCACGCGCATTTTGACCACATCGGCGCCCTTGACGCCGTGCTTGAGGAGACCGGCGCGCCGCTCTACCTCAACAAAAAGGAGGAGGCCGGCGAGGCCCTGCCCGGCGCCCGGCCCTTCAGGGCCCCGGAGGGCGCCGTATACTACTCAGAGGGCGACACGGTGCGCGTAGGCGCGCTGGAGTTCCGCGTCCTCGAGACCCCGGGGCACACGCCCGGCGGCGTCACGCTGCTCTGCGGCGACGCGCTCTTCACTGGCGACACGCTCTTCCGCGGCTCCTGCGGCCGCACGGATTTCCCCGGCGGAGACATGATGGCAGAGCTTTTGAGCCTCAAGCGCCTCGGCCAGCTCGAGGGCGACTACGAGGTCTACCCCGGCCACGACCTCGCGACGCGCCTTTCCACCGAGCGCGAGCACAACCCCTACATGCGCCACGCGCTGACGCGCCTGTAATGGCGAACGCGATAGACTACCTCGACTGGCGCGGCGACGTCCCGCTCTCCCTCGACGGCTTCAACGAGGTGGACGGCCTTATCATCTGCAAGCTGACCAGCCTCGACTTCACGGGCATCATCCCGCCCGGGGGCGAGATGGGCTTTGCGGACGCGCTGGGCGAATATTTCAAGCACTACGGCGAGGAGGACAGGCGGCTCGGCGTCCTGCTGCCGGCCGGCACTGTGACGATGGCCAAAAAGCTCCTTGCCTCCCGCCGCTTCGCCGGGCTCAGGATAAGCGGCTACGTCAACCGCGTGGACGACGACGCGGCCGAGCAGTTCTGCGCCCTGACGGCGCAGCTGCCGGACGGCACGCGCTACATAGCCTTCCGCGGCACGGACGACACCCTCGCCGCCTGGCGCGAGGACTTCAACATGAGCGCCCTCGACGCCGTCCCCGCGCAGCTGGACGCCGCGGCCTACCTCTTCCGCGCCGGCTGGGAATTTGACGGGCAGCTGCGCGTCGGCGGGCACTCCAAGGGCGGGAACCTCGCCGTTTTTGCCGCGATGAACGTACCTGAGGAGCTTCAGGCGCGGATATCCGAGGTCTATAACTTCGACGGCCCGGGCTTCAAGCGCTCCGTGGCCGGCGAGCCCGGCTTTATCCGCATAAAGGACAGGATACGCATGCTGGTGCCGCAGCACTCGATGGTCGGCGTGCTGCTGAACGTGGACTCGCCCTATGAGATAGTTGAGAGCTGCGAGACCGGCACGGCGGCGCACAACGGCTTCACCTGGCAGGTGCTCGGCCGGCGCTTCGTCCGCCGCCACGCCTTCGCCCTGCGCAGCCGCGTCTATGCCGAGGCTATCCGGGGCTGGGCGGAGAGGCTTGACCTCCAGCAGCGGCAGAAGCTTATAAACGCCGTTTTTGACGCGCTTGAGAGCACCGGCGCGCGCACGCTCACCGATCTCAACGAGCGCCGCGTCCGCAGCGCCCTCACAGCCGCGCGGGACCTGCTCGGCGACGAGGCCGAGCGCGCCGTGTTTACCGAGGGCATGCAGCTCCTCGCCAGGTCCTATGTTGAAAGCGCGCGCCGCGAGCTGCCGGTGATCGGCCGCTTCAGGCGCAAGCGCTGAGGCCCGGGCAAAAAAATAACCGCCCGGCTCCGGGCGGAAACGCGCATAAAAAACACCTGACCCCTGTCTCAACTCAAACAGGGGTCAGATGCGGTGATTCTTGATATCTAACATCATTTTAACCTCTCTTTCTGCGGATTTCGGTCCTTCCATGCACAGCGCGTTTTACGAATTCATAAGCCCCGTCTTATTCTGCTCTGTTATTCTTCTCTTTTTCCTTTACTAAGGCCAAATTATGCATCAGCGGTAACTTTTGTTCGTTCGCAGCTCTGTATGGTCGTCCGATTTAGTAAGGCGTTCAGCTTTTGCTTTGAGCTCTGAAAGCCAAAACCTGTTTCAACTTTCTGCTTTAAGCATTTGTTGCGTCTTTCTAATTCGCCTTCGCTTTTAGAATGACTGCTTTTGGCTTCCGGTTCAGGCTTGCTTCCTTATCCGGTTATGAGGCTTTTTATGGGATGAGGCTTTGGCTTTGCTTTTCTGGTTTTATATTATAAATATAAAACCTTTAAAGCTTTGCCTTATAAAGCCGGCGCTTTGCCTCCCGGATACGGGCTCAGGGCTTTTGCTCGGGATAATGGGTTTGCCGGGTATTTGCTCTATCCCTCGCATTCCCGCCTTGTTGGCTCTTTGCTTTCGCCTTTGCTCTTACCTTCTGGTCATAATATACCACTACGCGCCGCAATTGTCAAGGCAGAATGTACTTGTTTCACAGTTTTGTCGGACTTAACAAAAATTTAACCCGGACGCGGATTACCCCTTGCGCGCCGGGCCGTACTGTGATAGACTTGTTAATTGGGAGGCCAAATGGGAGACCAGGTTGCCTCCGCTCATTAAAAGCAACCGCCCGGGGCCGCGCTGACAGACAGCCCCGGGCGGTTTTTGGCCTCAGAGACGTCTCTCGAGGTAGACAAGCTCTGTGTCGAGCACACCCTCGTGCAGGCTGTGGTGCCTGCCGGCGAGGCGCCAGCCGTTTTTGAGGTAAAGGCGCTGCGCCGGGGTGTTCTTTACGTTTGTGTCGAGGCGTATTACGCCCATGCCGCGCCCGTGGGCAAAGCCGGCGGCAAAGTCGGCCATGCGCGTGCCGAGGCCGCGCCCGGACGCCGCGGGAGAGACGCAGAGCGTGTGTATCACCAGCACCTCGCTGTCCCCGGCCGGGTAGAGCCAGGGTATCTCGTAATACTCCTCCGGCTGGAAGGAGTTCAGGATCATGCTCGCGGCGGCGCGCCCGCCCTCCTCCAATACGTACATGGTCCCGGCGGAAACGCCCCTTTCGGCGGTCTCGCGCGTGGGGTAGAGCCCCTCGACCCATTGCGTGAAGCACTCCGTCTCCCGCTCGTGCGCGAATATCTCGCCATAGAGGGCGCAGATGGCGTCAATGTCTGCGGCCGAGGCCAAACGAATCATAAAAACACGTCCTTTTTTGCGAATATGCCCTATTGTAGCACCCGGCAGGGCATAATTCAAGCGCCTTCGTAGCCGCGCTCCTCAGCCTCCGCCTTTTCGCACTCGAGCTCGATGAGCCCCACCAATTCGCTGGGCCGGATATCGAGAGCCCCCGAAAGCTTCCAGAGCGTCTCAAAGTTCGGCTGCTTCGAGCCGGTCTCTATCATCGAAAGATGCGTGCGCGCAATCCCCGCAAGGCCGCTGAGCACATCCTGGGACAGCTTCCGCGAGCGCCTCAGGCTGCGTATGACCCGGCCGGCGGCCCGTCTGTCAAGTTTCATTGTAATCACCTCATTTTTCCCAAATTTATATAATTTTACGGGAAAAGAGAGCCAATAACGTCTATTTCCATAGACAAATGGAGCATTTTGTGATATACTGTGCATGCGATCTGCCGGACCTGCTCTCGCGCGCCCGGCACGAAAGGTAAAATAATGCGCCGGTATCCGCTGATTATTGCAGCATCCGGGCGGATATCGGCTAAAACCGTTACAAAACAGGTGAATATGTAATTGCATCTTCAGCTGAAGCACATGGACGGCAACGAGGCAGCTGTATCTATCGCCGCGGCGGGGCGACGCGCATTCTGCGCGGAAGCCGCCGGATTTTAGGGGGCGTACTGTGCTTAATCTGCTGTTGATGGCGGCGATGTTCCTTGTCGGGGCCGTCGTGTATTTTTTCGTGGGCTTCGGCGCGCTGCTGGTCCTCTTCTGCTACGTGCCGCTGACAAGGCGGCTCGGCAGGCTTTTCCCCGGGGGCATAAAACGCGCGCGCATAGGCCTGAGCTTCGGCATTGAATTTGCCTGCCGGGCCGCGCTCTGCCTCGGCGCCGCGGCGCTTGAGCTTTACTTCGGCGGCGAATTCGCCGCCGGCGGCTTTATATCCGGCGCGATAATGGCCTTCGGCCTCTCCGTGGAGCAGCTTAATGTCCGCGGGCGCAACGCATTCAAATATCTCCGCCGCGCGAGGCGCTTTGTAAAGCCGGAGACCTGCCCGGATTTTGCAAAGGTCTGTCTCATGTTCGCGCAGAGCTGAAAAGGCCGCGGGCGGGAAGAGACGTCTTCCCGCCCGCGGTTTTTATTTATTTTTCGCAGAGCCAGTAGCTCGCGCTGTAGGGCGGGAGCAGGCTCCCGCCGCCGAAGTCGTGCCCCTCGCCGGTTACGAGGTCAACGGCGCGGCCGCAGCCGGCGTTGAAGTGCGCCGTATAGGGCTCGCTGCCGGCGTTGAAGGCGCACAGGACGCGCTCGCCGCCCAACTGCCGCTGGAAAATATACTGCCGGTTCGTGAGCAGCACCTCGGCGTAATCGCCCTCGCAGAGCGCCGCCGAGCCGCGCCGCGCCCTTGCGTAGGCGCTTATCAGGCGGGAGAGGCCGTTTTCACACGGCCGCTCGAAGTCCGGGCGCAGGGCGTCGTCCCCGTCGCTCTTGCTGCCCTCGGCGCCCCACTCGCTGCCGTAGTAAACGCAGGGGATGCCGGGCATGGCGAAGAGCAGGCCGTAGATGACCGGCAGCTCGCGCCTGTCGCGCAGTATGCTCGCAACGCGCGTGACGTCGTGGTTGTCCACAAAGTTAAATAGCTGCCTCCCGCGATAGAGCGCCCAGGGCTCTGAGCCGTACTGGCGCTTTATGCTGTGCCCTATCTCAAAGAGGTTCAGGTCGTTCATGCTCGAGTAGAGGCCCTTGTAGCACTCGTAATTGGTGCAGGAGTGGAGTGTCGAGAGCCACTGGTTGTAGTCGCCGTGGAGGGTTTCGCCGAGGAGGAAGAACTCCGGCTTGAGCGTGTCGGCAAGCTCCCGCAGCCGGGCGAGGAAGCCCTTGTCGAGGCAGTAGGCCACGTCGAGGCGCAGGCCGTCTATGTCGTAGAGCGCGACCCAGCTCCTCACGGTGTCGAGCAGGTAATCCACAACGGCGCCGTTCTGGAGGTTGAGCTTCACAAGCTCGTAATGCCCCTCCCAGCCCTCGTACCAGAAGCCGTCGTTATAGTTGGAATTCCCGCCGAAATCTATATGGAACCAGTCCTTATACGGCGAATCCCACTTTTTCTCCTGCACGTCGCGGAAGGCCCAGAAGCCGCGCCCGACGTGGTTGAACACGCCGTCGAGCACGACGCGCACGCCGTTGGCGTGCAGGACGCTTACGACGTCGGCCAAATCGGCGTTGTCGCCGAGGCGGCAGTCTACGCGGCGGTAATCGCGCGTGTCGTAGCCGTGCCGGTCGCTTTCAAAAACCGGGCCGAGATAGAGCGCGCCGCAGCCGAGCGAGGCTATGTACGGCGCCCACTCGGCCACCTTCAGGAGCCTGTGAGAGAGCGCCCCGTCGTTCTCGCGCGGCGCGCCGCAGAAGCCCAGAGGGTATATCTGATAAAAAACGCTGTTATTGTACCACATACCGCACCTCCCGTGCATGTCAAAGGTGAAAGCATTATAGCACAGCCGCAGGAAAAATAACAGCGGGGAAATTCACCCCGTAAAAAATGCCCCGGCCTCCGGACGGCAATCTTGCCGCCCGGGGCCGGGGCGCCTGCGTTTTTACGCGGCCCTTCAGCCCTTTATGCGCGAGCCGGAGGGGTCGTAGAGGTTCTTCTCAACGACCTCGGCCTCGACAATTCCGGCCTCGGGGAGCTTTACGGACACCCGGGTGCCGGGCACGGCGTATTCGGCCGGGATTATGGTCATCGCATAGCTGATATCCAGCGTCGGCAGCCACGCGGAGCTGGTCACCCTGCCAATCACGGCGCCGTCCGCAACGACCTCGGCCTGCGCCGGGGCCACGATGCCCCTGTCCGGCATTTTCAGCGCGCAGAGCTTCCTGGCCGGGCCGGCGTCGCGGACGCTGCGCAGGGCCTCGCGGCCTATGAAGTCCGTATCCAGCGCGACGGACCAGCCGAGCCCCATCTCATAGGGGTTGGTATGGCCGAGGAACTCCCTGCCGGAGATATAGCCCTTTTCCATGCGCAGCGTGCCGCTGGCCGCCATGCCGCAGGGCATTATGCCGAATTCCGCGCCGGCCTCAAGCACGGCGTCCCAGATGTCCGGGCAGTCCTCGGCGTTGGCGATGATCTCATAGCCCAATTCGCCCGTGACGCCGGTGCGCGAGAGCAGGCAGTCATGGCCGCCGATGCATACGCCGCAGAACTCGAAGAACTTCAGCTGCGTGAACGGGCCGTCGCAGAGCTTGCGGAAGGTGTCCCGCGAATACGGCCCCGCCACGCTGAGCACGCCGAGGGCGGAGGTTATGTCCGTGATATAAACGCTCTTATAGCCGAACTCGGCCTGCTTTGCCTGGAACCAGGCCGAGTCGCTTGCCCTTGCGGGGATGCCGCCGATGAGTATGTAGTGCCCCTCGCCCAGCATGTAGAGCGTGACGTCGTCCACAAACTCCCCGGCCTCGTTGCACATGGCGGAATAGAGCGCCTTGCCGGGACGGAGCTTGTTGACGTTGTTAACCAGCAGCTTCTGCAAAAAGCCGGCGGCGTCCGGGCCCTTGAAATCAAATTTGCACATGGTGCTGAAGTCCGTCATCGTGACCCGCTCGCGCGTGGCGCGGTGCTCGGCCTCGGCTCCGGCATAGAAGGACGGGACGGTCCACTCGCCCACGGGCCCGAACTGCCCCTGCGCGGCCGCGTGGTTCACATGGAATGGCGTATGCTTCATAATAATCATCCTCCATTGAAAGTTTTTTCGCTTTTGCACTTGCCTGTTAACGAAATTATAACTAATTAATGCCGCGATAAAAATCCTTAAAATTATGATTAAGTCCCCGGTTTTTCTTGTTTTGAGCCCGTCCGTCACAGGGCTCCGGGGCCCTCGTAGCCGTCTGCCGCAAATACATTAAAAATGGAGAAATAATCTTAATTCTGAGGATTTTCCGCGCGCCGGCGCAGTGCTATATTATAGGCATTATTCGTTTTAAAACGCGAAATCGTGACTGAGGGGGCAGAGGCATGGCAAAATACATCGGAAAGCGTATCCTCATGATGATACCGGTGCTGCTTGGCGTGATCCTTGTCGTGTTCATAATGAACCATATCTCACCGGGCAACCCCGCCGAGCTGCTTGCCGGCGAGGGCGCGACGGACGAGGCCGTGGCCGCCCTTGAGGAGGAGCTGGGGCTCAACGACCCGCTGTACGTGCAGTTTTTCAACTATGTCAAGGGCATAGTCACCGGCTTTGACCTCGGCACCTCCTATCAGACGAAGCGCCCGGTCATAGACGAGCTCATGGACCGCTTCCCCACGACGGCGAAGCTGGCCCTGCTGAGCATAATCATATCGACGGTGGTGGGCATAACGCTCGGCATAATATCGGCGGTCAAGCAGAATACCATCATAGACCACATTTCGACGGGCTTTGCGCTTATCGGCGTTTCCATGCCGGCGTTCTGGGCGGGCATGATGCTGATACTGCTGTTTTCTATCTACCTCAAATGGCTGCCTGTCTCGGGCGTGGACACATGGACGGGCTGGATACTGCCGGCCTTCACCTCCAGCATGGTGGGCATGGCCACGATAACGCGCATGACGCGCTCGAGCATGTTGGAGGTGCTCTGCCAGGACTACATAGTCACCGCCCGCGCCAAGGGCCTGAGCGAGAAGATAATAATTGTCAAGCACGCGCTCAAAAATGCGCTCATACCCATAATCACCGTCGTGGGCATACAGCTGGGCACCATGCTCGGCGGCGCCGTCCTGACCGAGTCCGTGTTCTCGATCCCGGGCCTCGGCAAGTACATGGTAGACAGCATCAAAAACCGCGACTACCCGGTCGTCCAGGGCGGGGTGCTGCTGCTCGCGATCGTGTTCAGCCTTGTAAACCTGCTGGTGGACATCATATACGCCTATGTTGACCCGCGCATCAAGTCGCAGTACAGCCGCGGCAAAAAGCGCGCCGACTGAGCGGGCCGCGGGCTTGGGAAATTAAATTGTGACGGGGGGATGGAATCGTGGCAAAAATGCACACCGAGGCGATGGAACGCCTGAACAAAAAGAAGAAAAACAAGAGCCAGGACAAGGCCGTGGGCGTGTGGGCGGAGGTCGCCTACCGCCTCTCGCGCAACCGCGCCGCCGTATTCGGGCTTGTGATAATACTCATCCTGGTGCTTTTCGCGCTTTTCCCGCAGGCATTTGCCGGATACGGCTATGACGACCAGGACTACAGCCGGATATTCATCGCCCCGTGCGCGGAGCACCCCATGGGCACCGACGACCTCGGCCGCGATATCTTCAGCCGCGTGGTTTACGGCACGCGCATCTCGCTCTCCGTCGGGCTCATCTCCATGCTCTGCAGCCTGCTGTTAGGCGGCCTGCTCGGCTCCCTCTCCGCGGTGAACGGAGGTGTATCGGACAACGTAATCATGCGCATCTGCGACGTGTTCATGTCCATCCCCGGCACGCTGCTGGCCATCTCCATCTGCGCCGCGCTGGGCACCGGCATGACAAACCTGATAATCGCCATAACCATAGCCCTTGTGCCCTCGTTTTCGAGGACGGTGCGCGCGGCGATACTGACCGTAAAGGACCAGGAGTATATAGAGGCCGCCCGGGCCATAGGCGCGAGCAAGGCGAGGCTTATACTCAGGCACATGTTCCCGAACGCCCTCGGCCCCATAATCGTCCGCGCCACGCTGGATGTGGCCGGCGGCATAACCACGGCGGCCGCGCTGAGCTTCATCGGACTCGGCGTCGCGCCCCCCACTCCGGAATGGGGCTGTATGCTCACGCAGGCCAAGCAGTACATCACCAGCCTGGACAAGTGGTACATAGTCGTGTTCCCCGGTGTAATGATAATGATTACCGTATTCGCGCTGAACCTCTTCGGCGACGGCCTGCGCGACGCCTTCGACCCGCGCTCGAAGAACTGAGCGCTGGCAGAAAGGAATGCTATGGATAACAATGAAGTCCTGCTCAAGGTAAGCAACCTTGTGGTCCACTACGAGACGCACAAGGCTGTCGTGGAGGCGGTGAACAACGTCTCCTTTGAAATCCGCGGCGGCGAGACCCTCGGCCTTGTCGGCGAGACCGGCGCCGGGAAAACCACGATAGCCCTCGCCATTATGTCCCTCCTGCCCAAGAATACGGGCAGGATAGTCCAGGGCAGCATAGAGCTCGGCGGCAGGGATATAACCTCGCTCTCCGCCAGGGAGATGCGCGCCGTGCGCGGCCGCGACGTGTCGATGATATTCCAGGACCCGATGAGCGCGCTCAACCCCGTCATGCGAGTAGACGCCCAGATAGCCGAGCTGATACGCCTGCACCGGCATGTTTCCCGCCTTGACGCCGCGAGGCAGGCGCAGGAGATACTCAAGAAGGTCGGCATACAGCCGGAGCGCGCCGGGGAATACCCGCACCAGTTCTCCGGCGGCATGAAGCAGCGCGTCGTCATCGCCATGGCCCTGGCCTGCAGCCCGAAGCTGCTGATAGCCGACGAGCCCACGACCGCCCTCGACGTAACCATCCAGGCGCAGGTCCTGGACCTCATCCGCGAGCTCAAGGACGCCTCCGGCACCTCCATGCTGCTCATAACCCACGACCTCGGCGTAGTGGCCGAGACCTGCGACAGGGTGGCCGTGATCTATGCCGGCGAGATAGTCGAGTACGGCACGCTTGAGGACATCTTCGACCACGCGTCGCATCCCTACACCAAGTGCCTCTTCGCAACCATACCCAGCCTTGACAAGGACGTGGAAAGGCTCCAGCCCATCACCGGCCCGGCCGTCAATTCCGCAGACCTCCCCGAGGGCTGCAGCTTCTGCGGCCGCTGCCCGCAGGCGAGGGAGATCTGCATGACGCACGACCCCTCCCAGGTCGAGGTTGCTCCCGGGCATCTGGTCAAGTGCGTGCTGGCCGAGGAGGGCCTGCTGTAAGGGCGGCGTCCAAACCAAAACCATGCCGGGCTGCCGGCGGAATGAGGGGTTGCCATGTCAGTGATTCTGGAAACAAAAAAGCTCCAAAAATATTTTAAAACGCCTAAGGGCTTCCTGCACGCCGTTGAGGACGTGAGCCTCCAGATAGAGCAGGGCGAGACCCTCGGCATCGTCGGCGAGAGCGGCTGCGGCAAGTCCACGCTCGGCCGGACCATACTCCACCTTCTTGAGCCCACCGGCGGCCAGGTGTTTTTTGAGGGGAAGGACATAACGAACGTGCGCGGCAGGGAGCTCAAGGAGCTGCGCAGGAAGATGCAGATAATCTTCCAGGACCCCTTCTCCTCGCTCAACCCGCGCATGACCGTGGGCGAGATTATCGGCGAGCCGCTGCGCATTTTCCGCGTGACCAGGTCCCGGGAGGAGTACAGCCGCCGCATCTCCGAGCTCATGGACCTGGTCGGCCTCGCGCAGAGGAACATAAACAGCTACCCGCACGAGTTCGACGGCGGCCGGCGCCAACGCATAGGCATAGCCCGCGCCCTCTGCCTCGGCCCTAACTTCATAGTCTGCGACGAGCCGGTTTCCGCCCTCGACGTCAGCATCCAGGCTCAGATACTCAACCTGCTGCAGGAGCTGCAGGCCGAGCTCGGCCTGACGCTCATGTTCATAACCCACGACCTCTCCGTCGTGAGGCACATCTCGCAGCACATTTGCGTCATGTATCTCGGCCAGCTTGTTGAAAAGGCCCCTGCGAAGGAGCTCTTTACCAACAGCCTGCATCCCTACACCAAAGCCCTGCTCTCGGCCATACCCATCCCGTCCATCCACGCTAAGCGCGAGAGGATAATAATCAAGGGCGAGCTCTCCTCCCCGATAAACCCCGGCCCCGGCTGCCGCTTCGCAAGCCGCTGCCCCCATGCGACGGACCTGTGCCGGGAGACTACGCCGGAGCTGAGGGAGCTCGGGCCAAACCACTTTGTCGCCTGCCACCTGGCCGGCTCCGCCGGCTGAGGCGCGGCGCAAGCAAGGATGTCGGTCGGCGTCCGGCCCGCCCATGGATATAAGCGCGCGGGCGTCCGACATTAAAATCAGAACATAGGAGGATGAAAATGAAATCTCACCTGCGCATTCTCGCCCTTATGCTCGCCATGGTGCTGCTGCTCTCCGCCTGCGGAGGCAGCCCCCAGGAGGGCGACCCGTCCGCGGAAAACACCGGTGACGGAGAGGTTAAGGACACCCTGGTTATCGGCAACTACGCCGAGCCCACGGTGCTCGATCCCCCCAACCAGAACATGGTCCCCGCCGCGCTTGTAAACGTCCAGATTTACGACGGCCTTGTCCGCCAGGACAATGAGACCGGCGAAATCGTGCCCAGCCTGGCCACCAGCTGGGAATACGTTGACGACTACACCATCCGCTTCCACCTGCGCGACGACGTCTATTTCCACGACGGCAGCAAGATGACCGCCGAGGACGTGAAGTTCACCTTTGACCGCGGCGCCACCTGCTCGCAGAAGTCCATGATTTTCGAGCCCTTTGACCCCGCCAAGACCAGGATAGTCGATGAGTACACCATAGAGCTGGGCACCAAGGACGTGTTCCCGGCCGCCCTCTCCTACCTCACCAACAACGGCACCCTCATCGTCAGCAAGAGCGCCGTCGAGGCCGCCGGCAGCGACGACGCCTACGGCCGCCAGCCCGTCGGCACCGGCGCGTACAAGTTTGTTGACTGGATTGCCGGCGACCGCATCATCCTTGAGCGCAATGAGGAGTACTGGGGCGAGCTGCCCGAGTTCAAGAACCTCATCATCCGCACCATCGCCGACGACACCACCCGCGCCCTCGCGCTCGAGTCCGGCGAGGTTGACATAGCCTACAACTTCGCCCCCGCCCAGGTTGATATGCTCAAAAACAGCGAGGTCGTGGACGTGGTTTCCGCCCCGAGCTACACCACCAACTACTGCGGCCTCAACTCCGCCTATGAGCCGCTGAGCGACAAGCGCGTCCGCCAGGCGCTCCGCTACGCCGTAGATATGGACACCATCTCCGAGATAGCCTTCGCCAGCGGCCTGCCGGCCGACGGCCCTGTGACCCCGGCGCTCTCCTGCTACGTGCCCGCCGGCGAGGACCAGCAGTATGAGCAGGACGTCGAGAAGGCAAAGCAGCTCCTGGCCGAGGCCGGCTATGCCGACGGCTTTGACCTTATCCTGAGCTGCAACGAGTCCCAGGCCCGCATATCCCTGGCCCAGATGCTGGCCAACGCCTGGAAGGAGATAGGCGTCAACACCGAGGTGCGGTCCATGGAGTTCTCCGCCCAGCTCAACGAGATTTATAACGGCGAGTCCCAGGCTTTCCTGTTAGGCTTTGTCGCCGGCGGCAACGACGGCGAGTTCTACCGCGCCATGTTCCAGGCCGGCAACGACGGCGCCGACTGGATCAACTACGATAACCCCGAGGTAAACGAGCTCTTCGACCTCGCCTCCAAGGAGATGGACGCCGAGCTGCGCGCCGGGTATTACACCGAGCTTCAGACCCTGCTCCGCGACGAAATGCCCTGGCTGTGGGTGCGCTTTGCGGACAATATCTGGGGCATCAGCAAGGACCTCACCGGCCTTGACCTCGACCCCGAGTGGTATTCCGAGTACCGCTTTATAACTTCCAAGTAAGCACAAATCCGCGCCGCCCGCGCATTGCGCGGGCGGCCTTTGGAAAGGAGAGTTATTATGAGAAGCGCTCCCACGCTGGAGTTCCCCCTCGACGAGTACGAAGCGAGGATGGCCGGCCTTTTCGCCAAAATAGAGGAGGCGGGCTGCGAGGCCGTACTGCTGACAAACGAGGAAAACCTGCGCTATTTCTGCGACTACCGCTCCGCCGGCTGGAACAGCGAGTTTGCCTATCCCGCGATGCTGCTCGCCGCGCGCGGCGGGAAGGCCGCGCTTGTTACCTCGACGCGCCAGCTGCCCACGGCCCTCGCCACCTGCTGCCTCGCCGAAAGCGAGATTCTTGCCTTCGACGGCTTTGGCGAGCCGGGCAGCCACGAGGCCTTTGTCCCGGCCATCGTCTCCGCCCTCAGCCGGCTCGGCGTGACCTCCGGCAGGCTCGGCACCGAGACCGGCCTTGTCGCCCGTATGCGCATAACCTACGGCGACTACACGGCCCTGTTTGAGGCCCTGCCCGGTATGCAGCCCATGGACTTCGCCAAATATATCTTCGACCTGCGCGAGATAAAGTCCCCGCGCGAGATCGAGGTAATGCGCAAGTGCTGCGGCATGTCCGTAGACGCCTTCAAGGCCGCCATGGACAAGCTCGAGCTCGGCAAGACCACCGAGGAGGAGATGTACCACGAGTATGTCGCCGCTTCCTTCGACATGGGCGCCGACGACTTTGAGTACCAGCTCATTGTCGAATTCGGCCCGGACCGCCCGCAGCCGAACTGCATGCCCGGCGCGCGCGTGTATGAGGACCCCGACTGGTGCGTTTTTGCCGACAGCGGCCCGTCCTATAAGGGCTATGTCTCCGACATGATACGCATAGGCAAGCTCAATCCGCCCACTAAGGCCCAGCAGGACTTCTATGACATCAGCCTCGAGTGCCACAAATCCTGCATCGCAATGGTCAGGCCCGGCGCCAGGATCGGCGACTTCTGCAAGGCGCACGACGACTTCATGCGCGCCCACGGCGTTGAGGATATCTGCCTGACCATGAATAACTCCGGCCACGGCGTCGGCCTCGACGTCCACGAGATGCCGGTTATCAAGAGCGTGTTTGCCGACAAGGAATTCAAGCCCGGCATGGTCTTTGCCTTCGAGCCGACCATTATCCACCCCGTTGAGGGCCAGATCGTCCTTGAGAACAACTATCTTGTAACTGAGGACGGCTGCGAGAATCTGACGCCTCAGCTGCAGGACATCTATGTCCCGCGGCGCTCCTGACCAATACTGCTGCAAAGGGAGGTAAAAGATTATGCGTCAATCACCGATGCTTGAGTATCCCGTTTCCGAGTTCAAGGACCGCATGGCCGGGGCGGCCGAAAAGATAAAGGCGGCCGGCCTCGACTGCATAATGGGCTCCTCCAAGGCCATGGTCTGCTACCTGACCGGCCTGCGCTCCGTCGCGTGGAAGAGCAAGCTGTCCACGCCGGGCCTTATCTTCCTCGGCGCCGACGGGAATTTCGGCGTTGTAGGCTCCTTCAGCGCCGTGGACACCGCCATGTACACCACCTGCCTCGAGAAGGAGGACTTCTACTTCTTCGACGCCTCCGGGCGTTACGGCGTGGCCCTCAACTACTATGACGCGCTGTGCTACACCCTGCGCCACCTCGGCTTCACTAAGGGCCGCATAGGCTGCGAGCTCAGCGGCGGCTTCCACCTGCACATGGACATCGCCATGTTCAACGACCTCAGACGCGAGTTCCCCGGGCTCGAATTTGTCGATTCCTCCGAGCTCTTCTGGGATATCCTCGCCGTAAAGAGCGAGGCCCAGCTCAGGAACCTGCGCGACGCGGAGGAGATAAACCGCCGCGCCGCGGCGAGGGGCCTCGAGGCCGTCAGGCCCGGCGCCATGACCGAGCTGGAGCTCTACAGGGAGATAGCCAAGGCCGGCTATCTCGCCGGCAGCGAGCACTTCACATACATGAGCGTGCTCGCCGGGGCCGGGCGCGCCCTGTGCGCCGGCTGCCCGGCCTCCGACGCCGTCGTCATCCCCGACGCGCCCGGCACGACGATCCACGTGGAGGGCGGCGCCGTGCGCCGGGAGCTCAACGCGCCCTTCACCGCAAACATCGTTGTCGGCGGGGTGCAGCCCGAGCAGCAGCCGGCCTGGGAGCTCGCCTCCGGCATGATAGAGCGCGCCATGTCCGCCGTCAGGCCCGGCGCCTGCGCCGGCGACGCGGCCGAGGCCATGGACGCCTTTGCCGCCGCGCAGGGCAAGGCAGGCTGGGTAGTGCAGCCGGGCTACGCCGGCTCCGGCATCGGCTGGGGCCGCATCGACGGGCCGCTGCTGCGCGCCGGCAGCAAATTTGTCCTCCGCCCCGGCATGACGCTCACGCTCACCGCCTCCGTGCGCCACGCCTCCGTAGGCGTCCTGACGCTGAGGCAGAACGTCGTCGTAACAGACGGCGGCTGCTGCTTCCTCAACGGCAAAACGGTCGAGCCGCTCGTCGTATAAAAGGCAGGGCCGGGGCGCCTGAAGCGCCCCGGCCCTTTTGACTGCCCTCCGCGCCGGGGAGTTGCATTGCGTAGTAAAATAGAGGCAGGGAATTATAATCATGGAGGCTCCGTATATGCACACTGGCCAAGGAAGGCGCCACGGCCTTATCGGGAAGGCGGTCAAAAGGTTTTTGGACCTCAAGCTGAGCACCAAGTTTTCGCTCATGTTTTCCGGCATCCTTTTAGCCGTGCTCATTTTCACCTCCCTCGTCCTCGCCGACAGCGGGCTGCGGTACATCCGCGACAGGCAGGACGCAAAGGGGCTGCAGTCCCTCGAATACGTGCGCATCCTGATAGAGAAGGACCAGCGCTACCTCGACGGGCTCATTGAATACTATATCTCCTCAACCGAGGCCCAGGAGCTTGTCAATATGAGCAACGACGGCCTTCCCGTCCCGCTTGAAAGGACGCAGGAGCTGCTCAAGAGCGCCCGCTTCAAGATGTACCTCCTGAGCGTGGTATTTTACAATATCCGCGGCGAGGCGATAGACTTTGTCTCCATAGATAACTCCTACGGCCCGGTGCCCCAGAGCGGGCGCGACCCCGAGCGGCCCTTCGACCGGCTCGTCGGCTCCTATCTCGAGTCGGAGTGGGAGTATATCCCCGCCTACTCGGATTATTTTATGAGCATGGACCACTCCCCAAAGTTGGTGCTGTGGAAGAAGATGACGGATTACAACACCAAGGAGATCATCGGCGCCGTCGCCGTCTCCGTGGACGTGCGCAAGCTGCTCGGCTCCGACATGGCGGCGGACACGCAGAAGAGCACGATACTGCTCTCGCACAATAACGAAGTCGCCCTGAACCGCACGGGCATAGACCTGCCCGGGGAGCTTATCGGCTACCTCTGCTCGCACGCCGCGGAGAAGCCCGCCGTGTACCAGACCGATTTTAACGGCGAGGGCTTCAACCTCTACTACCAGTCCTGCGCGGGGACGCCCTTTATAAGCTGCGTCATAGACCGGGACAGCTCGTCCTTCTGGCGCGAGACCTCGATAATGCGCTCCGCACTGCTGATAATCTGCGTTTTCCTCGTGGCCATGCTGCTGCTCTCGCGCATATTCGTAAACATGCTCACCCGGCCGCTCAACAAGCTCTCGGACTCCATGCGGCGTTTCTCCAAGGGCGACTACGGCGCCAAGGCGGATTTTAAATATGCCGACGACATCGGACGGCTCGGCCGGGTTTTCAACAACATGGTTGAGGAAAACCGCCGGCTGGTAGACCTGAACTATGTGCTCAAGCTGCGCGAGAAGGAGGCGGAGCTCTCCATGCTCCAGATGCAGATAAACCCGCATTTCCTCTATAACATGCTGCACACCGCCTACTGGAGCGCGCTCAAGAACCACGACGAGCCGACGGCGGACATAATATACAACCTCGGCCAGTTCTTCCGGCTGAGCCTGAACCGCGGCGGCGAGATGACAAGCGTCCGCAGCAGCCTTGACCTTGTGCGCCACTATCTCGAGCTGCAGCAGTACCGCTTCGGCAGCCGCATCCACTGGACGATAGACGCCGACCCGGCCGTATACGACGCGCTCATACCGAGGCTTATTCTCCAGCCCATTGTGGAAAACAGCATAGTCCACGGCATGGACAGCGGCGACACGCACTTTTCCGTGCGCATTTCGGCCGGCGTCTCCGGGGACGGCGGGACGCTCAGCTTCGCGGTGGAGGATAACGGCGTCGGCTTCAGCCAGGAGCTGCTCGAGCACTGGCCGGACAGGCTGGAGGAATATTTCAAGTCCGGGCCCGGCGGGGAGCAGGGCGGGGAGCGCTTCGCGCTGCGCAACATATATGAAAGGCTGAGGATACGTTACCAGGAGCGCTGCGGCTTTACGCTGCGGAACCTGCCCGGCGGCGGGGCGGGGGTCTATCTGTCCATCCCAAACGACTACCGGGAGGTGTAAGCCATGATAAAAATCCTGCTGGCAGACGACGAGATTGAAGCCAGGGACAATATAATCCAGTATATAGACTGGGCCGCCAACGGCCTTGAGCTGGTAGGAGCCGCCGGCGACGGGGAGGAGGCCCTGCAGATGATACTCGGCTGCAGGCCGGACATCGCCATCCTGGACATATATATGCCAAAGCTCAGCGGCATACAGGTCATAGAGCGCTGCCGCGAGGAGCTTCCGAACCCGCCGGCCTTTATAATAGTCAGCGGCTATAACGAATTCAGCTACGCCCAGCAGGCCATACGCCTGAAGGTGGAGGAGTATCTGCTCAAGCCCTTCCCGCCCAGGGAGCTGATGGAGGCCATACAGCGCGCCCTGCTGCATGTTGAGGTCAGCCGCGGCATTGCGAACAATGATTTCATATCCTTCGTAAAGGACTGCCAGGCCGAGGCGCCGAGGGCCTCCGCCGGGCGTTACCCCGTGGAAGGCGAGCGCCGGGTGCTCGCCGCCGTCTCGGCGGGCTCCGCGGAGGACGTGAAGCGCAGTGTGGACGGCTTCCTCGCCGAATGCCTGCCCGGCCTGCCGCTGTCCGCGGCGCTCAATTACGGCGAAATGCTGTATTTTGAGATATGCCGGCTCGTTATGGAGCGCAGCGGCAGCTTCCCGGCCGGGAACGTGTTTTTTGACCGCAGCTGGACGCGCGAGAACGCCTGCGCCCAGCTCTCCGAGGCCCTGCACTCCGCCGCGCTGGACGCGCACTGCCTCATCGCCGAGGGCAGGAAGCGCTCGTCCGTCGTCATGGCCGCCGTTGAGTACATCGACCGGCACTACGCGGAGAGCCTCACCCTCGGGAGGATAGCGGAGGCGATTTTTGTCTCCCCGCCCTATCTGAGCAGCCTTTTCAGGGAGAAAATGGGCGTGACGCTCACGGCCTATATCCACAAGGTCCGCATAGACCACGCAAAGGAGCTCTTATTGCAGGACCAGCTCAGCATACAGCGCATAGCGGAGCTTGTAGGCTACCGCCATGAAAAGCACTTCATGCAGACCTTTAAAAAGGCCGTCGGCATGACGCCGTCGCAGTTCCGCTTTAAAAAGAACTCATAAATTTTTTCATATTGCCGCACCTGGCCCGGGGCGCGGGCTCCGTTTTTGTCCGAAGGGGCAAAATATCCCGGACTGTATTGACAATGTCCGCCCGCTGCATTATAATGTCCACCTCAAGTGAACATTGCAGATGAAGCGCTCAGGAAAAAGCTCAGCTTGCCGAAGGAGTGAAACTCTCAGGCGTCCTGCGGGACGGAGACTGTGCGTGGATGAACTCTGGAGAAGCTCAGCAATGAGGGCCGAAGGTGCAAGGCGGCGCGGGCCGCTAATCTCTCAGGCAAAAGGACAGAGACTCAGGCTCACCGGGCGTATGCCCGGCTTTGGGCCTGTCCTTTCTCGGCTGCGGGCTTTTCCGCAGCTTTTTTGTTTGCAGAGGGAGGAGAAAAAATGTCCGGGCTGGAAGAAACGCTGTACGGCATAGTAGTAAAGATTAACGAGTATCTCTCGAACTATATCCTTGTGTTCCTGCTCATAGGCGTGGGCCTGTGGTACACCATACGCACCCGCTTCATACAGGTGCGCTGCTTCGGCGAGGGTATGCGCCGGACCTTCGGGAATTTCAAGCTCAAGGGCTTCAAGCACGACAGCGGCATGAGCTCGTTCCAGGCCCTGGCCACGGCCATAGCGGCGCAGGTGGGCACGGGCAACATCGTCGGCTCCTCGGGCGCGATACTAACCGGCGGCCCCGGGGCCATTTTCTGGATGTGGATAATCGCCTTTTTCGGCATGGCCACTATCTATGCCGAGGCTGTTCTGGCTCAGGAGACCCGGGAGATCAGAGCTGACGGCAGCATCGCCGGAGGCCCCGTATACTATATCCGCAAGGCTGTGAAGGGCCCCATGGGGAAATTCCTGGCCGGATTCTTTGCCGTGGCCATAATACTTGCCCTGGGCTTTATGGGCTGCATGGTACAGTCCAATTCAATAGGCGAAACTTGCAGCACGGCATTCGGCATCCACAGCTGGATAGTGGGGCTGATGGTGGCGCTGGTGGCTGTGTTCGTTTTCCTTGGCGGAATACAGCGCATTGCCGGGGTGACGGAGAAGATGGTGCCGGTAATGGCGGCCCTGTATATCCTGGGCGGATTGGTGCTGCTCATATGCCGCATCCGGTATGTGCCTGAGACCTTTGCCATGATATTCAAATATGCCTTTGTACCCAACGCCATTATAGGCGGCAGCATAGGCTATGCCTTGAAAGCCGCCATCAGCCAGG
>CALWYQ010000065.1 GCA_944385815.1 uncultured Oscillospiraceae bacterium | reverse complement strand
TTCAGCGTGTCAAGGCTCACTCAACAGTAGTAAAATCGTAGTAAATGAGATGGTTTTGACCTGTCTGAAATGCCCGTGGATACAGTGTTTTCAAGGGATAATCAGATTTTGGCTTGATTTTTATAATAAAAAACCGCCCACAAAAAACAAAACCGAAGTCTCCGGCTTCGGGTTTGAAAGGAAGAACAAATGCAACGGAATGAATGTCGCCCGGCTTTGCCGGGCGACGTAATGTAGAGAAATATGTTCTGACGTGACGTGAGTAAGAAACAAAACCGAAGCCCAGCGCAGCGGGTTCGGTTTTGAGAAGGAGGAACGGATGGAACGGGGAGGATGACGTTCTTTTTTGCCGCGCAAAAAAGAACGTCGGAACGGAGTGAAATCCGTTCCGACGCGTGGCGCGGAAGGAGGGATTTGAACCCTCGCCTGGCTTCAGACCAGCTACTCCCTTAGCAGGGGAGCCCCTTCGGCCTCTTGGGTACTTCCGCCTGTCAAGCTTGTATATGATAGCACATCGAAACGCGCTTGTCAATAGCCGATTGACAATATCCCCGCCGGGTATGGGCGGCGGACGGCGGACGCCTCCGGCGCCGCGGAAAATAATTTCAGGCGCGAACTTAAATCAGCAAATATTTTCGAGGCAAAACAGGAGGTAAATCAAGCTTTTAAAGCAAAATGCCGCCCTTAAATGGGGAGTTGACAAGCCGGGGAAAATGGTTTATTCTCGTGCCATGAAGTATGACACTGTAATTTTCGACCTTGACGGCACGCTGCTCGACACGCTCGACGACCTCACTGACGGCGTCAATCATGCGTTGGCGGACTTCGGCTACCCCCTCAGCACGCGGGAGGAGATACGCGCGCGGCTGGGCTACGGCTCGGGGTACCTTATCGCCCACAGCGTCCCCGGCGGGTACGACGACGCGAACTACGCTGCGGTCTTTGACGACTACCTCGCCTGGTACACGGAGCACTCCTCGGACAAGACCGCGCCGTATCCGGGCACGATGGAGCTGCTCGAAGAGCTCAGGCGCTGCGGCGTCCGGCGCGCGATAGTCTCAAACAAGCCGGACAGCGCCACGCAGGAGCTGTACCGGCGCTGGTTTGCCGGCGTCATTGACCTCGCCGTCGGCGAGCGGCCGGGCATAAGGCGCAAGCCCGCGCCGGACAGCCTGCTTGAGGTCATGCGGCAGCTCGGCGCCGATCCTGACAAAACCGTATACGTGGGCGACAGCGAGGTGGATATCGAGACGGCGAAGGCCGCGGGCGTAGACTGCATCAGCTGCACCTGGGGCTTCCGCACGCCGGAGCAGCTCGCAGCCGCCGGCGCAAGCCTGTTGGTTTCGGACATGGCGGAGCTCGCCGCAAGTCTGAAATAAATATTTCCTTGACCGCGGCATTTCGCAGGTATATACTGTTTTCCATCAAAAAACGGGAAGGTGAGCGCTTGGGCGCCTTAGGATGGGTAATAGTTATAACTGCTGTCGCCGGCATCGGCGGCACGGGCCTCGGCGGAGTGCTCGGGGCTGTGCTCAAGCGCGACTCGAGCCGCTTTGTAAGCCTGCTTTTGTCCTTTGCCGGCGGCATAATGTGCGGCATAGTCAGCTTTGACATGATCCCGGAGTCCATGCTCCCCGAGGGCGCGGACGAGCCGGTGAGCGTGTTCTTCGTTATCGGCGGCGTGCTGCTCGGCTATTTTGTCGTCTGGCTGCTCAACTACTGGATAGACCGCAAGACCAACCACGAGATCGAGCACATAGACGCCGATCACCCCAAAACCGCGGACAACTTAGACGAGCTCATACACTCCGACCACTACGCCCGGCACGAGCGGGAGAGCGAGGACGGCGGGCCGAGCTCGCCGTATCAGCTTTTTATAGCCGGCGTGGTCATGGCCTGCGCCATAGCCCTGCACAATATGCCCGAGGGCATGGTGATAGGCGCGAGCTACGCGCGCGAGTCCGCGAGCGGCGTTTTCGGCGGCAGCGCAATGGTGATGGCCGTCATAATCGGGCTGCACAATATCCCCGAGGGCATGGCCGTGGCCGTGCCGCTTATCTCCGGCGGGCAGAAGCGCTGGAAGGCTATCCTCATAACCGCCGCCTCCGGGGCCCCGACCATACTCGGCGCGATAGCCGGCTACGCGCTCGGCACGCTCTCGCCGATGTGGCTCTCGCTGAGCCTGAGCTTTGCCGCGGGCGCTATGTACTATGTCGTGTTCGGCGAGCTGATGCCGGAGGCGATACTGATGTTCCGCAGCAAGCTGCCGGCCCTCGCCACAGTGGTTGGGATACTTGTTGGGCTGATGATAATATACGTGTAAAAAGGCGCTGCCCGGGAGGATGCTCCCGGGCAGTTTTTTTTATTTTTCAAGCATTTCGGAAAACTTTTTAAAGGTGTCCGGTATGGACAGCTTCTGCGGACAGACCTCCTCGCAGCTGCGGCAGGCCACGCAGTCCGCGGGGCGCTTCCCCTCGGGGAGCTTCGCGAGCTCCGCGGCCGCGCCGCCGGTGCTGCCCGTGTAGAGGCACTCGTTGTAGAGCGAGATGAGCCGCGGTATGTCCAGGCCCTGCGGGCAGCGGCTCGCGCAGTAGCGGCAGGCCGTGCAGGTGAGCATCCCGCTGGTAAAGAGCCTGCGGCCGATATTCGTAACGGCGTCGAACTCCGCCCCGTTCAGCGGCCTGAGCTCGGACCAGGTGGCGAGGTTTTCGTCCACCTGCTGCACTGTGTTCATGCCGGAGAGCACCATCGTCACGCCGGGCAGGCTCTGCAAAAAGCGGAAGGCCCAGGCGGGGACGCTCTCCTCGGGCCGCAGGGCGGCAAGCTCCGCCGCCGCGCTCCCGGGCAGGTGGACAAGGCGCCCGCCGCGCACCGGCTCCATGACCCAGATGGGTATGCCGCGCCCGCGCAGGAGCTCGACCTTGGCCTTCGCGTTCTGCAGCGTCCAGTCAACATAGTTGAGCTGTATCTGGCAGAAGTCTATCATGTCCCCATAGTACCGCAAAAACTGCTCGAATACGGGCAGGTCTCCATGGCAGGAAAAGCCAAGGTAACGTATGCGCCCGGCCGCCTTCTGCTCCATGAGGAATTCCTTCAGGCCGAATTTGGGGTCGGTGTAGTTGCCTATATTGCTCTCGGTGACGGTGTGGCAGAGGTAGAAGTCAAAATACTCGACCCTGCAGCGCCTTAGCTGCTCGGAAAAGATTTCGCTGATTTTGGTAAAGTTCTCCGGCCCGTAGCCCGGGAACTTGTCGGCGAGGAAATAGCTCTCGCGCGGATAGGCCGACAGCGCGCGGCCGACGGCGTCCTCGCTTGTGCCCTTGTGATAGCCCCAGGCGGTGTCGAAATAGTTGATCCCGCCCTCATAGGCGCGGCGTATGACCCGCTCGGCCTCGGGGTAGTTTATCCTGCCGTCGTCGCCGTCTATGACGGGCAGGCGCATGTTCCCCATGCCGAGGCCGCTGAGCTTGAGCCCGTGGAAGTCCCTGTAAACCATATTAGCCTCCTGATAATAAAAATTACGTTTAATAGCCTCGGATGGGTATGGACCCGTCGTCGGAGCCCTTTTCGATTTTGAGGATGTCCATCCAGTAGCCGTCGTCCTCGCCTAACTTCACAAACACGCGCTCGCCGGCCCGGCGGCCCATGACGGCCTTGCCGACGGGGCTCTCCTTGCTTATAAGCCCCTCCGGCGCGTTCTGCCTGAGGGTGGTGACGAGGGTGATGACGCGCTCGGAATTGTCGTCCTCGGCGCGGATGGTGACCTTGTCGTAGAGCCCGGCCACGCCTTCGCCGCTCGAGTCGGAGATGACGCGCGCGGTTTTTATCATGCGCTCGAGGTAGCGCACGCGCGAGTCGTTGCGGTTTTTCTCGCGCTTGGCGGCCTTGTACTCAAAGTTCTCGCTCAGGTCGCCGAAGCCGCGCGCGACCTTCACGTCGTCTATGAGCTGCAGCCGCAGCACGCGCGGGCGGTAGTCCAGCTCCTCCTGCATCTTTTTTATATCTTCCTTCGTGAGTTCGTCGTACATTGCCCTCTCCTTTACTCAACGTCCACAACGGTCAGCACGCCGCCGTCCACGCGGAATTTTATGTCCCTCCCGGCGAAGGCAAGGCCGTAAACCCGCTCCGGGTCGTGCTGATAGGCCGGGCGCGGGTCCTGCTCGAGCACGCCGATGCAGGCGGCGCGCTTGTCCTCCGGCAGCCTTTCGAGCAGGGCGGAGGGGAAGGACACCTCGACCCTGCGCTCCCACCTGCCGGAGGCAAAGCCGCAGCGCGCGCCGGCGTGTATGTCCGGGCCGATATAGGGCTTGATGTCGTATACGGGCGTGCCGTCCATCAAATCCGCGCCGAGCACGTGCAGCGCGAGCGCGCCGTCCTTTTTTTCGATGCCGGCGAGCCGGACGCTCGAGAGGCCGAGCGGGTTCGGCCTGAAGGGCGAGCGCGTTGCAAAAACGCCCTGCCTCACGTTCCCGCCCAGCCTCGGCGGCCTGACCGTGGGGCTCCAGCCGGCTTCACGGTTGGCGGAAAACTCCCATATGAGCCAGATGTAGTCGTAGCCTTCCAAGCCTCGGACGGCCTCCTCAACACCGAATTCCGGCTCAAAGACCACAAAGCTCTCAAGCTCCTCGACCACGCCGCTCTGCCTCGGTATGCCGAACTTGCTTCCAAAATCGCTGCGCATATGCGCTATCGGGCGTATCTCCATCTCTGCCTCCCGCTTTACAAAAGCTTTGATATAGTATAAAATCGTTTGAGAATCAAAAAAGGTGGTGCCGGGCTTGAAAACTGCCCTTATTACCGGCTCGTCGCGCGGTATCGGCGCGGCGACGGCGCGCGCGCTCGCCATGGACGGCTGGCGCGTTATTATAAATTACCTCAACTCCCGCGAAAAGGCCGAGGCCCTTGCCGCGGAGCTCGGCGGCGAGGCCATACGCTGCGACGTAGCGGACGCCGCAGCCGTGCGCGCCATGTTCGAGCGCACCGGCGGCGTGGACGCCCTTGTCAGCAACGCCGGGATAGCCTGGAGCGGCCTGCTCACGGACATGGGCGACGCCGAGCTGGACCGGCTGATGCGCGTGAACCTCGGCGGGGCCTTCAACTGCTGCCGCGCGGCCGCGCCGTACATGGTGCGGCAGAAGGCCGGGGCCATAGTCTGCGTCTCGAGCATACTCGGCGTTTACGGCGGCAGCTGCGAGACGGCCTACTCGGCCTCGAAGGCCGGGCTCATCGGCTTTGTAAAGGCCCTCGCCAAGGAGTTGGGGCCGAGCGGCATCCGCGTGAACGCCGTGGCCCCCGGCTCCATAGACACCGACATGCTCTCCTGCTTCACCGCCGAAGAAAAGGCCGGCATGGTCGAAAACACCTACCTCGGCCGCCTCGGCCGCCCGGAGGACATAGCCGGCACAATAAGCTTCCTGCTCAGCGACAGGGCGGGCTTTATAACGGGCCAGGTGCTCGGCGTGGACGGGGCCATGGTGATTTAACCCATAAACTGCTCGATCGCGCTCTCTAACTTCGCGAGCGCCTGCGTGTCGCCGCCGCCGGCGTCGTTTATGCAGTGCTCGATGTGGTCCTTTAGAATAACCTTCGCCGTGGCGTTCAGCGCCGAGCGCACCGCCGCAAGCTGGATGAGCACCTCCGTGCAGTCACGCCCGTCGGCGACCATGCGCTTTACGCTCTCGAGGTGCCCGATGGCGCGGCTGAGCCGGTTGAGCACGGCCTTCGTCTCGGTGTGCGAATGTGTATGAGTCAGCGTCGTGCCGTCCGGCAGCACGTGCGTGTGTTCAGCCAAAATAATCACTCCCCAGGTAATTTTAGAGTCGCGCCGCCGATTTGTCAAGCGAAAGCAAGTGTACACGCCCGGCGCGAATATAATTGGGCATCCCGTGAAAGGTGGTGCCCGCATGACCGCGTTATACATAATATTGGGCGCGTCGCTGCTGATGCTCAGGCTTGGAAGCCCTGCCGGGAGCTTTCCAAAGGCTCTGGGCAAGGCCGAGGAGAAGCGGCTTGTAGAGCTTGCGCTCAACGGCGACCTTGAGGCGAGGAACACGCTTATTGAGCATAATCTGCGCCTCGTCGCCCACGTTGTGAAGAAATACTACAGCTCAAGCGCAGATACGGAGGATTTGATTTCCATCGGCACCATAGGCCTCATCAAGGGCGTGAACACCTACCGCCCGGAAAAGGGCGTGCGCCTTGCGACCTATGCCGCCCGCTGCGCGGAAAACGAGATACTCATGTATTTCCGCTCGCTCAAAAAGTCGAGCGGCGATATTTCGCTCAGCGAGGCGCTCGAGGCGGACTCCGAGGGCGGCGGCCTCTCGCTGTTGGACGTCATAGCCGTTGAGGACGACCTCGCCGAGCGCGTCAGCCTGCGCGACGCGGCGGAAAGGCTGCGCGAGAGCATTTCCCGCTGCCTGAGCGAGCGCGAGGCCGAGGTCATACGCGCGCGCTACGGCCTCGGCGGCGCCGCGCCGCTTACCCAGCGCGAGTGCGCCGAGCGCCTCGGCATCTCGCGCTCCTATGTCAGCCGTATCGAAAAGCGCGCCTTGGAGCGCCTGCGCGAGGAGCTTGGCGAGGGCGGATAACGCAGGACATATGCCTGCGCCATGCAAAATAGAAAAAGAAGGACGAAAATATGCACGACGATAAGTACAGTATCCTGCGCCGGTATTTCGGCTATGACAGCTTCCGGCAGGGGCAGGAAAAGCTGATAGACGCCATACTCGCCGGGCGCGACTGCCTTGGCATCATGCCGACCGGCGGCGGCAAGAGCCTGTGCTACCAGGTGCCGGCGCTGCTGTTGGACGGCCTTACGATAGTCGTGACGCCGCTTATATCGCTCATGAACGACCAGGTCGCCGCCCTGCGAGAAAACGGCGTTGCCGCCGCGTGCATAAGCTCGGCGCTTTCGAGCGCGGAGTACGCCGAAACGCTGCGCGGCCTCGGCGAGGGCAGATACAAGCTGCTGTACATAGCGCCGGAGCGCCTTGAGACCGCGTCCTTCAAAAACACCCTCGCGCGCCTCGACGTCCCGCTTATCGCCGTGGATGAGGCGCACTGCGTAAGCCAGTGGGGCCCGGATTTCCGCCCGAGCTATCTTAAAATCGGCCCGGCGATAGCCGCGATGCGCTGCCGGCCTACAGTCGCCGCCTTCACCGCGACCGCGACTGACATTGTGCGCGGGGACATCATAGACATGCTCGGGCTGCGCGATCCGATGCAGCTTGTGACCGGATTTGACCGGCCAAACCTCTATTTTGAGGTGAGAAGCCCGGCCAATAAAAACCAGGAGCTCCTTCAGCTGCTCGCTGAGCGCCGGGACAGGTCCGGCATAGTTTACTGCGGCACCCGCGCCACGGTTGACAAGGTCTGCGAGCTGCTGCGCCGCCGCGGCTTTAACGCCGTGCGCTATCACGCGGGGCTGTCCGACGACGAGCGCGCCGGCGCGCAGGAGGCCTTCCAGTACGACAAAGCGGACATCATGGTCGCCACAAACGCCTTCGGCATGGGCATAGACAAGTCGAACGTCGGCTATGTGATACACTACAACATGCCCAAAAGCATCGACGCCTACTATCAGGAGGCCGGGCGCGCCGGACGCGACGGCTCCGACGCGGACTGCATCCTGCTCTATTCGAGCAGCGACGCCGCCCTCGCCATGCACCTGCTCAATAACAGCGAAAACGGCCCGAGCGAGGCCGACCTCGACCGCCTGAGCTATATGAGGGGCTATTGCAGCACCGCCGTATGCCTGCGCGGCTACATACTCGGCTATTTCGGCCAGGAGCACCCGGAGCGCTGCGGGAATTGCGGCAACTGCAACGGCGATAACAAAATGCTGGACATCACGATTGCAGCCCAGCAGGCCATGAGCTGCATCCAGCGCATAAAAAAGCGCCTCGGCTACAATGTCGGGCGCAAGACCGTGGTCGATACGCTGCTCGGCGCGAGCACGCCCAAGGTGTTAGAGCACGGACTCACGGAGCTGAGCACCTTCGGGCTTATGAGCCACCTTGACGCCGCGCAGGTCAACGCCGTCCTGGACGCCCTTTTGGACAACGGCCTTGCGCAGATGAACGAGTACCGCGCCATCGTCCTGACGCAGAAGGCGGCCGGCGTGCTGTACCACGGCGAAAGGGTGCAGATGCTCCGCCGGGTCTACGCCGAGAGGTCGCAGCGGCGCCGCCGCGCGGCGGCAAAGCCCGTGTTCCGCCCGAGCGCCCGCAGCGGCGTGGACGGGGTGGACTCCGCCGCGCTCTTTGAGCGCCTGCGCCGCGTGCGCGCGGAGATAGCGCGCGAGGCGGCCGTCCCGGCCTACGTGGTTTTTTCCAACTCCACGCTGCAGGAAATGGCGGAGCTCGTCCCCGTGACCTGGGACGAGCTCCTGAGCGTGCCCGGCGTCGGCGAAAAGAAGGCCGAGCGCTACGGCAGGCAGTTTCTGGAGGAGATAGCGCGCTTTATCCGCCTGTGATCAGGCCCCGGTGACGAGCTCGGCGTAGCGCCGCTCTAACTGCCGCTCGGCTTCACCGCACCTGTACTGCGCGCTTTCGAGCCGCGAGAGCGCGTCTGAAATGCGCCGCTGCACGTCGCGCACCGCGTCGAGCGAGTTCGCTATGCGGGAGTTTACCATGAAATCGACGAAGAGCCCGTCGAAAAAGAAGTCCGCAAAACCCAAAAACGAGCCTAACTGCACGTCTATGCTCCGGCCTATATCGCCTAACTCCGTGTCGAAGCGCCTGAGCGCGACGCGGAGCCGTTCCATCTGCCCCTGCGCGCTGTCAAGCTGCATATGCTTGGCGAGGTCAACAAAAAAGCTGTCCGTGAACATGTCCACCATGCCCATGGTGGACGCGCTCGAGAGGCTGTCCGCCACGCCGGCGGCGCACTCCGCGGCGTAGCGCCCGGCGGCGATGGCCTCTGCGGTCTCGCGCCGCGTAATCTCAAGCTCCCGGCGCTCGCGCTCGATGGCCTCGAGCTCGCGCCCTACGGGCCCTCCGGCGCGGCGCAGCGCCTCCGCCTTGCGCCTGAGCGCCTGCTCATAGCGCTCCTCGCAGCCGGACAGGCGGCGCAGCTCGGCCCCGGCCTCGTCTATGTCCGCGTCGAGGTCCTCAAGCTCGCAGAGCACGCTGTCGTGCCTGACGGCGGCCTCGCGGGCCTCCGCGCGCTCCCGGTCGAGCCGCTCCTCGAGCGAGCCGGTCAGCGAGTATATAAAGCGCGCGAGGCTCCGCCCCTCGAGGCCTTCCACGTCCTCGGCCTCCTCAATGCGCGCCGCGCGCAGCTCGGCCTCCCGCGCGGCAAGCGTCTCCCTCTGCGAGCGCATGCTGCCAAGCCTGCGCCTGAGCTGCTCCGAGCGCGAGACCTCGTCCCTGAGCCGCGCCAGCTCCAT
>CALWYQ010000064.1 GCA_944385815.1 uncultured Oscillospiraceae bacterium | reverse complement strand
AAGATGCCGGTGCCCATGAAGCCGGTGGCGAGCTTTTCGCCGCGCACGGCCTCGGCGGCGGCGCGGGCGGCCTCCCAGCCGGAGGCGCACTCACGCTCGATGTCGGGCGCGTGGACTGTTTCGCGCCAGCGGGTGATGTCCTGCAGCACGGTGAGCTCGGGACTGTGGTAGGGCATGGCGCCCGGCGCGTCCTCGGGCCAGATTATCGTCGTGCCCCAGCGGTCCACGCTGGTAACGCCGCGCGCGCGGTTGCCGCGCAGGTAGGAGTTGATGGGGTCGTTGAGGACCATGCCGAGCGCCTCATACTGGTCGAGTATGCGCTCGGGGCGGCCGTCGGGCTTGATGGTCTCCAAGAAGATTTCGCGCGGTGTTTGCATGTTGTTTACCCCCTATTTAGTCAAAATACAGGAAGAATATGTGATAGTACCCGGGCCGTAGTAATACTTCAGCCCGGCAAGGGCGCAGACGTCGGCGACGAGCAGGCCGTAGGCCTCCATCGAGGGAAAGACCCGCGCCGGATAGCGGCAGGGCCGGGCCGGATAGGTGCATTTTACGCAGAGCGTGCAGCTGCCCGCGCCCATGGGGAGGCAGCCCTCGCCGAAAACCGCCCCGCACTGCCGCGCGAGGGCGGCGAAGCGGCGCTTGTGCACGGCCTCGGCGGCGCGTATGCCCTCGGCGTCGAAGTCGCCGTCAAGCGCGCCGGTGGTCTGCACGAGCACCCCGCGGGAAAATTCCCGCGCCCTGGCCTCGAGCCGCGCCACGGAGCCTATGGCCGGCGGGCAGCTCCAGCTGCGCCCGTAGCGCCTGCAGCGCCCGCCGGCGCACATGGCGCGCACGTCCTCGCGGAACTCAAGCCCCGCGGCGTCGAAGGCCCCGCAGTGCTCAAACCCGAGCTCGCGCGCGAGAGTAAGTATATCAGGCAAGCCTGGCCACCTCCATGCTTATCCGGCGGACATATTGCAGCTCGCGCAGCCTGCGCCCGCCGATCTCGCTCTCCGCCGCGCCGCCGCCCGGCAGAAAGCCGGACCTTTCATAAAACGCCCGGGCGCGCGTGTTTTCCTCCAACACATAGAGGAAGGCGCGCTCAAAGCCCAGCCCGGCAAGGCCGGAGAGCGCGGCGTCGAGCAGGGCCCGGCCGAGGCCGCGTCCGGCAAATTCGGGGCGCAGATAAAGCGAGATGAGCTCGCCCATGCCCTCATATTCCGGAAAGCGTGAGGCTCCGAAGCTTGCCGTGCCGGCAAAGCTGCCGTTATGCTCCGCAATCAGGGTGTGAACGCCCGGCAGGTCAAAAAAACCCGCCCAGTGCCCGGCGGGCAGCGCGTCTAAATACGGCTGAGGCACAATGCCGCGATATGCCCAGCGCCAGCTGGCTTCATAGACGCCGGAGAGCTCGGCGCGGCTGTCGCCGGGGCGCAGACAGCGAATTATCATGCCGGCCACCTCCTTTGGACGCCTCCGCTTGACCGGGAGGGCGAAAAATAGTATATTTATAACGTTATCAATCTGATTATAAGGTGGTGAAGCCGCCGTGTCAACAATTACTGTCAGATCCGGCGGGAGGGAGAGCGAGATTATATGCAGCCCCGGCGTGACGCTCTTAGACGTGCTGCGCTCCGAGGAATTCGACCTTGCCGCGCCCTGCGGAGGGCTCGGCAGGTGCGGCAAATGCGCCGTCACGCTTGCGGCCCCGGACGGGACGCGCGAGCGAGTGCTCGCCTGCCGGACCCCGGCCGAGGCCGCCGCAGGGCGCGTCGTGCTTGTGCCGGACGCCGCGGCGGGCGGGGTAATTGAATTATCGGGCACGGCCGGCGCCGCAGGCGCGCTCTCCGGCCTCGCCGCCGCCGTGGACCTCGGCACAACGACCCTCGCCGTGCGCATAATAGACCGCGCGACCGGCGAGACGCTCGCCGCCGCCGGGGACTGGAGCGCGCAGGCCCCCTACGGCGCGGACGTCATCAGCCGCATAAAGGCCGCCTCAAAGCCGGGCGGGCTTGAAAGGCTGCGCGGCCTCGCCGCGGGCCAGGCCGCCGGGCTCATATCCGCCGCCTGCGCCGACGCCGGCGTTGACCCCGCCGCGCTCGAGGCCATACTCTGCGTCGGCAACACCACGATGGAGCACCTCTTCGCCGGCATATCGCCCGAGGGCATAGGCCGCGCGCCCTTCACTCCCACGACATATTTTACGGACGGCGGCTCCGCCGCCCTCCCGGGCCTCCCCGGCGCGGAGACGCGCCTTGCGCCCTGCGTCTCCGGCTACATAGGCGGCGACACGGTGGCGGCGGCGTACGCGGCGGGCCTGGACGAAGCGCCGGGCACGCGGCTGCTCCTGGACATAGGCACGAACGGGGAGATAGTCCTTGCCCACGGCGGGCGGCTGCTCGCCTGCTCCGTGGCCTGCGGGCCGGCCTTCGAGGGCGCGGAGATAGACATAGGCATGCGCTCGGCGCCCGGCGCCATAAGCGCGGTGCACTTTTCGGCGGGCGAGTTCTGGTACGCCGTAATAGGCGGGGGCTGGCCGCAAGGCATCTGCGGCACGGGCATAATTGACCTGCTGGCGGCCCTGATAGAGAGCGGAGCCGTGGACGGCACGGGGCGGCTGCTCGAGCCGGACGAGCTGCCGGAGAGCCTGCGCGAAAACGTCTCGGTAAACAGGAAGGGCAATGTCTCCTTCGCCGTTGCGCCCGGGCTCAGGATACGCGCCGGCGAGATACGAAAGCTCCAGCTCGCGAAGGCCGCCATACGCGCCGGCGTTGAAATACTGCTCCGCCGCGCCGGGATATCCGCCGGGGACATCGGCGAGGCCTGCCTCGCGGGCGGCTTCGGCACGCGCATAGACATATCGAGCGCGGTCAAGGTCGGCCTCATCCCGCCGGAGCTCGCCGAAAAAACGCGCGGCATAGGCAACGCGGCGCTCGACGGCGCGCAGAAGGCGCTCTGCGTCCCCGACGGCTTTGAGCGGCTGCTTGAGATAAGGGAGCGCTGCGAATATATCGAGCTTTCGACAAGCGCGGAGTTTTCCGAAGCGTTTGTGGATGCAATGCCATTTTATGAGGAGGACGATGACTGATGGAGCTCTATTTCCCCGCGATACTTGACGGCGCTACGGGCACGCAGCTGCAAAAGCGCGGCTTTTCCGGCGGCGGCTGCGCCGAGGCCTGGGTGTTGGAGCACCCCGAGGCCATACTTGACATACAGCGGCGCTATGTGGACGCCGGCAGCGCGATAATCTATGCGCCGACCTTCGGCGCGAACCGCGTGAAGTTGGAGGCAAACGGCATATTCAACCGCGTGGGCGAGTTCAACGAGCGCCTTGCCGCGCTCTCGAAGGAGGCGGCCGGTGGCCGCGCCCTTGTGGCGGGCGATATTGCGCCGACGGGGCTCTTCCTCGCGCCGCTGGGCACGGCGAGCTTTGAGGAGCTGGTGGAAATCTATACCGAGCAGGCCGCGGCGCTCGAGCGCGCGGGGGTAGACCTTTTCGCCATCGAGACGCAGATGACCCTGCCTGAGGCGCGCGCGGCGCTGCTTGCGGTGCGCTCTGTGAGCAAAAAGCCGGTCATCGTCTCCGTCACCTGCGACGCGCACGGCCGCACGCTCACGGGCACGGACCCCGCCGCGGCGCTTGTAGTCCTGCAGGGCATGGGCGCGGACGCCTTCGGCCTCAACTGCTCCGTGGGCCCGGCGGAGCTCCTTGAGCAGATAAAGCGCCTGCGCCCCTGGGCCGAGGTCCCGCTGCTGGCCAAGCCGAACGCCGGCCTGCCTGAGACGGTGGACGGCAGGACGGTTTACAACTGCCCGCCGGAGGAGTTCGCCGCGCTCGCCGCGGAATTCGCCGCCGCGGGCGTGGGCTTCTTCGGCGGCTGCTGCGGCACGGACGAGCGGCACATCGCCGCGCTCAGGGCCGCGCTCGAGGGGGTAAAAACCGCCGCGCCCGCGCCGGACTACGGCGGTATGCTCCCCGCCGCCACGGAGATGGACGCGTTTTTGCTCGACCCGGCCGCCGAGCCGCCCGAGCCGCTCGAATGCGGCGAGGACTTAGCGGAGAGCATCGCCGACGCGCTTGACGAGGGCGCGGAGACGCTCTGCGTCGCCGTCAACAGCCTTGAGGAGGCCGAGCTCTTCGCAGACGCTCAGTACGCCGTCAGGGCCCCGCTGTTCATCGAAAGCGCCGACCCGGCCGCGCTCGAGGCCGCGCTGAGGGCCTATCAGGGCCGCGCGATATACTCCGGCCCGCTCGCGGACGACGTCCTTGTCCCGCTGGCGGAGAAGTACGGGCTGATAATCTGAGCGCAAAGCCGCCTTTGCGCCATGCAAAGCGCAATTTGCTTGCAAAGCCCCTCCCTTTACCCTATAATCGAGGGTAAAAGGAGGGGCTTTCATGTCTGACTTTGCCAGAAATATAAAGCGGCGCCGCGCGGAGCTGGGCCTGTCCCAGGAGCAGCTGGCCGAAAAGCTGGCCGTGACGCGCCAGACGGTATCAAACTGGGAGCGCTCGGTCTCCTTCCCCGACCTGCAGATGCTCGGGCGCATCGCCGCGGCGCTGGGAACCGACGCTGCCGAGCTCATATACCCGGGACGGAGGCGCGCCGCGGAGGCCGGGATCGGGGCGCTTTATGTGCTCGCTGCCGTATTGCTGTACTTCCTGCTGCTTTTTGTGGGCGGGGGAGTGTTTTTAAACGTCTGCAACCCGCTCTTCGTGTTTGAAAATGACATTGACGCCTTCATTATCTGGGGCATGATACTCTTGGCGGGCTTCATGGCCGCAATCTCGCGCCGGGAATAAAAGCGCCGGAAACGCAGATACTGCCCATATGAGAAGCAGATGGGCAGTATTTTTGATATTCTGCGCCTACGTGATGGCGCTCGCGGCGCTGACCGCGCCGGCGCGGGCGGAGACAGAGGCGGTGAGCCTGCCGGCGCTCATGTACCACCACATCTCGGCGGACGCCGCAGCGCGGGGCGACTATGTCATAACGCCGGCGGAGCTTGAGGCCGACCTCGAGTGGCTGCGGCGGAACGGCTATGAGGCCGTGAGCGTGCGCGAGCTTGCGGCCTGGGAGCGCGGCGGGGCGGAGCTTCCGGAAAAGCCGGTGCTCATAACCTTTGACGACGCCCAGCTGAGCTTCATGCTCTACGCCCTGCCGCTGCTTGAAAAGTACGGCATGTGCGCCGTGCTCGCCGTTGTTGGCGATTACGCCGACGAGTACACGGCAAGCGGCGACATGAACGCCGCCTACGCCTATATGAGCTGGGCCGACGCGGCCGAGGCCGCCGCCACAGGCCGCGTGGAGCTTGCCGCGCACACGCAGAGCATGCACTCAGCCTCAGGCGCGCGTCGCGGCTGCCGGATAAACCCCGGCGAGGACCCGGAGGAGTACGCCGCCGCCCTCAGCGCCGACCTCGAGCGGGTTGAGCGCTCCATCGAGGCGGCGTTCGGCGCCCGGCCGTATGCCTTTGCCTATCCCTTCGGATTCACCTGCGCCGAGGCCGAGGCCGTGCTGGCCGGGCGCGGCTACGCGGCAGCCTTCACCTGCGAGGGCCGCGTGAACCGCCTGACGCGCGCCGAAGGCGAGCTGATGCGCATAGCGCGCTTCAACCGCGCCGCGGACAGCCCCGCGGCCGCGCTCCTCGGCGCATAGCGCCCCGGTGTAAAACCGGGGCGCTTGCCTTATCTATCCTTTGCCGTGCGGCAGACGCCGCAGCTTTTGCAGTCTCCGCCGCAGGAGCAGGCGTGCCTGCCGCGCTTTTTGTCGCGGACAAGCTTCATTATTATGAGCGTCACCACGGCGGCGAGGACAAACACTATCACGACGCTGGCGATGTTCGCCGCGAGCCACTCAAGCATTGGCGGCCGCCTTCCTCGCACCGAGGCGCTCGCCGTATTCGCCATAGGGGTTCCTGCGGAAAAGCAGGAAGAGCATTGCGGCAAGGACGAGCAGCGCGGCGACGGTCCAGATGCTGAAGGCCACCTGGCCGAGCAGCAGCCCGCCCAACTGGTAAATCATAAGGCTCATGCAGTAGGCAAAGCCGCACATGTAGCCTATCGCGGCGAGCGTCCACTTGGGCGAGTTCATCTCGCGCTTTATGGCGCCCATGGCCGCGAAGCACGGCGCGCACAGCAGGTTAAAGACCATGAAGGCATAGCCCGCGATGGGCAGGTAGCCGCTCTGGAGCATGGGCCAGAACTCCTCGCCCGTCTCGCTCGCCTCGGCGAAGCCGTAGCAGATGCCCATGATGGTGACGAGGTTCTCCTTGGCGACAAGGCCGCCGACAACGCCGACCGTGGCCTGCCAGGTGCCGAAGCCGAGGGGGATGAAGATGAACGCGACCGCGCCGCCGATTGCGGCGAGCAGGGAGCTGTTGTTGTCCTCGACCATGCCGAAGCGCCCGTCAACAACGCCGAAGGCCTGCAGGAACCAGATCAGGATGGAGCTGAGCAGTATCACGGTGAAGGCGCGCTTTATAAAGCTCCAGCCGCGCTCCCAGGTGGCGCGCAGGACGTTGCCGGGGGCCGGGGCGTGATAGGCGGGCAGCTCCATGACGAAGGGAGCGGCCTCGCCGGCGAAGCTCCTGAGCTTCTTGAGGATGATGCCGGAGACTACGATGGAGATGACGCCGACGAAATAGGCGCTTGTGGCAACCCACCAGCCGTCCTCAAAGAAGGCGCCGGCTATCATGCCGATTATCGGCAGCTTGGCGCCGCAGGGGATGAAGCAGGTGGTCATAATGGTCATGCGCCTGTCGCGCTCGTTTTCAATGGTGCGGCTGGCCATGACGGCGGGGACGCCGCAGCCGGAGCCTATCAGCATGGGGATGAAGCTCTTGCCCGAGAGGCCGAACTTGCGGAAAATGCGGTCCATGATGAAGGCTATGCGGGCCATGTAGCCCACGTCCTCGAGTATGGAGAGCATGAGGAAGAGCACCAGCATCTGCGGCACAAAGCCGATGACCGCGCCCACGCCGGCGATGATGCCGTCCACGATGAGGCCGGTCAGCCAGCCGGCGGCGCCCCAGCCCTCCAACAGGCTGCGCGCGCTGCCCATGGCCCAGTCGCTGACAAGCGTGTCGTTCGTCCAGTCGGTGAGCATGGTGCCGAAGGGGCCCATTGCAATCCAGTACACAAGCGCCATGACGGCGACGAAAATCGGCAGGGCCGCGATGCGGTTCGTGACCACGCGGTCTATATTGTCGGACACGCTCATTTTAAGCCCGGAGCGCTTTTTGCTGACGGCGGCGCCCACGATTTTGGCGATATAGGCGTAGCGCCCGTTCGTGATTATGCTCTCGCTGTCGTCGCCGAGCTCGCGCTCGCAGTCGGCGATGTGCCCCTCGATGTGCTTGAGCAGCCCCGCGTCTAACTTGAGCTCGGCAATTACGCGCTCGTCGCGCTCAAAGAGCTTTATCGCGTACCAGCGCAGGAAGCGCGCGTCGACCTTCCCCTCGATGCTCTCCTCGATGTGCGCGATGGCGTGCTCCACGCTGCCGGTAAAGACGCTCGGTATGCTGCCGGGCTGGTGAGCCTCGGCCAACTGCGCGGCGCGCTTCGCCACGGCCTCGCTGCCCTCGCCCTTGAGGGCGCTTGCCGCCATGACGGGGCAGCCGAGCAGCGCGGAGAGCTTTTTTACGTCGATGGCGTCGCCGCTTTTGCGGACAAGGTCTATCATGTTGACGGCCACGACCGTGGGGATGCCGAGCTCAAGGAGCTGGGTGGTGAGATAGAGGTTGCGCTCTATGTTGGTGCCGTCCACTATGTTGATGATGGCGTCCGGCTTCTCGCCCACGAGGTAGCTGCGCGCCACGACCTCCTCAAGCGTATAGGGGCTCAGCGAATATATGCCCGGGAGGTCCTGTATGACTATGTTCTTGTCCGATTTAAGGCGGCCCTCCTTTTTTTCGACGGTGACGCCCGGCCAGTTGCCGACCCTCTGGTTGGAGCCGGTGAGGGCGTTGAACATCGTCGTTTTGCCGCTGTTGGGGTTGCCCGCAAGGGCAATTTTGACTTCCATTCCTTCTGCTCCTCTCTGTTAGATAGAACTAACCATGCTGCAAAAAAATAAGGCCTCAGGCGAGCTCTATAAGCCCGGCGTCCGCGCGGCGGATGCTCAGCTCATAGCCGCGTATTGTGACCTCAATCGGGTCGCCGAGCGGCGCTACCTTGCGGACAAAAATCTCCGTGCCGCGGGTGACGCCCATGTCCATTATGCGCCGCCTGAGCGCGCCCTCGCCGTTGATCCTGGCGACGGTGACGGTATCGCCGACCCTTGCGTCTTTAAGTGTTTTCATGCTCATACCCCCTGTTATATGCTGACCATAATTCTCGCGCAGAGCCCCCGGTCGAGGGCGATGCGGCTGTCCTTGACCTGAAGAATAAGGTTCCCGGCGAGCGAGGTTACTACGCTTACGTGTTCGCCGACAACAAGGCCGAGCTCCTCAAGATGGCGCCGGGTATCGTCCCGGCCGCGTATCATTTCGATGCTGAGCTCAACGCCCTCGCCGGCCATTGTCAAAGGTATCATAGCCTGCTCCTTCCCGGAAGTTAGCATAATCTAACTACCGGAAAGAATCTACCACATGCGCAAACGTTTGTCAAGACTAACCGAGTAATTTTTTGTTCATTCCACAGTCAATGGACAAGCTGCGGCGAAGTGAGGCGTTAAATTGCACAAAAAGAGAAGGCAAAAACCGACAGGATAGCCAAATCGTTCAAAGAGGGTCTGATTTCGATTGACTTTTTGGTCACAAAGGACTATTGTGTATGTGTCGGGACGCCGGAAACGTTACCGGTAACGTTTCCGAACCCCGCCCGAGCGTGATGAATGGGGGTGGAGCGCTTGACGATAAAGGATATAGCCAGGCTCTGCGGCGTTTCTGTCAGCACGGTTTCGCGCGTGCTCAACGACAGGCCGGACGTCAGCCCGGCGGTGCGCGAGCAGGTGCTCGAGGCCGTGCGCGAGAGCAACTATGTGCCCAACAATTCCGCGCGCTACCTTGTGAAGGCGAACTCCGACGCCATAGGGCTTGTGGTCCGCGGCGTGTCGAACCCCTTCTACTCGGACGTTATAAAGGCCATCAACCGCGAGATAGACGCGGCCGGCTATACGCTTATGATGCAGCAGATTGGCTCCAGCGAGGACGAGATAAGCCGCGGGGCCATCATGGAGCGGGAGAAAAAGCTCCGCGGGCTGATTTTCCTCGGCGGCCGCTGGGACTACTCGGCGGAGGAGTTGGGGACGATCACGGTGCCCTTTGTCTGCTGCTCCTACACGAACAGCTTCGGCTCGCTTGACCGCGGGAGCTTTTCCTCGGTGAGCATAGAGGACGAGAGCGCGGCGCGCAGCGCGGTGAACGAGCTCATAAGGCTCGGGCACAGGCGCATAGCCTGCCTGCTTGCGGAGACGGACGACCGCTCGATAAGCGAGCTGCGCTACCGGGGCTATCTCGCCGCCCTGCGCGAGGCGGGCATAGAGCCGGACATGAGCCTTGTTGAGCGCACCGGGAGCTTCGGCATGGACGAGGCCTACGCCGCGACAAAGCGGCTTGTCGCCTCCGGCGCGGAGTTTACGGCGATGTTCATAATCGCGGACGCCATGGCCATCGCGGCCATAAAGGCGCTGGCCGACTGCGGACGGGATGTGCCGCGGGACTGCTCCGTCATAGCCATAGACGGGCTCTCGATGAGCGAATACGTCCGGCCGACGCTTACGACCCTCTGCCAGCCCATGTCGCAGATAGGCGAGGAGAGCGTCAGGATACTCTTGGACGTTATCGAGGGGCGCAGCGGCTGCCGGCACGTGACGGTGGAGACCGCGCTCAGGCCGGGCGCGTCAGTCGCGGCCTTGTAAAAACGGTTTTTGCGGCGAAATGCCGTGAAAATAAAAATCTTACATAGGAGTTGTAAAAAAGCATGAAAAAGTTTCTTGCACTGCTTCTTGCGCTCGTGATGGTATTCGCCCTCGCGGCCTGCGGCGAGGAGCCCGCCCCCGAGACCGAAGCGCCGCAGGGCGAAGAGCCCTCCGGCGAGGAGCCCGCTGCCGAAGGCAGCGTCTATTACCTGAACTTCAAGCCCGAGCAGGACGATCAGTGGCAGGAGCTCGCCGCCATCTACACCGAGGAGACCGGCGTCCCCGTCAAGGTCGTCACCGCCGCCTCCGGCAACTACGAGACCCAGCTCACCAGCGAGATGGCCAAGGAGGACGCCCCGACCCTGTTCCAGGTCAACGGCCCCGTCGGCCTCAACAACTGGAAGACCTACTGCTATGACCTCTCCGGCAGCGACTTCTATGGCGAGCTGACCAGCGAGGACTACGCCCTCAAGGAGGGCGACGAGGTCCTCG
>CALWYQ010000063.1 GCA_944385815.1 uncultured Oscillospiraceae bacterium | reverse complement strand
GATCTCGTCCATGGTGGCGCCCTTCTCGAGGCGGCAGGTCAGGTCGACGATGGAGACGTCGGCGCTGGGGATACGCATGGCCATGCCGGTCAGCTTGCCCTGCAGCTCGGGGATGACCTTGCCGACGGCCTTGGCGGCACCGGTGGTGGTGGGGATGATGTTGTCGAAGCAGCTGCGGCTCAGGCGCCAGTTCTTCTTGGAGAAGGCGTCGACGACCTGCTGGCTGGCAGTGCCGGCGTGGACGGTGGTCATAAGGCCCTCGACGATGCCGAAGTTGTCGTTGATGACCTTGGCGAGGGGGGCGAGGCAGTTGGTGGTGCAGGACGCGTTGGAAACGACGGTCATGCTGGGATCATACTTGTCGAGGTTGACGCCGCAGACGAACATCGGGGTGTCGTCCTTGCTGGGGCCGGAGAGGACAACGACCTTCGCGCCGGCGTCGAGGTGCGGCTGGGCGGCTTCCTTGGTGAGGAACTTGCCGGTGCACTCGAGGACGTAATCAACGCCGAGCTCGCCCCAGGGGAGCTGAGCCGGGTCGCGGGAGTTCAGGAGCTTGACGGTCTTGCCGTTGACGACGAGGTTGCCGTCGGCGACTTCGACGGTGCCGTTGAAGCGGCCGTGGACGGTGTCGAACTTGACAACGTAGGCGAGCTGCTCGGGCTTCTTGTCCGGGGCGTTGACGGCAACGATCTCGATATCGTCGCGGACGATGCCGGCGCGGAATACCAGACGGCCGATGCGGCCAAAGCCATTGATGCCAATACGGATGCTCATTTGTAATTCCTCCATATCAAAAATGGTTTGAAAGGCATTTTCTTGCGGCCACTATTCTATACCATGCTGAAGCAAATTTCAATACCCATTTGCAATATTCTAAACATTTCATACGTTTTGTAGCCATTGCCAAAATTTTGACCGGCGAAAGCGGCGCTCTACTGCATATCATAAATACGCCGGCGCGGCCAAAGGAAAAAACAGGTGAGAATTTAACGTTTTATTGTTGTAACATGTCGAAAAGTGTGATACAATACATGAAGTTATGCTTTTTGCAAAACCGGATAGATGGAACGCGCTTACAAAAACGGACGGAGGAACCTGAGCAATGGACAATATGGACAATTTGGGCGGAGTCAGCTTGTTCCTCGACGAGCTCTTTGAGCCTGCCGTAGCCGTCCGGGGGAGGCTGATAGTCTACTTCAACGGCGCCGCAGCCGAGCAGCTGCCCTGGGACTGCCCGGAGCTTCCGGCCCCGGCGGCGGAGATTTTGGGCGGCGAGCTGCTTGAGCTTGAGCCCGGCGGCCGGATGAGGCTGGAGCTCAACGGCCTCTCCTACAATGTGCGCGCGGTCCCCGCCGGAGGGGCGCGGGTATTCCTCTTCCAGTACTCGCTGAGGGACGCCCCGCTCGACGTCGGGCAGGACCCCGTGAACGCCGAGCTGCTCGGGCTGCTCTTCAGCCTCAGCTCTTCAATAGCAGAGCTGGGCGGCGTGCAGTGCATGACGGCGGAGAACGACCGCGTGTTCGAGTCCTGGCAGCGCGGGATGCTGCATGTTTCGGGCCGGCTGTCGCACGTGATACGCGCCTGCATCGAAAAGGCCGAGCTCAAGCGCGGGCGCATAAAGGTGTACGAGAATATCAGCCTCAGCGCCATAGCGCGCCGCACGGCGGAGACCATGGACTTTGTGGTGAACCGCAGCTGCGGGCAGCGGGTGATCTGGCGCGGGGGAGAGAACGTCCTTGTGAACAGCCAGACGTATATCCTGCCGCGGCTTGTGCTGCGCGTGATCGCCCGGGCGGCCGTCTGCGCCGGCGGGAACGGCAGGGTGCAGATAAGCGCCTCGCCGCGGGACGGCGGCTGGGAGCTGGTTCTGATGGCGAGCGGGCCCAATGCGGACAATGAGCGCCTTGCCGGGCTGGCGGATTCGGAGATGAACCTCGAGCTTATAAGCCTCGCCGTCTCCTGCCACGAAAACGCCACGTATTCCATGACCGGCAGCAGGGAGGAGGGCTTTGAGTTCCGGCTGTACTTCCCGGCGCAGAGCATAGTGGAGGTCAATAACCCGCCCATGACCAAGCCCGCCGCGTATGCCGATGTGCTGGAGGAGCTTTCCTACTGGCTGGACGACGGGGAATTTAACCCGCGTTTGTACGACGAATGAGGTAATAAAATGAGAGTTGACAAGTATCTTAAGGTATCCAGGCTCATAAAGCGCCGCACCGTGGCCAACGAGGCCTGCGACGGCGGGCGCGTATCCATAAACGGCCGCGTTGTGAAGGCGGGGGCCGAGGTGAAGCCGGGCGACGTGCTTTCCGTGGCCTTCGGCGAGCGGACGCTGACCGTTGAGGTCGTATCCGTGGATGAGCACGCGTCCAGGGCGGACGCCCCGGCAATGTACCGCGAGTTGGGCGGTCAGACCAAAGGCATGGCCTGAAAAGGCGAATATTTCGTTAAAATTCCCGCAAAGCGCTTGCATTTTGCGGGAATTCTGTTATAATTGTCGCATAGTTTGAATGCCCGCAAAGGAGGCCCACGCATGATAAACAACACCATCATAGTCTACAGCTCCAACACAGGCTTTACGCAGCAGTACGCCAAGCTGCTCGGCAGGGCGCTTGACATGCCGAGCTATGAGCTGGGCAGCGTCCCCAAGTGTCACGCCGGCGCCCAGGTCATATATCTGGGCTGGCTTTTCGCCGGGTCTATAGTGGGGTACAAAAAGTGCGCCAGGAAGTATGATATAAAGGCCGTCGCGGGCGTGGGCATGAGCCCTCCGGCGGACGAGCTGGCCGAGGGCCTGCGCAGCACGATGAAAATACCCTCCAACGTGCCGGTGTTTTATCTCCAGGGCGGCTTTGACATCGAAAGGCTCAAGGGCCCGATGAAGCTCATTATGAAGGTCAAGTGCAGGAGCATCGCCGAAAGGCTCCTCGCCAAGGGCGAGCTCAGCGCCGCGGAGCAGACCACGCTCGACATGTGCTCCGGCCCGGCCAGCGCCGTGGACGAGATAAACCTCGCGGAGATAGTGGCGCTCTTCAAATAAGCTGCGGAATAAATCCGCCCGGACGCGCTCCGGGCGGATTATTTACAGTTACGTAACTTGACAACGGGCGGCAATGGTGATAATATAACCGCGTTTAAAGGCATTGACGGAGTTCGCGCTTTTCGCGGCGCCGTGCAGAGAGGCCGCCGCATCGCTGCGAGGCGGCCCGGCGCGGAAAATGCGCACACCGCTCCCGAGCCGGCATGGGGAAAACGGGGTGCTGCGCCATGGGGCGCTCTCCGTGACTATCCTTGCCCGAATGGCCGCGTTAAGGCCGCTTGAGTTAAAACTCAGGGTGGAACCGTGTGAGCAATCGCACCCCTGGCGCAGGTCAGGGGTGCTTTTCATTTAATATGGAGGCATCAAAATGGACGAGAAGAAAAACCGGTACACTTTTGAGAACAGGGAATACCGCGACACCTACCGCCACTCCGCCAGCCACGTGCTCGCCCAGGCGGTGAAGCGCCTCTATCCCGAGAGCAAGCTGGCCATAGGCCCGGCGATAGAGAACGGCTTTTACTACGACATCGACTCCGATGTCACCTTCACCCCCGAGGTGCTTGAAAAGATAGAGGCCGAGATGCGCAAAGTATGCAAGGAGAAGCTGCCCATAGAGGGCTTTGAGCTGCCGCGCGGGGAGGCCATAAAGCTCATGGCCGATAAGGGCGAGCCCTACAAGGTCGAGCTCATCGAGGACCTGCCCGAGGACGCCGTCATAAGCTTTTATAAGCAGGGCGAGTTCACCGACCTCTGCGCCGGCCCGCACCTCGACAGCACCGGCCGCATAAAGGGCAACGCCATAAAGCTTATGAACTGCACCGGCGCCTACTGGCGCGGCGACAGCAGCAAGAAGATGCTCCAGCGCATTTACGGCACCTGCTTTATGAAAAAGGAGGAGCTGGACGCCTATCTCGAGCGCCTCGAGGAGGCTAAAAAGCGCGACCACCGCAAGCTCGGCCGCGAGCTGGGCCTCTTTATGATGAACGAGGCCGGCCCGGGCTTCCCCTTCTTCCTGCCCAACGGCATGACGCTCAAGAACACGCTTATAGACTACTGGCGCGAGGTGCACAAGCGCTACGGCTATGTTGAGATCTCCACGCCGGTGATTCTCAACCGCGAGCTCTGGGAGCGCTCCGGCCACTGGGAGCACTATAAGGACAATATGTACACCACCGTTATCGACGAGCAGGACTACGCGATAAAGCCCATGAACTGCCCCGGCGGGATGCTGGTGTACGAGAGCGAGCCGCACTCCTACCGCGACCTGCCGCTGCGCGTGGGCGAGCTGGGCCTTGTCCACCGCCACGAGCTCTCCGGCGCGCTGCACGGGCTCTTCCGCGTCCGCTGCTTCACGCAGGACGACGCGCACATCTTTATGACCCCGGAGCAGATGAAGGACGAGATAAAGGGCGTCGTCAAGCTCTTTGACGAGGTCTACTCCACCTTCGGCCTCTCCTATGAGATAGAGCTCTCCACCATGCCCGAGGACCACATCGGCACCGTGGAGCAGTGGGAGCACAACCAGGACATCCTCAAGGAGGCCATCACCGAGATGGGCAAGACCTTCGTGATAAACGAGGGCGACGGCGCGTTCTACGGCCCGAAGCTTGACTTCCACCTCTCCGACAGCCTCGGACGCACCTGGCAGTGCGGCACGATACAGCTGGACAGCCAGCTGCCCGAGCGCTTTGAGCTCGAGTATGTAGGCGAGGACGGCGCCAAGCACCGCCCCGTTA
>CALWYQ010000062.1 GCA_944385815.1 uncultured Oscillospiraceae bacterium | reverse complement strand
GAACAAGGGGCGGCACCACTTGTGCTGCGAAAGCAGCTGTACCCATAATGAAAAGGCGTGACTTTCGCGGTCACGCCTTTCCTGTTTTACTGTCTTACGGACACCCCGCCAAGCCGGCGGGCTTTTTCCTGCGTCCGGGAGAGCCCGGGCGCGCTTATTTTGCGTATTCCACGGCCTTGGTCTCGCGCAGGACGTGGACCTTTATCTGGCCGGGGTAGGTGAGCTCGCTTTCGATCTTCTTGGCGATGTCGCGCGCGAGCAGGACCATCTGGTCCTCGCTGACCTCGTCGGGCTTGACCATGACGCGGATCTCGCGCCCGGCCTGTATGGCGTAGCAGCTGTCGATGCCGGGGAAGCTGCGCGTGACCTCCTCCAACTTCTCGAGGCGCTTGACATAGTTCTCGATATTCTCGCGCCTGGCCCCGGGGCGGGAGGCGGAGATGGCGTCGGAGGCCTGGACAAGGCAGGCTACAACGCTGTGGGCCTCCACGTCGCCGTGGTGGGCCTCGATGGCGTGGATGACCTCGGGGGCCTCCTTGTACTTGCGGGCGATGTCCACGCCTATGGTGACGTGGCTGCCCTCCACCTCGTGGTCTATGCTCTTGCCGAGGTCGTGCAGCAGGCCGGCGCGCTTGGCGGTCTGGACGTCCACGCCGAGCTCCGCGGCGAGCAGGCCGGCGATGTGCGCCACCTCTATGGAGTGGTTGAGGACGTTCTGGCCGTAGCTCGTGCGGTACTTCATGCGGCCGAGCAGGCGGATGATCTCCGGATGCAGGCCGTGGATATTGGTCTCAAACGCGGCGCGCTCGCCCTCGGCCTTTATCGTGGCGTTGACCTCGCGCTGGGCCTTGGCGACCATTTCCTCGATGCGGGCCGGGTGGATGCGGCCGTCCTGTATGAGCCGCTCGAGCGCTATGCGCGCTATCTCGCGGCGGACGGGGTCGAAGCTGGAGACGGTGATGGTCTCCGGCGTGTCGTCAATAATCAGGTCGCAGCCGGTGAGGGTTTCGATGGAACGAATGTTGCGTCCCTCACGTCCTATTATGCGGCCCTTCATCTCGTCGTTGGGGAGCGGTACGACGGATACGGTGATCTCGCTGGCGTGGTCGGCGGCGCAGCGCTGGATGGCGGTCGCGATGATCTCGCGGGCGCGCTCCTCGGCCTCGTCCTTGTACCTGGACTCGACCTCGCGGACCTTGGCGGCCATCTCATGGGTGACCTCGGTCTCTATGCTGCTGATGAGGTACTGCTTGGCCTCCTCCTGCGTATAGCCGGAGATTTTTTCGAGCATCTCGAGCTGGCTCTTCTTGACGAGCCGGACCTCCTCCTGCATGGCCTCGGCCTGGCTGAGCTTCTGGTTGAGGGCGTCGGTCTTTTTCTCGAGGGCGTCGGTCTTGCGGTCGAGGTTTTCCTCCTTCTGCTGGAGCCTGCGCTCCTGCTTGGAGAGCTCGCTGCGGCGCTCCTTGACCTCGCGCTCATACTCCGAGCGGCTCTTGTGTATCTCCTCGCGCGCTTCGACGAGGGCCTCGCGCTTTTTGTTCTCGGCGGCCTTGATGGATTCGTTGATGATGCGCTTGGCCTCCTCCTCCGCGCTCGATATCTCGCGCTCGGCGACCTTTTTGCGGTAGGCCATGCCCAGCAGGAACCCTATGACCAGCACCACAATCGCGCCGACTATGATGCCGAGTATTTCCCAGATTGTCATGGTGTCTATATACGCCTCCCTTGTTCTGAAAGATAGATAAGCAACGGCGCGTCCGCGCCGTGTAAAGTTTAATATCAAAGGGGCGTCCCCCTGCCCCCGCAATATTATCATGTCATTTTACACCACGCGAAAGCGTTATGTCAAGCTTAAGTAAGGCTGTGAACTATCCCCGCGCCGGTTTTTCACGCGCCGGCGCCCGGATGCGGCCGCGCCGGCGCTTTTTTATGGACAAGCCGGGCAGGAGCGTGTATAATAATATGATGCTTTCCGCGTATTAACGGCCCCACGAATGGAGGGAAACCCTTGAGCTGGCTCACCTATATACTGCCCGTCTGCGCGGCGTTCTTCTGCATAATGATTGCCTGGCGCTGGCTGCCCGTGTTCTCGGGCGCGCAGCTGCCCTATAATATGGACACCGGGCGGCTCGAGCGGCCGGGCTTCAGCTTCAGGGCGGAAAACGGGCGCATAAGCCGGCTTGACGCCGCGCTCTGCCTTGTGATAACCCTCTGCTACGCCGTGACGGCTTTTGTGGGCCTCGGCAGCATGAGCGCGCCGCAGAGCTGGTGCCGCTTTACGGAGCGCGGGCAGTACGCGCTTGTGGACCTCGGCAGCGAGGTGGACATAGGCATGCTGCGCTATTACCCCGGGCTGCACACGGGCGAATACACGCTGCAGTTCTCCTCCGACGGAGAGGACTGGCGCGACGCCGGCGTCCTCACGCAGGAATACTCCGAGCTCTTCAAGTGGCTGGACTATTCCCCCGCCGCGGAGGGCGTGGCCGGCACCCGCGCGCGATACATCCGCCTCATAGCCTCCGCGGAGCTTGACCTCGGCGAGCTGGCGGTCTATGACGCCGCCGGCAACCAGCTCGACGCGGCCGCCTTCAGCTATGACGCCGGCTGCGAGCCGCTCTTCGACGAGCAGGACACCGTCCCGCTGCGCCCGAGCTACATGAACTCGAGCTACTTCGACGAGATCTACCACGCGCGCACCGCCCTCGAGCACGTTGAGAACGTCTACCCCTATGAGATAACCCACCCGCCGCTGGGCAAGGAGATAATCGGCCTCGGCATACGGCTCTTCGGCATGACGCCCTTCGGCTGGCGCTTTATGGGCACGCTCTTCGGCGTGCTGATGCTGCCGTTGCTCTATGTGTTCCTCAAGCGCATGAGCCGCTCGAGCGCCGCAGCAAGCTGCGGCACGGTCATCTTCGCGTTTGACTTCATGCACTTCGTCCAGACGCGGATAGCCACGATAGACACCTACAGCGTGTTTTTCATCCTGCTCATGTACCTCTTCATGTGGCGCTTTGTTAGCGGGGGCAGGTGGCGGTATCTCGCGCTCTCGGGGCTGTTCTTCGGCCTCGGCGCGGCGAGCAAGTGGACCTGCATCTACGCCGGGGCGGGCCTTGCGGTCATCTGGCTGGCGTACTGGATAAGCCGGCGGCGCGAGCCGGGCTTTATCGGGCGGTTTTTCCTCAACTGTGCCTTCTGCCTTGTGTTCTTCGTCGCGGTGCCCCTCGCCGTGTACTATGTGAGCTACTACCACTACGGCACGGCCTCCGGCCTTGAGGGCGGGCTCGGTATGCTCTTCGACAGGGATTACCTCAAAATAGTCTGGGACAACCAGGTCTACATGTGGGAGTACCACTCCGACCTTGTGAGCGAGCACCCCTACGCCTCGCGCTGGTTCCAGTGGCTGGTGGACGCGAGGCCCATACTCTACTACCTCGAGTACTACGACGACGGCGTCACCAAGAGCGCCTTCGGGGCCTTTATGAACCCCATATTCTGCTGGACGGGCCTCATCGCCGTCATAGCCAACGGCATCCTCGCCGTGCGCGACCGGGACGGCCGGGCGGCCTTCATCGTCCTCGGCTACCTCGCGCAGCTGCTGCCCTGGGTGCTGGTGACGCGCCTCACCTTCGCCTACCACTACTTCCCGAGCGAGATTTTCCTCATCCTCGCCCTCGGGCACGTCTGGGGCCGCCTCGCCGAGCTCGGCGCGCCGAACTGGCGGCGGAACATGTACTCGGTCACCGCCGTGTCCACCGCGCTCTTTGTTGCTTTCTACCCCGTGCTCACCGGGCTGCGCACCCCGCTCTGGTACACGAGGAACCTGCTCAGATGGTTCCCGAGCTGGCCGTTTTAACGCGGCCGCTTACGGCGCCGGGCGAGCGCCAAATAATTACTGGGAGATATCAGACGATGTTTTTAGCCGACTATCATGTACACAGCAGCTGTTCCTTTGACGCCAGGGACAAGATGGCGGATATGGCGCGCGCGGAGCTTGCGCGCGGCGTCACGGAGATATGCTTCACCGACCATGTGGACTTCGGCGACCAGCAGACCATGCAGATCGGCCCCGAGCGCTTCGGCCTGCCCCGCGCGCAGGTGCGGCAGTTCATCGACGCCATGGAGCGCGCGCCGGAGGGCATAGACATCCGCCTCGGCCTCGAGCTGGGCCAGGGCAACCACGACCCGGCACGCGCCAGGCGCATATACGCCATGCCGGAGTACGACTTCATCCTCGGCTCGCTGCACAACCTGCGCGACGAGAAGGACTTTTACTACCTGCGCTACGGCAGCGAGGAGCGCTGCCTCGAGCTCTACGACCGCTACCTTGACGAGCTTATCGAGCTGGCCGGCATAAACTGCTTCGACTGCATGGCGCACATCGGCTACTGCCTGCGCTATATGCACAAGCAGGGGCAGGACGTGGAGCTCAGCATGGAGCGCTTCGGCTATAAGATAGACCTGCTGCTCCGGGCCCTCATCGAAAACGGCAAGGGCATAGAGCTCAACGTCGCCGACCTTGTCGCCGGCGGCAGGCAGGACGCGATGCTCCGCCCCGTCCCCGGCACGGACATACTGCGCCGCTACCGCGAGCTGGGCGGGGACATCATAACCGTCGGCTCCGACGCGCACAACGTAAAGGCCGCCGGCGTCGGCATACGCGAGGGCTATGAGCTCCTCGCCGAAACAGGCTTCAGGTACGTCGCCGTCTACAAGCGGCACAAGCCCGAATTCAAGCGCATAGAAATCTGAGTAGGAGGAATCACCATGCTTGCAATCGGCTCCGACCACGGCGGATATGAGCTCAGGCAGATAATTATGAAGCACCTCGCGGAGCGCGGCATAGAATACCGCGACTTCGGCACCTTCAGCGCGGAGAGCTGCGACTACCCGGACTACGGCGAGGCCGTGGGGCGCGCCGTCGCCTCCGGCGAGTGCGAGCGCGGCATAGTAGTCTGCGGCACGGGCATAGGCATATCCATCGCCGCGAACAAGGTCCGCGGCATCCGCTGCGCCCTGTGCGGGGACTGCTACAGCGCGGAGATGGCCCGCGCGCACAACAACGCCAATATGCTCGCCCTCGGCGCGCGCGTCCTCGGCGAGGGCCTCGCGCTGAAGATAGTGGACACCTTCCTCGACACCGGCTTTGAGGGCGGCCGCCACGCGCGCCGCGTGGCCAAGATAATGGCCATAGAGGGCAGGGACTGATGGCGAAAAGCAAGGGCCCGGAGGTCTACCGCGGCCGCCGTAAGCGCCTCAACCTGTTAGGCATCGTGTTCGGCGCAGTGGCCGTGCTGCTTCTGCTGTGCGTGGTCCTCTTCTTCGGCCTGCAGAAGTACATCGTCTTTGGCCACGACGGCCTGAGCGTGGTCCTGCCCGGCGCGGTGATAGCCGAGGACGAGGGCGCGCCCGGTGCCGAGGCCCCGCTCGAGCAGGTAAACGCCGAGCTTGAGATAGGCGAGCCGGACTATTCCGGCGTGAGCGCCGTAGCAGGGGAGGGGCTCGGGGATTTCCGCGCGCTTTTTGTCCCCGCCGAGGCGGTCAACCGCACGGATATAAGCGCCTATGTCTCGCTTATGGACAGCTATGGCGCAGACGCGCTGGTGTTAGAGGTGAAGCCCGTGAGCGGGCAGCTTGTCTGGAACAGCAGCTCCGACATGGCCGCGGCCTACGGCACCGCCGGCGAGGTTGACCTCGCCTCCCTCGCCGCCCAGCTCAAGGAGCAGGATATCTACCTCATAGCCCAGCTCAGCTGCTGCATAGACGGCCTGCTCGCCCAGCGCAGCCCGGACAGCGCGCTCACCCTCGCGAGCGGCGCGGCCTATTCCGACGGGGAGGGCGCCTGGCTCGACCCCTACAGCTCCACCGTGGCGCAGTACCTCACCGAGCTTTGCACGGAGCTCATAGGCATGGGCTTCGACGAGCTGCTGCTCAAGAGCCTCACCATGCCGGTCACCGACGCCGTTATAAGCTATAAGGTCGAGCTCAGCAGCACGCCGAGCCCCGAGGGCGCGGTCTGCTCCCTCGCGCTGACGCTCTCGAGCGCCCTGCGCGGCTACGGCGTCCCCGTCAGCGCCATACTTGTGACCACAAGCCTGCGCGAGGGCCTTGCCGGGCGCTCCGGCCAGAACGTGGAGCTCTTTGCCAAGGTTTTCGACCGCCTCTGCTCGGCGACGAACAGCGCCTGGCAGTCCGGCGTGGACAGGGACAGCATAGACCAGTACTTCGAGCTCGGCAGCGCCGAACAGCGCTATGTGCCGATATGCTCCTACGCCCCGGAGGGCTTTCCCTCCTGCATAGTCCGCGTGCCGGAGGAGATGCTCCCCTCCGCCGGGGACGAGGGCGCGGAGTGAGGCCGGGGCCCGGAGGATATGAAGAGGGCGGCGCAAATACGCAGATGCGCGTATTTGCGCCGCCCTTTTTTCAGGCGGTGCCGAGTATGTCCCGGTTGACCGGCGTGTAGAAAAGCCTTGCCGCCTCCTCCTGCGTCGCCGCCCGGGGCAGCAGCCACATGAGCTTGGTTACGGCGGCCTCGGTGGTCATGTCGTAGGCCTCGAGTATAAGCGGGTCCTCGCTCAGGGGCCGGCCCGTGCCGTAGACGGCGAGGTCGCTGCCCTCATTCTGCACCTGCGTGGTCATTACTATGAGCTTGCCGGCGCGCGCGAGCGCGTGCACGGCCGCGTGCATGCCGCGCGGCAGCCCGCCGACGCCGAAGCTCTCTATCACCAGCGCGTCCGAGCGCGAGAGCAGGAACTCCAACTGGGCCGCGTCCGAGCCGGGGATGAGCTTCATAAGCGAGACGCGCGGATTGAGCTCCCGGGAAAAGACGGGCTCGGCGAGGAATTCCGGCGTTATGTACTGCATGAGGCGCCCGTCGCGCAGGTCGGCTATGTGCGGGTAATTTATGCTTGAAAAGGCGTCAAAGCTCTTGGAGTGCGTTTTTTCGGCGCGAGTGCCGAGGATGACGCGGCCGTTGAACACTATCATAACCCCGTGCATGCTCTCCGCGCAGGCGCAGATAAAGCTGTCGAGCAGGTTTACGCGCGAATCCGTGGTGTCAAAGCCGATGGGCTTCTGCGCGCCGGTGAGGATTACGGGCTTGCGCGAGCCCTGGACAAGGTAGCTCAGCGCAGCGGCGGAGTAGGCCATGGTGTCCGTGCCGTGGCTTATGACAAAGCCGTCGTAGCTCGCATAATTCTCCCGCACGGCCGCGGCCATGCCCAGCCAGTGCTCCGGGCCTATGTCCGTCGAGTCGAGGGAGTAGAGCTCGAGGCAGTCCACGTCGCACAGCCCGCTTATGGCCGGCACGGCCCGCAGCAGGCCCCCGGCGCTTATGCCGGGCTTGAGCCCGAGGGACGTGACCTCGCTCGCGATGGTCCCGCCCGTGGCTATGAAGAGTATGCGTTTTTTCATGCCGTTCACCCCGATGCCCTGGCCTTGCGCCGGGCTTAATATTATTATAACATACGCCTTTGGACTTTTCTATTTAAATGCATTGTGCTATAATATTTCATTAATACCCCTGAGGGAGGTATGCGCCCCATGGCGAAGAAAACCATCGTAGTAAAAATAGGCACCAGCTCGCTCACGGAAAAGAGCGGCCGGCTGGACAGGGTGCGGCTGCGCGCGCTGACGGGCCAGGTGGCGCGCCTGCGCGACGACGGGCACCAGGTGGTAATGGTGACCAGCGCGGCCATTGCCGCGGGGTATTCGCTGCTCGGCTATCACGAGCGGCCGGTCTCCGTCCCGGCCAAGCAGGCGAGCGCCGCTGTGGGCCAGGGGCTTTTGATGGAGGAGTACAGCCGCTGCCTTGCGGAGCACGGCTATGTCGCCGCGCAGCTGCTGCTCACGCGGGCGGACTTTTCCGACCGGCGGAGGTATCACAACGCCTTCTCCGCGCTCGAGGTGCTTTTGAGCCGGGGCGCGGTTCCAATTATAAACGAGAATGACACGGTGTCAATAGCCGAGCTCAAGCTTGGCGACAACGACATGCTCTCCGCCCAGGTGGCGGCCATGCTGCACGCGGACCTGCTCTGCCTGCTGACGGACACAGACGGGCTGTACACCGCCGACCCGCGCAGCGACCCGGACGCGGAGCATATACCGTATGTAGAGCGCGTGACGCCGGAGATCGAGGCGCTTGCGCACGGCGCGGGCACGGCCAACGGCACCGGCGGCATGGCCACAAAGGTCGAGGGGGCGAAGCTTGCGAGCGGCGCCGGCGTCGCCGTGGTCATCTGCTCCGCCCGCGAGCCGGAGGTCCTTGCGAAGGCCGTGGACGGCACGGCGAGGGGCACCTATTTCAGGGCCGGCAGCGGGATGAAAACCAGGCTGCAGTGGACGGCCTTCTATGCGCCGACCCGCGGGAACATATATATAGACGCCGGGGCCGCCGAGGCGCTCTGCTCCCACGGCCGCAGCCTCCTGCCCGCCGGTGTACGGGCCGTGGAGGGCGACTTTGCCGCCGGGGACGTGGTCCGCGTCTACCGCTCCGGCACGGACTGCTGCCTCGGCCGGGGCACGGTCAACTACTCAAGCGCGGAGATACGCGAGATTGCCGGGCTGAGCACCGCCGGGGCGGCGGCCCGCTTCCCCGGCCGTCCGCCGGAAATAATACATCAGGACAACTACGCCCACATTGAAACGGAGGTAAGCGAATGAAAACCCTGTTAGAGAGCGCCGCCGCCGCAAAGGCCGCGAGCACTGCCACAGCGCAGCTGACAACAAAGGAGAAAAACGAGGCCCTGCTCGCCATGGCGGACGCGCTTGAGGCGCGCTGCGCCGAGGTCCTCGCCGCCAACAGGGCGGACATGGACCGCGAGCGGGCGAACGGCATGAGCGAGGATATGCTCGACCGCCTCATGCTCAACGAAAAGCGCGTGGCCGACATGGCCCTCGGCCTGCGCCAGGTGGCGGAGCTGCCCGACCCCGTCGGCGAGGTCATGCGCGAGTGGACGCGGCCCAACGGCCTTCTGATAAAAAAGGTCCGCGTGCCCATGGGCGTCATCGGCATAATCTACGAGGCCCGGCCCAACGTCACAGTGGACGCCGCCTCCCTCGCCTTCAAGGCCGGCAGCGCCATACTCCTGCGCGGCAGCGGCTCGGCCTATGAGAGCAACGCCGCGCTGGTCGCCGTCATGCGCTCCGCGCTCGAGGGCTGCGGCATAACGCCGGACGCGGTCTGCCTGGTTGAGGAGCGCGGCCACGACGTGGTTGACAAGCTGCTCACCCTGCGCGAGTATGTGGACCTCATAGTCCCGCGCGGCAGCGCCCGGCTCATAAACAACGCCGTGGAGAAGGCCACCGTGCCCATACTCCAGACCGGCACCGGCAACTGCCACGTCTACATAGACGGCAGCGCGGATTACGCCATGGCCGAGGCCATCACCGTAAACGCCAAGACCCAGCGCACCAGCGTGTGCAACTGCGCCGAGACGCTTATAATGCAGGCCGGCTGGGCCGAAAAGCACGGCCGCGACCTCCTGAAGGCCCTCACGGACAGGGGCGTCGAGCTCCACGGCGACGAGGCCGCCTCGGAGTACGCCGGGATGATCCCCGCCACGGAGCGCGACTGGGCCGACGAGTATCTCCGCCTCGCCATGGCCGTAAAGATAGTCCCCGACGTCGCCGCCGCCGTCGAGCACATAAACCGCTACGGCACCATGCACACCGAGTGCATCGTGACCGCCGACCCGGCGAGCGCCGAATACTTCCTCAACAACGTGGACGCCGCGGTTGTCAACTGGAACGCCTCCACGCGCTTTACGGACGGCTTTGAGTTCGGCTTCGGCGCGGAGCTCGGCATCTCCACTCAGAAGCTGCACGCCCGCGGCCCCATGGGCCTCGAGGAGATAACGAGCTACAAGTACCAGGTCATCGGCACCGGGCAGGTCCGGCCCTGAGCGAGGTGCAGCCATGTCGAAAATTGCGTTCATCGGCAGCGGGAGCATGGCCCGCGCCATAATCTCCGGCCTTGTCAGGACCGGCACGCCCGGCGGGGACATACTTGTCATAAACCCGAACAACCCCAAAAGCTGCGCCGAGGTGCGCGAAAGCTACGGCACGGTCACCGCGCCGGCGGAGGCCCTGGCGGAGGCCGGGACGGTGGTCATAGCCGTCAAGCCGCAGAGCTTCCCGGCGGCGTACCCGGCCTATGCGCCGTATGTAAGGCCGGGCGCCCTGGTCGTGAGCATCATGGCCGGCATCCCGACCGCGGCGGTCGAGGCCGCCTTCCCCGGCACGCGCGTGGTGCGCGTTATGCCGAACCTCGCCCTCGCCGTAGGATACGGCGCCGCCGGCGTGGCCCCGGGCGCGAGCGCCTGCGCCGGGGATGTGCAGGACGTTATCGCCATTTTCTCACCGGGCGGCGCCGCCGTCGCGGTGACGGAGGCGCAGATAGACGACGTGGCCGCCCTCTCCGGCTCCGGCGCGGCGTATATATACTACATGGTCGAAAACCTCCGCGACGCCGCCGTTGAGGCGGGCCTCGCCCCGGAAACCGCCGCCATGCTCGCGAGGCAGACTCTGCTCGGCGCGGCAAGGCAGTTGGAGCTTGAAAACGAGCCTCCGGAGGAGCTCCGGCGGCGCATAACCAGCAAAAAGGGCACGACGGAGGCCGCGATAAAGGCCCTCGACGAGCACGGCTTCCCCGAGGCCGTCCGCGCCTGCTACAACGCCAACAAGCGCCGCAGCCGCGAGCTGGCGGAGGAGAAAT
>CALWYQ010000061.1 GCA_944385815.1 uncultured Oscillospiraceae bacterium | reverse complement strand
TCCTACGGCAAGGCCCCGCTCGTCGAGCTCAGGAGCCTTGAGGATATGAAGGCCTTCTACGCGAAGTGAGGTAAGCCATGAAGCATCTCTACCTTAATCTCAAGCGCTTCGACGTCCCGACGGAGTTCGGCGGCGTGAACCGTGTCGCCCCCGTGGAGAGCTGGGGCTCCTTCATCGTCGGCAGCACCCAGGAGGCGCTCTCCGTCTACGACCCGGCCGAGGTCGAGTTCGCGCAGTTCTTCCCCGAGGCGCATATTCTCGGCGCCGTCGCCGCAAGGACTGAGGACAGTCCCGTGCGCATAGGCTGCCAGGGCGTCTACCGCGCGGACACCGCCGTCGGCGGCAACTTCGGCGCGTTCACCACGCTCCGCCCCGCCTCCGCGGCGAGGGCGCTGGGCTGCGACTATGTAATAATCGGCCACTGTGAGGAGCGCAACGACCTCAACGGCCTGCTCGCCGAAGCCGGCGTGAAGGACCCCTCCGTCACCAACCGCGTCCTCAACCAGGAGATACTCCGCGCCACGGAGCGCGGCCTTGACGTGCTCTACTGCATAGGCGAAAAGAGCGAGGAGCAGCCCGAGTGGCAGGAGGTCCTCGGCCGCCAGCTTGACGAGGGCCTCGCCGGGGTGGACAGGAGCCGCGTCGTCATAGGCTACGAGCCCGTCTGGAGCATAGGCCCGGGCAAGACCCCGGCTGGCAAGGACTATATCACCATGATCGCCCGCTTTGTAAAGGAGCGCACCGGCGGCATGGACGTCGTTTACGGCGGCGGCCTCAAGACCGACAACGCCGAGATGCTCGCGAGCATCGACGAGATAGACGGCGGCCTTATCGCGCTCACGCGCTTCGCCGGCGAAATAGGCTGGTACCCCGACGAGTACCTTGAGATAATCCGCACCTACCTTGGAAAGTGAGGGAACACGCATGAAGCTTGATTTTGAATACGGCAACGGCCTTATGAGCGCCGAGCTGCCCGACAGCACCGACGTATTTATCCCCGGCACCACCGTGGCCGACCCTCCCTGCCTGCCGCAGGACTGGGACAGCCTCTATAACGCCACCCTCGAGAGCATCCGCCACCCCCTCGGCATGCCCCCGCTGCGCGAGCTCGCCGGCCCGGGCAAGAGTGTCGTATTTGTCATCCCGGACATAGTCAAGGGCGGCACCCAGGCCACCAGCCACCGCAAGGTGAGCATCCGCGCCTGCCTCGACGAGCTCTACGCCGCCGGCGTTGAGAAGAAGGACATCCTCCTGCTCATCTCCAACGGCCTGCACCCGCGCGCCACAGTGCCCGAGATGAAGAAGATACTCGGCGAGGAGCTTTTCAACGAGTTCTACTACTCCGGCCAGCTCACCAGCCACGACAGCGAGGACTATGAGCACATGGTCGACCTCGGCCTCACCTGCGCCGGCGACCCCGTGCTGATGAACAAGTACGTCTACGACTGCGACATCCCCATCCTGATAGGCCACACCCAGGGCAACCCCTACGGCGGCTACTCCGGCGGCTACAAGCACTGCGCCACCGGCATCACCCACTGGCGCAGCATAGCGAGCCACCATGTCCCCACTGTCATGCACAGGGCAGACTTTGTCCCCGTCTCCGGCCACAGCCTCATGCGCACCAAGTTTGACCAGATAGGCATGCACATGGAGGAGAAGATGGGCCACCCCTTCTTCTGCTGCGACGCCGTGCTCGACACCTACTCGAGGCAGATCGCCATCTTCAGCGGCTACGCCAAGGTCATGCAGCCGGCCAGCTGGGAGGTCGCCAACAAGCGCACCTATGTGCCCTACGCAAAGGAAAAGTACGACATCATGGTGTTCGGCATGCCGATAGACTTCCACTACGGCAACGGCATGGGCACCAACCCCATCCAGATGATGCAGGCCCTCTCCGCCCAGGTCATACGCCATAAGCGCGTGATGAAGGAGAACTGCGTTATTATCTGCTCGAGCTTCTGCAACGGCTACTTCCACGACGAGCGCTGGCCCTACCTGCGCGAGCTGTACAACATGTTCCAGCACGACTACATGCAGATCCTCCCGGATATGAACCGCTACGGCGAGTATTTTGCCACCAACGAGGAGTATATCCGCAAGTACCGCTTCTGCAACGCATTCCACCCCTTCCACGGCTTCTCCATGATGAGCTGCGGCCACATTGCCGAGATGAACACCTCCGCCATCTACATCGTCGGCGCCCAGGAGCCCGGCATCGCCCGCGGCATGGGCCTCAAGACCCGCGCCACCTTTGAGGAGGCCCTCGCCGACGCCACGCGCAAGTTCACCGGACCGAATCCGAAGATCCTCGCCCTGCCGCAGACCTTCAAGCTCGGCGCCGTCCACCTGTGCATGGCCGACGACGACCTGAGCAACGTGTAAGGAGGCTTTAACCATGCTCAAAGGCAATATGCTCATAGCCCAGGGCGGCGGCCCCACCCCGGTCATAAACAGCTCCCTGCTCGGTGCCGTCCGCGAGGCGAAGCGCCACCCCGAGGCGATAGAAAAGATATACGGCGCCCGCTTCGGCGCCGAGGGCATCCTCGCCGGCGACCTCATAGACTTGGGCGAGGTCCCCGACGAGAGGCTCGAGCTCCTGGCCCGCACCCCGGCGAGCGCGATAGGCTCCTGCCGCCGCAAGCTCACGGACGCGGACTATCCCGCCGTGCTCGACTGCTTCAGGCAGCACAACATCCGCTACTTCTTTTATAACGGCGGCAACGACTCCATGGACACCTGCAACAAGGTGTATCAGCTCGCGGTCGAGAGCGGCTATGAGCTGCACGTCATCGGCATCCCCAAGACCATAGACAACGACCTCGCCGTCACCGACCACTGCCCCGGCTTCGGCAGCGCGGCCAAATACGCCGCCGCCAGCGCCCTCGAGCTTGCGCAGGACGTCGCCGCGCTCCCGATACACGTCGTCGTCATGGAGATGATGGGCCGCAACGCCGGCTGGATTACCGCCGCGAGCGCGCTCTTCACCGGGCTCATGCCCTGCGAGCACCTGGTCTACCTGCCCGAGACGGACTTCGACAAGGACGAGTTCCTCGCCGCCGTAAAGGAAAAATGGGCCAGGGGCCGCGGATTGCTGGTCACGGTCAGCGAGGGCATCCACTACGCCGGCGGCGCCCCCGGCGCCGACAGCGGCATAGTTGACGGCTTCGGGCACAAGGTCCCCGGCGGCGCGGCGCAGACCCTCAGCGACATGATTATGAACGAGCTGGGCATCAAGTCCCGCTCCGAGAAGCCCGGCCTCCTCGGCCGTACCAGCGTCGCGCTTATGAGCGAGATCGACCGCGACGAGGCGGAGGCCGCCGGCGCGGCCGCCGTTAAGGCCGCCGTCGAGGGCGAGACGGGCTGGATGGTAGGCTTCAGGACCGAGCGCTCCCCCGAGTACAGGAGCGAGACCATGCTTGTCCCGCTCGCCGAGGTGGCGAACGCCGAAAAGACCTTCCCGCTCGAGTGGATTACCCCCGGCGGCATCGCGGACGAGTTCCGCAGCTACTGCCTGCCGCTCATAGGCGAGTACGACACCCGCTTTGTAAACCTGCGCTGACATGCTCAACGCC
>CALWYQ010000060.1 GCA_944385815.1 uncultured Oscillospiraceae bacterium | reverse complement strand
GTCTTTTCCCAGTTCAACTCCGACGGGCAGGGCCACTACACCGAGCTCGCGCAGAAGAATATAGACACCGGCATGGGCCTCGAGCGCCTCGCCTGCGTGTGCCAGGACGTGCCGAGCCTCTTCGACGTGGACACCGTGATGAGCATCACGCACAAGGTCAGCGAGATAACCGGCGCGCATTACGGCGAGAGCCATAAGGCCGACGTCTCCCTGCGCGTCATCACCGACCACATCCGCAGCGCGACCTTCCTCATAGGCGACGGCGTCCTGCCCTCGAACGAGGGCCGCGGCTATGTGCTGCGGCGGCTGCTGCGCCGCGCCGCCCGCCACGGCAAGCTGCTCGGCGTGAACGAGCCCTTCCTCTACAAGGTCTGCGAGACCGTGATACATGAGAACCGCACGGCCTATCCCGACCTTGCTGAAAAGCAGAGCTTCATCACCCGCGTCATAAAGACCGAGGAGGAGAGCTTCGCCCGCACGATAGACGGCGGCATGCGCATCCTCGGCGAGCATATCGCGTCCCTGAAGGCCGAGGGCAAAACCGTGCTCTCCGGCGCGGATGCCTTCCGCCTCTACGACACCTATGGCTTCCCGCTCGACCTCACCGAGGACATACTCGCCGACGAGGGCATGACCGCGGACACCGAGGGCTTCGACGCGCTTATGAACGAGCAGCGCGAGAGGGCCCGCTCCGCGCGCGGGGAGATAAGCGGCTGGAGCGGCCTTGACCTCGGCCTTGAGGGCGGCCCGACCGCCTTTACCGGCTATGACACCCTTGCCGACACGGCGACGGTCGAGGCGCTTATCGTCTCCGGCGAGCTCGCCGGCGAGTTGGGCGAGGGCGCCGAGGGCACCGTCGTGCTCGACCGCACGCCGTTCTATGCCGAGATGGGCGGCCAGGTGGCCGACCACGGCGCTATCACGACGGCCGGCGGCGCCGTGTTTGCCGTCACCGACGTGCAGAAAACCAAGGGCGGCAAGTACCTGCACTCCGGCAGGATGGAGCGCGGCAGCCTCCGCATGGGCGAGGCCGTAAACGCCGGCGTTGACGCCGAGCGCCGCCGCGCCATTATGCGCGCGCATTCCGCGACGCACCTGCTGCACGCCGCGCTGCGCCGCGTGCTCGGCGACCACGTGCACCAGGCCGGCAGCCTTGTAGAGCCCGACCGCCTGCGCTTTGACTTTACGCACTTCTCCGCCATGACCGGCGAGGAGCTGCTTGACGTGGCGCGCATGGTCAACCATGAGATACTCAACGGCGACGCCGTCACCACTGAGGAGATGAGCCTTGACGAGGCCCGCGCGAGGGGCGCCCAGGCCCTCTTCGGCGAGAAGTACGGCGAGCGCGTCCGCGTTGTAAGCATGGGCGGCTTCTCGAGCGAGCTCTGCGGCGGCACGCATACGGACAATACCGCCAAGGTCGGCCCCTTCCGCATAGAGAGCGAGTTCTCCGTCGCGAGCGGCGTGCGCCGCATAGAGGCGGTCACCGGCCTCGAGTTTTTCCGTGAGAACGAGGAGAACAACCGCAAGCTGCTCGCCATGGCGGACATGCTCAAGTCCAGCCCCAACGAGGTGGTGGAGAAGGCCCGCGCCACGATGGAAAGCCTGCGCGAGCTGCGCCGCCGCGTGGACGTGCTGCAGGACAAGCTGCGCTCCGGCGAGATAGACAGTTTCATAGCCAGCGCGCACAATGTCGGCTCCCTCAAGGTCGTGACCGCCACCGTGCCCGCCGAGACAACGGACGAGCTGCGCAGGATGGGTGATTTCCTGCGCGACAGGGCGGACAATATCGTCGCCGTGCTCGCCGCGGTCAACGACGAAAAGATAACCTTCCTCGCCGTCTGCGGCGCGGAGGCCGTAAAGGCCGGCGTAAAGGCCGGGGATATCATACGCCAGGTGACCGCCATAACCGGCGGCAAGGGCGGCGGCAAGCCCGACAGCGCCATGGGCGGCGGACGCGACGTGCTCATGCTCGATAACGCGCTTGCCATGGTGGACAACTTTGTCGCACTCAAGCTGGGACTCAACAAAGAATAATATAGGAGGGAATCAACATGTCCGACTGCCTGTTCTGCAAAATAGCCGCGGGCGAGATCCCGTCTGCCAAGGTCTATGAGGACGACGCCGTCCTTGCCTTCAGGGACATCAACCACCAGGCCCCGACCCACATCCTTGTCATTCCCAAGGAGCACATCGCCGATTCCGCCGCGCAGATAACGCCGGAAAACAGCGCCGCCGTGGCGCGCTGCTTTGAGGCTGTCGCCAGGGTGGCCGCGCAGGAGGGCCTTTCAGACGGCTTCCGCGTCATCACCAATTCCGGCGCCGCCGCGGGCCAGACCGTGCCGCACCTGCACTTCCACATCCTCGCCGGCTGCGAGATGGCCGAAAAGCTGATATAAGCCGCTTATCCCGGCTCCCATTGCTTTGGGAGCCGGGGATTTTTGCGCAAAAATCCCCGGCGGCGCTTTAAAACGGCCCGGCTTTATGGTATCATAGCCCCATGAAGCCGGGAGGGGGTGCGCTTATGCTGATGTTCGGCACGATGGGCTTCGCCTTTGCCTGCGGCTGCGCGGCGGCGCACTATCTGCTGCCCGGCGGCCTTTTATATGCCGCGGCGGGGCTTATGCTTGCGCTCTTCGCGCTGTCCATCGTCCTGCTGAGGGGCGACAGGCGGGTGAGCTGCGCCGTTATCTGCCTTTTCGCAGCGGCCGGTATCGCAAGGTACGCGCTCTACACGGGGAACTATTTTTCCGCGGCGGAGGGCCTTGCGGGGACAGAGGGCCGCGTCACGGTGCGCGTTGAGGAATACCCCTACCGCGACGGGGATTACGCCCGCGTGCCGGTGAAGCTTGTTGACGATGCTCTGCCGCCGCTCGGCATAGACGTGTCCGACTACGGCGGCACGCTGCCGGAGCTGCGTGCCGGGGACCTTGTAGAGATGGAGCTCGACTTCGTTGACGCGACGGTCAAGTACGGCGAAAGCACGGACATGTATTCCTCGCGCGGGACGCATCTGCGCGCATATTTCATCTCGGCAGGGGAGAGCCGGCGCGACGCCGGGAGCGTGCTCTATTACCCGCAGGACCTGCGCGAGCTGCTCTCCGCGGCTATAGACGCCGCCTTCCCGGAGGATGTGCGCGCCGTAATGCAGGCGCTGCTCCTCGGCAATACCGAGGGCGTTTACGACGACGAGCGGCTTGACAGCGCCCTCTCCGTTACGGGGCTATCGCATGTTATATCCGTCTCCGGCATGCATGTGGCCTTCCTCTTTACCATGATTTCGCAGCTTCTCGGCCGGAGGCGCGCAGTTTTCTTCGGCGCGCCGGTGATAGTGCTCTTTACGCTTATGGTCGGCTGCACGCCGGCGGCGGTCAGGGCCTGCGTCATGCAGCTTTTCAGCATGCTTGCGCTGTACCGCGGCTCGATGCCGGACGGCGTGCACGGCCTCGGCGCTGCGCTGCTCCTGCTGCTGGGCATGAACCCGTACAGCGTGGCCTCCGTGAGCCTGCAGCTGTCCTTCGCCGCGGTGCTCGGCATGGAGCAGGCCTCCTACCGCGCCTATGTCCGGCTCGGCGGCAGGGTGAAGGGCGTAAGCCCGGCGCGCAGGTTCGCCGCCGCCTCGCTCTCGAGCACCGTGGGCGCGATAATATACACTACGCCGATCGTCGCCTGGTATTTCGGCTATGTCTCGCTTATATCGCCGATAGCCAACCTGCTCACGCTTTGGGCCGTATCGCTCGCCTTTAACCTCGGCTTTGCCGCCGCGATAGTTTCGGCCGCCGTGCTCCCGCTCGGAGCCGTGCTCGCCTGGGCCGCCGCGTGGCCTGCCAGGCTCTTTGTGTTCGCGGCGGAGCTGCTTGCGCAGGCGCCGTATGCGGCGGTATATACTGCGGATGGGACGACGGTGCTGTGGCTCGCGGCGACGTATGTGTTTTTCATCGCCGCGCTGAAGCTGCGCGGGGAGGGGAAGCTCCGCTTTGCCGCGCCGGCCATATGCTCCGCCGCGCTGCTTGCGGCGGTGCTCATTTCCGCAAGGGCGGAGAGCGCGAGGGAGAGCAGCTTCAGCGTGCTCGACGTCGGCCAGGGCCAGAGCATCGCGCTTATCTGCGGGGAAAACGCCGCAATAATCGACTGCGGCGGCAAGAACAGCCTTGATAACGCCGGGGATACGGCGGCGGATTTCCTGCTGAGCCGCGGGCGGCGCGGCATAGACGCGCTTGTGCTGACGCACCTGCACGACGACCACGCCAACGGCGTGCTGCGGCTCATGTACCGCGTGGATGTAGGCGGGCTCTATTACCCGGACAACGCGGAGGACGCCGACGGCGACCTCGCCGTCATACTCGCCGCGGCGGAGGAGCTGGGCGTAGAGGCGCACCCGGTCAGCGAGGACGGAGAGCTGAGCTTCGGCGGGCTGAGCCTTGAGCTATACGCGCCGGCAGAGGACAGCCGCGACAATGAGCGCGGGCTTATTATCCGCGCCGGGCTTCCCGGGCTTGACGCCGTAATAACCGGCGACGCGGGTGCCGCGACGGAGCGCGATTATGTTGAGCGCGGAGTGCTCGACGATGCCGACGTGCTTGTCGCGGGCCACCACGGCTCGCGCTACTCCAACAGCATAGAGATGGCCGGGGCCGTGGAGCCGGAGACCGTCATAGTCTCCGTGGGCTACAATACCTACGGCCACCCGGCGGAGGAGGCGCTCGACCGCCTCGCCTTCAAGGGAGCCAGGATATTCAGGACGGATTTGAACGGCACCGTTACGATAAGGACGGATCAGGATGGCTAAGAAAGAAGAAAAACTCAATTACGCCGCGCTCAGCCGCGAACTGAAGCAGAAGGGACCCGAGAGGCTCTATCTGCTGCACGGGGAGGAGGACTACCTCCTTTCAAGCTTTATAAAGGAGCTGACGGCCGCCTGCCTGCCAGAGGGCGCGGATGACTTCTCATACCGCGAGCTTGACGGCGGCTCGCTCACCATGCAGCTGCTCAGCGACAGCGTAAATGCCCTGCCCTTTGCAACGGAGCGTACGCTCACCATAGTGCGCGGGTACGACATAAACCGCATGAAGGACGCGGAGCTCAAGGCCCTCGAGCGCATCGTCTCGGACATACCGGACTTTGCGACCCTCGCCTTTGTAGCCCGCGGGCCGCTCGAGCCCGACGGGCGCGTAAAGCCCGTAAAGCTGCTGCGGAAGTACGGCCGCGACCTTAATTTTACCGAGCAGGACGCCGGGGCGCTTACTAACTGGCTCCGCCGCCGCTTTGCCGCCCTCGGCAAAGGCATCTCGCGCGAGGCCTGCGAGGCGCTTATCTACGCGAGCGGCAGCCTTATGAGCTCGCTTGTCCCGGAAGTGGACAAGCTTGCCGCCGCCGTGAGCGGGGATACGGTCAGCGTGGAGGACGTGGAGGCTCTCGCCTTCCGCATACCGGAGACCCAGGCCTTTGACATGACGGACGCCCTCGCCGGGAGGGACTTTGACAAGGCCGCACGGCTGCTCTCCGACCTGCTCGCAATGGGGGAGGAGCCGCTTAAGATTCTCGGCGCGGTGGGATATAACATGCGCCGGCTCTACTGCGCCCGCCTCGCCGGGGAGGAGGGGCTCGGCGACGCCTATATCAGGGGCTGCACGGGGATAAAGTATGACTTCGTGCTTAAAAAGCTCAAGCAGAGCGCCTCGCGCTATTCCCTCGGCGGGCTGCGCCGGGCCGTGGAGCTCTGCGCGGAGACGGACTATGCCATCAAGAGCTCGCCGCGCTCGGATGAGGAGCTCTTGGGTGAGCTGCTGGCGAGATTCGCCGTGGAGTGCGCATGATCGCGGTCAGGGAGGTCATAGTCTGCGAGGGGCGCTATGATAAGGACACGCTCAGCCAGGTGTTCGACGCCGTCATTGTGGAGACGGACGGCTTTGGCATCTTCAATAACCGCGAGAAGCTGGCGCTGCTGCGCCGCCTCGCCGAGGCGCGCGGGCTTGTTATCCTGACGGACAGCGACGGCGCCGGCTTTGGTATCCGCGGCTTTTTGAAGGGGGCCATAGACCCCGCGCTTGTGAAGCACGCCTACATACCGGACGTCCCGGGCCGCGAGAGGCGCAAAAAAACCGGCTCAAGGGCCGGGACGCTCGGCGTGGAGGGCATGAGCCCCGAGGTGCTTAAAGAGGCGCTGCGCCGCGCCGGCGCGACCTTTATCGGGGAGGACGCGCCGGAAAGGCGGGCCGGGCTGCCGGCTTCGGAGCTGTATGCCCTCGGCCTCGCCGGGACGCCGGACTGCGCCGCAAGGCGCCGGGCCCTGCTGAAGGCCCTCGGGCTGCCGGAAAAGCTCCACGGCGCCGCGCTGCGGGACGTGCTCGGCGCGCTCTTCACCGCCGAGGAGCTGAGAGAGGAATTAAGTAAACTCAACTGAACGCAAAAAAGCGCCGGAATACGCAATTTTTTGTGGCGCGGCGCGGAGTTGTGTGCTATACTTATGTAAAGCTGTATATAACAGGGGGTTTACTTATATGAAGTGTCCGTACTGCGGCTACACCGAGAGCCGGGTCATCGATTCGCGCCCGGCCGAGGAGGGCGCTACCATCCGCCGCCGCCGCGAGTGCCTCGCCTGCTCGAGGCGCTTTACCACCTATGAGATCATCGAGCGCCTGCCGCTTGTCGTGATAAAGCGCGACGGCTCACGGCAGACCTTTGACAATGTCAAGCTCATCAACGGCATGGTGCGAGCCTGCGAAAAGCGCCCCGTATCCCTCACGAGCCTCGAGCAGATAGCAGACGAGATCGAGCAGGAGCTCCAGAGCAACCTGGAGCGCGAGATAAGCACCACGGAAATCGGCGAAATGGTCATGGACCGGCTCAAGGACATAGACGAGGTCGCCTACGTGCGCTTCGCGAGCGTCTACCGCTCCTTTAAGGACATCAACACCTTTATGGAGGAGCTCTCCAAGCTCTTAAAGCAGAAGGATAAATAAGCTCTCCCGTCCCCGGGAGGAGAAAGGAGGCGTTCCGGATGAACCTGCTCTATATTATCGCCGGCGCAGCATTCTGCGCCGGGATGTATGCCGCCGGCGCCTGGTGCCGCCGCGGCGGGATATGGAAGTGGAGCCGCCTTGCGGTCGTGGCTGAGAAGTTCGGCCGCGAGCGCAGCTGCGCCCTTGCGGCGAACCTGCTTCGCGCCGTCGGGGCGGTGACGGGAGCCGTGCTGGCGGCCGCCGGGATTCTGGACAGCGACGCCCTTGCAGCGGCGGCCGGCGGGCTGCCGCTGATCATTGTTATCACAGGCGGCGTGTATTACCTCGCCGCAAGGGACTAAAAGACGCTCCCAAGCGTAACGCGCTCCATCTCGTAGAGGCTCCTTACGTGGGCGATGAGCGCGGCGTACAGGGCCGCGGCGCCCTCAGGCTCGGTCTCGAGCGCGCTTATCAGCTCATGGAAGCCGTAGCTTACGGCGTCTGTTTCGCTGTGCCGGATAAATATGCCGGCGTAGAGCGCGCGGCCGTGCCAGAGTTCATGCGCCGCTTCGGCGAGGGTGAGGGCGCGCGGGTATTCGCCGGAGGCGCAGTATTTGCCGGAGACCTCGAGCGCGGAGCATATTTCCCCGGTGAAGCTGCCGAGAAAATGCGTGTTGAGCGCTCCGCCGATAAGCAGGGCGCAGAGCAGAATTGCGGCGATCAGTTCCTTTTTCATCTCATTTTCTCCATCGGCGCGCAGAAAATAACGCCGCTTTTGTCGGCAACCATGAGATAAGCCCCGGCCGGGGAGGCTATGGAGCGCCGCGCAAGCTCGCGCGTGAGCCAGGCCTCGTCGCGCCCGAGGTATTTCAGGTTGCCGCTGAGCACGCGCCCGTCGTTTATGACTATTACTGGGTATCCCGAGCCGGCGGGCTCGAGCCCGAGGTCGCCCGCCGTCGCCGGGCGGTACGGCGGATAGAGCACGGCGTTGAGCTCGCCGTCCGTTTCGAGAATAGCGTATTGCACCTCGGACAAATCTGTGATATTCTTACTGCGCAGCTGCTCCATGAGCTCGTCGGGCGTAAAGCGGCAGCGGCGCATTTCGCGCTGGTTTATGCGCCCGTCCTCAATGAGGAAGCTCGGCCGGCCGAACAGGGCGGAGCGCAGCTTCGGCGAGCGCATCGCCGCGCCGGAGAGCAGCACCTCGCAGCAGAACAGCACCGCAATGGGCAAAAGCCCGTTCAAAAGCGGTATGCCAATGTCCTGCAGGGGATGCGCGCCGAGGTCGGCTATCAGCACCGCCACGGCCAGCTCCGGCAGCTCTAACTCGCTGAGCTGGCGCTTGCCCATGAGCCGCATGGATAAAAGCAGCGCGAAGTAGACGATCAGCGTGCGTATTATCACAATTATCAACTATATCACCGCATATATTATTACTGTTTTGGAGGGAATTATGAGCAATAATTCAAATGTTCGTCC
>CALWYQ010000059.1 GCA_944385815.1 uncultured Oscillospiraceae bacterium | reverse complement strand
TTCCTGTGAGGTCCGCGGCGACCTGCCCGACCTCATCGGCGCGCGACTCGCGCAAGAGACCATCGACTATGCCGACAGCATCTACCGCGAGTTCGGCGCGGACAAGCACATCGAGGGCATAGGCAATGACGAGAAGGTGCGCAAGATTCGCGCCCGCGCCATACAGGCCGGGCTGAAGCTGGTGGACTGCCCCATTCGCCACATGGGCACGGAGAAGGCGCACGACGTCTATTTAGGCATAGAGAAGTGGCTCCTCGACCACGGCGTCGAGATGCTCTTCGACACCGAGTGCCGCGACCTGATAATGGACGGCGACGTCTGCCTCGGCGTATACCTCAACGACGGGCATCAGGACTTTGAGCTCCGCGCGGAGCACACCGTCGTCGCTACGGGCCGCCGCGGCGCCGACTGGCTTGAGAAGATCTGCTCCGAGCACAATGTGCGCCACCAGCCGAGCACCGTGGATATCGGCGTGCGCGTAGAGGTGCGCAACGAGATTATGGAGGAGATAAACGACGTCCTCTATGAGTCCAAGCTCATAGGCTATCCCAAGCCCTTCAAGAACAAGGTCCGCACCTTCTGCCAGAACCCCGGAGGCGTAGTCAGCCAGGAGAATTATGACAATGACCTCGCCGTCGTCAACGGCCACGCGTACAAGGGCGCCGAGCTTAAGAGCACGAACACAAACGTCGCGATACTCTGCTCGCACAACTTCTCCGTGCCCTTCAACCAGCCGATAGCCTATGCGCAGAAGGTCGGCGAGCTGACCAACATGCTCGCGAACGGGCACATACTTGTCCAGCGCTTCGGGGACATCCTCGACGGCAAGCGCACCTGGGACAAGGAGCTCGCGCGGAGCAATGTAAAGCCCACCCTCGTAGACGCCGTGGCCGGCGATATAACCGCCGCGATGCCCTACAGGGCCATGATAAACATCATCAACTTCATCCATTCCATGGATATCGTCGTGCCCGGCTTTGCGAGCTATGAGACTCTGCTCTACTCGCCCGAGCTCAAGTTCTACTCGAACAAGGTCACGATGGATACCAAGTTCAATACCAATGTCAGGGGCCTCCACGCCCTCGGCGACAGCTCCGGCTGGACGCGCGGCCTGATGATGGCCAGCGCCATGGGCGTCCTTATGGGCCGCGAGCTCGCGTGAACCAATTGCCCGCGCCGCTATGGCGCGGGCAATTGGCTTTTTTCGCCGGGGCAATTATTTATTGATTGCCATATAAATTCCGCTGTGGTATAATCGCCTTTGATATACGTGACGGAAAAAGGGGACGGTTTAGCGATGAATTATGTTGTGGTGGATTTGGAGTGGAATCAGGCAATGAGCTCCAAGTCCTCCGTATTTAACAGGCTGCCCATCCACCTTCGCGGTGAAATTATCCAGATAGGCGCGGTCAAGCTCAACGAGGACATGACCCCGGGGGAGGAGTTCCAGGTTGACGTCAGGCCCGTCTATTTCAAGCGTATGCACTACAAGGTGAAAAAGCTCACCGGCTTCGACAAGGAGCGCCTGAGCCACGGCCTGCCCTTTGCGGAGGCCTTTGAGCAGTTCAGGGCCTGGTGCGGGGACGACGTCCGCTTTATAACCTGGGGCTATGACGACCAGGGCATTATGGAGCAGAATATCATCATCCATGACCTCGACTGGGACTGGATCTCCGACTGGATAAACCTCCAGCTTATCTACAATCTGCAGACCGGAGGGGACAAGAACCAGAAGAGCCTTCAGACGGCTATGGAGCACTTTGAAATTGAGCAGACCCGCGTTGCGCATGACGCGCTCGGCGACGCTTACAATACCGCGCTTGTCTGCTCGCGGCTGGACATGGCCGCGGGCCTCGCGGACTACGCCAATGCGCCCGAGATACTTGCCCGGCGCTCGCCCAAGGCGGAGCGGCAGCGCCAGGACGGCCCGGAGCCCATCGCGCACGCCTCCTTCACCGGCTACGCCTCAAAGGGCGACGCCTTTGCCGATGCCCGGCTCAGCGAGCCGGCCTGCCCCCTGTGCGGCGGAGCGCTGAGCTTTGCCAAATGGGTCAACCAGGGCGACCAGAGGTATATGAACCTTGCGGACTGCCCGGACGACGGCAAGCTGCTGCTGCGCATACGCTTCAAGCACCAGCCCGACGGCAGCTATTCCGCCGCCTGCCTCGCCTACAGGGCCGACGAGGCCATGCAGGCCTATTACGCCGCCAAGGCCGCGCAGCCGCGCAGCCGCGGCCGCCGGCGCAAGCGCAAGGCGAAGTGATATCTCTGCCGGCATAAAACTCGCATCTATTAAATTCAGATATATTTCGGGAGAAATAAGATATGGACATAGTTCTTGTGGGCGCCGGGCGTATGGGGCGCGAGATATCGCTCCGCCTGGCCGAAGAGGGCCACGACATCACCGTTGTAGACAGCGACGAGCATTGTCTCGAGCAGATAGCGAACTCCGTTGATGTCATGACGCTCGAGGGCAACGGCGCGGACTACTCCGTGCTCAGCGAGGCCGGCGTCAGCGAGGCGGATCTGCTCATCGCCGTCACCAATCAGGACGCGGTCAACATGCTCTGCTGCCTCACCGGCAAGAAGTTAGGCGTCAAGAACACCGTAGCGCGCGTGCGCACAATGGAATACTTCCAGCAGATGGTGTTCTTGAAGGACGAGCTCGGCCTCTCCCTGGTGCTCAACCCGGAGCAGGCCGCTGCGGCGGAGATTTCGCGCATACTGCGCTTCCCCTCGGCCGCCAAGGTCGATTCCTTCGCCAAGGGCCGCGCCGAGATGGTGGAGCACACCGTTGAGGAGGGCTGCCCCCTCTGCGGGCTGAGGCTCGACCGCCTGCGCGGAAAGACCACGGGCGGCATACTCATAGCCGTGGTCGAAAGGGGAGAGCGCGTGCTCATCCCGCGCGGCGACTTTGTGCTACAGGCCGGGGACGTTATCCATGTCGTCGGCGCGCCATCGGCCATCAGCGCCTTTTTCAAGAGCATAGGCTCCTACAAGCGCAGCGTAAAGCACGTCATGCTTTTGGGCGGCGGGCGCATATCGCTCTACCTCGGCTCCTATCTTATCGGCGCCGGCATCAAGGTCAAGATAATCGAGCGCAGCGCCGAGCACTGCGACACGATAAAGGAGATCCTCCCCAAGGCCGAGGTGCTCTTAGGCGACGGCACGGACCCGTCCGTGCTCATTGAGGAGGGCATACGCAATACCGACGCCTTCGTCGCCCTGACCGGCAGCGACCAGGACAATATCATTACGAGCATGTTCGCCCAGCGTGAGGGCGTCGGCAAGGTCGTTGTCAAGGTCAACGAGGACGCCTTCAGGATAATGGCCGGGCTGCAGAAGTTAGACAGCTTTGTCCTGCCCAAGAACGCCGCGGCGGAGATAGTCGTCAGCTATGTCCGCGCCATGCAGCACTCCATAAACACCGTCGGTATAGAGTCCCTGCACGACATTGCCTACGGCAAGGCCGAGGTGCTGGAGTTCTCCATAAACGGCGACGCGCCCAACCTCGGCGTGCCGATTAAGGACCTCGATATCCGGCGCGATACGCTTATCGCCGCCATCATACGCGACAATCAGTGCATCATCCCCGGCGGCGCGGACACCATGGAGAAGCACGACACGGTTATTGCCGTCACCACCAAGTTCGGCATGAAGGGCTTCGCGGATATTTTTGAAGGCTGACGATGAACTATCCGATAATATCGAAGATACTCGGCCGCGTCATGGGCCTCGAGGCCATACTGATGGTGCCGAGCATGATAACGGCGCTCTGCTACGGCGAGAGCCTGCTCTGGTATGTCGAGACCGCGGCCGTCGCCGCCGTGCTCGCTGTGCTGCTCAACATCCCGAAGGTCAGGCGGCGCGACTTTTACGCGCGCGAGGGCTTTGTCTCCGTTGCGCTTGCCTGGGTGCTTATGAGCGCCGTGGGCGCGCTGCCCTTTGTGTTTTCCGGCGAGGAGCCGAGCTATGTTGACGCCTTTTTTGAGATAGTCTCCGGCTTTACTACCACCGGCTCCACCATACTGACGGACATCGAGGGCATGAGCAAGGGCATACTGCTCTGGCGCAGCCTCTCGCACTGGATAGGCGGCATGGGCGTGCTGGTGTTCATAATGGCCGTGCTGCCCATGAGCGAGGAGCGCAGCATGTACATCATGCGCGCCGAGGTGCCGGGCACTACCTTCGGCAAGCTTGTCCCGCGCATACGCACCTCGAGCGCGATAACCTACCTCATATACATCGTGCTGACCGTCATACTCATAATCCTTCTCTGCGCCGGCGGCATGCCCTTCTTCGACTCCGTCAACCATGCCATGGCCACAGCGGGCACGGGCGGCTTCTCGGTAAAGACGCTCTCGATAGGCTTTTATGACAGCGTGTACATAGACATCGTGACGAGCATCTTCATGCTGCTCTTCGGCGTGAACTTCTCCATCTACTTCCTGCTGCTGATACGCAAGTTCAAGGACGCGCTGACGGACAGCGAGTTTCTGGGTTACTTCGCCATAGCCCTCGGCGCGGCGGTGCTCATCGCGCTCGACATATGGGACGATTACGGCGGCTTCTGGAAGGCCTTCAGGTACTCGCTCTTCCAGGTTTCGTCGCTGATGACAACGACCGGCTTCGCCACGGCGGACTTTATCTACTGGCCGGCCTTCTCCAAGAGCATACTCATACTGGTCATGCTCATAGGCGCCTGCGCCGGCAGTACGGGCGGCGGCCTGAAGGTCTCGCGCGTTATAATCTTCTTCAAGAGCGCGGCGCAGGAGATAGGCAAGCAGCTCAATCCCCGCCGCACCTCGAGCGTGCGCGTGAACGGAAGGGCCCTCCCGTTAGCGACGGTGCACAACACGCTGGTGTTCATATCGCTCTATTTCCTGCTCGCCTTTGTCTCCGTCGCGGTCGTCAGCCTTGACGGCTACGATTTTGAGACTACCTTCGCCTCCGTCATCTCCTGCCTCTCCAACGTCGGCCCCGGCCTCGGCCCAGCCGGCCCCATGGGCAGCTTCGACATCTTCTCGGACGCCTCCAAGCTGCTTTTGAGCTTTGACATGCTCGCCGGAAGGCTTGAGATTTTCCCCATGCTGATACTCTTCTCCCCGGCGACCTGGAAAAAGAGATAAAAAGGCAACTGCCCGGACCTGTGTCCGGGCAGTTTCTGGTTTTGCTTATTCAGCTTCCTCAAAGCTCACGGTGCAGCCGGCGTCGTTGCCCATGATGCCTATGTAGCTGTGGCCGGGGCTGAGGTTCAGCTCGCTGCCGTCGGCCAGATAGTAGTGGAAGGGGCTCGTGAGACCGTCGCGCTGCCAGGTAATCTCAACGCACCTGCCGCCGGTCACAAACCAGCCGCTGCCCTCGCCTGTGAGCTCGACGTCGAGGCGGCCGTAGCTGTCGATGACCTTTATCTCGGTCTGCAGGAAAAGCAGGTTCGCAAAGCTCAGCTGCACGTCGTAGTCGGCGTCCATGTAGGGCTCGCCGTACTGCTCGGCATAGTATACGCCCTCGCCGGCGTTGTAGCGGAAGCGGGTGTACTTATAGCTGTTGAAGTTAATCTGCGCGAACTCGGCTTCATCGGTGCACTGCTCCGCGGCGTCATCGTCAAAGCTCAGGCCGTAGTCGTACTCGCCGTCATGCTCAAAGGCAAAGCCCTTTTCCTCTGCGGCCTCGATGAGCTTGGGGCCGTTTGCGAAGAGGCTGTGCTCAACGCCGTACTGCATACGGTCCGGGTCGCGCTGGAAGGGCGCGGCGGCATAGGTTTCGCGCACGCCGTCAAGGTGGTCCCAGTCGTTGTCGCGGAGGAGGCTGTAGCCGGCCTCGGAGCCGCCGGCGTGGACGATTATGGCGTCATAGCTCATGCCGACCTCACCGTAGTAGGGCCTTATCGAGCGCATGGAGCCCAACTTCTCAACGCCGGAAATGTCCGTAAACACGGCCATCATGCGGGTGATGCCGCCCTCTGCGGGAATCTCATAGAGGAGCTCGGCCTCGGAAACGCCGCACTGGGGCAGCGCCTGCTGCAGGTTGTTGATCATCACTGCCCAGGGCCGGTCCATCGAGATGTCCTCCTCGATGACCTCGCCGCTCAGCGGGTCATAGAAGGGCGTCGGCGTGGGCGAGGGCGTGGGCTCGGGCGTGCCGGTGGGGGTGGGGACGTCCTCGGCGTCCGGCTCCGGGAGGGTGCCCGGCCCCTCGCCGCAGGCTGCAAGCGACAGAAGCATGGCCGCGCAGAGCACGGCGGTTAAAAGCTTTTTCATACTCTACCTCACTTAGGTGCAGATTTATCAATATAATACCTCAGCCGCGCAAGGTTGTCAAATCCGGCGCTCGGTGGTACAATATAGACGCCGGAAGGCGAAAAATGTTTCAGCGGAGATGACATATATGGATATCAACCTGGATGAGATCCGCCGCGAGGCGCACGACGCCATGGCGGAGCTCCTTGAGTGCGCGAACCCGCCGCGCGGCTCGATCGTGGTCGTGGGCTGCTCCTCAAGCGAGATCATGGGCCAGCGCATAGGCAAGGGCTCCACGCCGGAGGCCGCCCTGGCCGTATATGAGGCCGTCGCGCCGCTTATTGCCGAACGCGGGCTCTATCTTGCCGCGCAGTGCTGCGAGCACCTCAACCGCGCGCTTATCCTCGAGCGCGAGGCTGCGGAAAAATTCGGCTATGAGCCTGTGTGCGTGATACCTCAGCCCAAGGCGGGCGGCAGCTGGGCGACGGCCGCCTGGCAGAATATGAGTGACCCCGTCGCGGTAGAACACATCCGCGCCGCGGCCGGCCTGGACATAGGCAGCACGCTTATAGGCATGCACCTGA
>CALWYQ010000058.1 GCA_944385815.1 uncultured Oscillospiraceae bacterium | reverse complement strand
GCAGAGGCAGGGCTGGAGATAGGCGCGGCTCGTCAGCCTTACGCGGTTGCAGCTCGCGCAGAAGCGGTGGCTCACGGCGTCGATAAAGCCGATAGGCGCCGCAAGTGAGCCGCTAACGTAATAATGAGCGGGGCCCGAGCCGATGTAGAGCTCCGCCGGGCTCAGGTCCGGCCATACTTCGCGCAGGATGCCGAGCGCGGCGTCCGGGTCAAGCCCTCTCTCAAAGCGCCCGACGCCCATGGGCATGAGCTCGATAAAGCGCACTGGCACGCCCTCCTCCGCGAAACGGGCGAGGGGCACAAGCGAGGCGGCCGTGTCCGCAAGCAGCACCGCGTTGAGCTTAGCCGGCACTCCAAGCTCGCGCATGAGAGCAAGTGACTCCCTGACGGAGTCCACAACGCCGCCCGAGCCGGATATCTCCCGGGCGAGCTCGGGATCGGTCGAGTCAAGGCTGATGTTTACGCTGTCGAGCCCGGCCTCGGCGAGAGCCTCGCCGTAGCGCGCGAGCAGGGTGCCGTTCGTGGTCATCGAGACCTTCCTTATCCCGGGCACGGCCTTCAGGGCGCGCACGAAGTCCACGGCGCCGGCCCTGACAAGCGGCTCGCCGCCCGTAACGCGCACATGCTCGACCCCGAGCGAGGCGAAGATCCCCGCAAGGCGAAGGAACTCCTCGTACCTGAGGATATCGTCGTGCGGAACGCTTTCACAGCCGTCCGGCATGCAGTATTTGCAGCGCAGATTGCAGCGGTCCGTTATCGAAATGCGCAGATAATTTATGTTTCGTCCGTATTTATCAAGCATCGTCACTCACCGAAGTAAAAGTCTCCGCTTTTTCCGCCGTGCTTTTCAACAAGGTGAATATCCCCGATCACCATGCGCCTGTCCACGGCCTTGCACATGTCGTACACAGTCAGCAGCGCGACCGACACGCCCGTCAGGGCCTCCATCTCAACGCCCGTCTTGCCGTCGCACTTTACCGTACACACGGCCCGGACCTCGCACGTGTCCGCCAAAAGCTTGAGCTCCAGCCTTACGCTCGTCAGCAGCAGCGTATGGCACAGCGGGATGAGCTCGGCGTTCTTCTTCGCCGCCATGATGCCGGCGATCTGGGCCACGCCGAGGACGTCGCCCTTTTTCATCCTCCCGGCCTCAACAAGCCGGAAACACTCCTCGCTGAGGCGTATGCGCCCTTCGGCGACGGCGGTGCGGCCGGTCACGGCCTTTTCGCCGACGTCCACCATCCGGGCGTTGCCCTCGCTGTCAATGTGCGTAAAGCCCATCACTGCCACCTGCCGAAGCCGCAGTTGGGGAAGTGGCAGACCTTGCAGTTGAGGCAGAGCCCTCCGTTGCCGAGGGAGGCGAGCATGTCCGCCGTGACGGGCTCGTCGGCCAGCAGGAAGGGGAGGACTATGTCAAAAATGGTGCGCTTAGCGTACATGACGCAGCCCGGCAGGCCGCAGACAGGCCGTCCGTCCGGCATGTAGCTCAGCAGGAACATCGCGCCCGGCAGCACCGGCGCGCCGTAGGAAACTATACCGGCCCCGGTGTTTTTTATCGCCAGCGGGGTTTTGTCGTCGGGGTCAACGCTCATGCCGCCCGTGCAGAGGACAAGCTCGCAGCCGGCGTCGAGCAGCCTGTTTATGCAGCCCGTGATGCGCGTATTATCGTCGTCGGAGACCTCATGGCCTATCATCTCGCAGCCGAAAACGGCCAATTTGTCCACGATCACCGGCGTAAATGTGTCCTGTATGCGGCCGTGGTAGACCTCGTTCCCCGTGGTCACAACGCCGTACTTCTTCGGCTTTATCGGCTTGAGGCTTAAAAGCGGCTCGCTGCCCGCGACGGCCTTCGCCCGGGCCATGGCCTCCTTTTCTATCACAAGCGGGATTATCCTCGTGCCGCAGAGCTTCTCTCCGGCGCGGACGGCCACGCCGCCGGGCCGGGTAGCGATCATCATTCGCCCGAGGGAATTGACGGCGCGCAGACGCTCGCGGTCAACAAGGAACAGCCCGTCCCGCTCGGCGGTGAGCTCGATTTTGCCCTCCTTAGGCTCGGAGGCGCTCATCCCCTCGCTGATGCACATGTCGCGCAAAATCTCCGCGGCCTCGTTTTCGTGGAGCATGGTCTCGTCATTTTCCCAGACGTATATGTTGTCCTTACCCACGCTCAAAAGCACGGGTATGTCCTCGGGGCGTATGATATGCCCCTTGCGGAAAACCGGTCCCTTGCTGACGCCGCGGATGATCTGAGTGATGTCGTGGCAGAGCACCTGTCCTACCGCATCCTGTGTTTTTATGAGCCGCATAGCTGCACCTCCGTTATTCAACACTTTCGTCAATTCCGACTTGTCTTTAAAGACAAGTCGCTCACGGTTTATATTTTAACGTACCAAATCCCAAATTGCAACAACAATGTTGTGCGTAATGCAAAAATATTGTTACTCATTCGTCCGGATTCGGGCAGTTATAAACAAAAAATCCGGCCTTCCAGAGAGTTGGAAGGCCGGATTTTGGAATTATTCGAGCGTATTTATGCCAAAATCAGCTCTGATATTCAAATTCTATGTCATAAATCGAGACAGTGTCCCCGTCGCTGATGCCCTCGGCCTCGAGCCTGTCGAAGAAGCCGGCCTGACGCAGGCGGCGGTCGAAGTACATGCGCGATTCATAGTCGCCGAAGTTGACGCTCGCGACGAGCCTCGCGAGCCAGTCCCCCTCGCAGAACCAGACGCTGCCGTCATGCCGTATGCTTATGTCCTCAGGCCTGCCGAGCTCGGGCTCGGGCGGGACGTATTCGCTCTCATAAACCGTGACGGGGGGGAGGTGCTCAAGCTGCGCCGCGGCGGCGAGCATCAGCTCGCGTGCGCCAGAGGTAGTGGCCGCCGAGAGCTCATAGAGCGTAAAGCCAAGGGCCTCTACATGCTCGCGCAGGCGCTCGAGGCCGCTACGGTCCTCACCGAGGAGGTCGCACTTGTTCGCGGCCACAATCTGGGGACGGCCCGCAAGCTCCGGGCTCCAGGCCTCCAGCTCGGCGCAGATGGCGTCAAAGTCCTCGACCGGGTCGCGGCCCTCGCTGCCGGAGACGTCAACGAGGTGGATGAGCAGGCGGCAGCGGTCCACATGGCGCAGGAAATCGTGCCCGAGCCCGGCGCCTTCGCTCGCGCCCTCGATGATGCCGGGGATATCCGCGATAACAAAGCTTTCGCCCTCGCCGATGTACACGACGCCGAGATTGGGAAAGAGCGTGGTAAAGTGATAATTCGCAATTTTGGGGTGGGCGTTGGAGACCACGCTCAAAAGCGTGCTCTTGCCAACATTGGGGAAGCCCACAAGCCCGACGTCCGCGAGCAGCTTGAGCTCCAACAGGACGGTGTGCTCCTCGCCCGGCAGGCCGGGCTTTGCAAAGCGCGGCGTCTGGCGCGTAGCGGTGGCGAAGCGCTTGTTCCCCCAGCCGCCGCGGCCGCCGCGGCAGACGGTGTAGTCCTCGCCGGAGCTCATGTCGTGCATGACGGCGCCGGTGTCCGCGTCGCGTATTACGGTGCCGCGGGGGACGCGGAGTATGATGCTCTCGCCGTCCCTGCCGGTGCAGCGCTTGCCGCCGCCGGGGGCGCCGTTGCCCGCGGAGAACCTGCGCTTGTAGCGGAAGTCCATAAGCGTGCTCATATGGTCGTCCACGCGGAAGATAACATCCCCGCCGCGGCCGCCGTCTCCGCCGTCCGGCCCGCCGGCGGCCACGTATTTTTCGCGGTGGAAGCTGACGGCGCCGTCGCCGCCCTTGCCGGCCTTTATCTCAATTGTAACCTTGTCAACGAAAGGGGAAGCCATGTGAACCTCCGTGAAAGTGAATATCGCGTTAAGCGTAAAAAAGCGGACGGGCATAAAACCCGTCCGCGCGTTGTTACTGCGCAAGCTCCTCGTAGACAGAGACCTTCTTGCGGTCCTTGCCGTAGCGCTCAAACCTCACGGTGCCGTTGACGAGGGAGAACAGGGTGTCGTCCTTGCCCTTGCCGACGTTGGTGCCGGGGTGGATCTTGGTGCCGCGCTGGCGGACGAGAATATTGCCCGCGAGGACATACTGACCGTCGGCACGCTTCGCACCGAGGCGCTTGGACTCGCTGTCACGACCGTTCTTGGTCGAACCCATACCTTTTTTATGAGCCATGTTTACACCTCCGAAATGTTGCGCTCAGCCGATGGTCTCTATCTGAACCTTCGTGTAGGGCTGACGGTGGCCCTGAAGGCGCTGATAACCCTTCTTGGGCTTCATCTTGTAGACGCGGATTTTCCTGCCGCGGCCGTTCTTCACGACGTTGGCGGTGACGACGGCGCCCTCGACGGTGGGAGTGCCGAACACCGTGTTCTCCTCGTCAATGACGGCCAGGACGCGGTCGAATTTCACGCTCGCGCCGGCCTCGGCGTCGAGCTTCTCGACGTAGATGACGTCGCCCTCGGCCACGCGGTACTGCTTACCGCCGGTCTCGATAACTGCATGCTTCATTTGTTTCATCCTCTCGAAAAGAGACTCGCTCTCGGGGCGGGGCGAAGGGCCCGCTTTCATACCCTGTCAATGCGGCTCGAATATGATACCATATTAATATCCGCTTGTCAACGAGAAATTGAAGTTTCTGCCCGGAGAAGCGATTTTGACCGTCAAAATGACAGATGGTCTGACCAAGGTCTGAGAAATTGAAGCTGCAATTGCGTTTTCGCATAATTTAACGCCGGAAATCTTGGGATTGTGATTGCTTTTTGACCAAAGCTGTGTTATCATAATCACAATATGGCGGACGGGGCGGAGTTCCCCGCCGCCCCGACGCGCGGTTTTGAGCCGCGAAAATCTATAAAAGAAGGAAGGATGTATATGGACGAGAAGTACAGTGCCCTGTTTACTCCCTGGAAAATCGGCAATGTGGAGATAAAGAACCGCATAGTGATGTGTTCCATGGGCGGCACCAGTCTCTTCGGCTGGATGGAGCCCTGCCACTTTGACAAGGAAGCGGCTTACTTCCTGCTTCAGACCGCGCGTGACGACGTCGGCCTGATACTCCCCGGTATGCAGTGGGTGCGCGACGTCATGGGCAACCGCTGGCTCTACACCAATAAGCGCATGTTCGGCGAGCTCAAGGAGTACATGCAGGACTTCCACAAGACCGGCGCAAAGCTGTTCATCCAGCTGGCCGCGGGCTGCGGCCGCTCCATGGGCGTCAATCACCTTATGAGCATGATGCTCGACCACCCGGCCATGGGCAAGATAGGCAAGTTCGTCATGGACGCCGAGTATCTCTGCGCCAGCGCCTCGCCCACGCCGAACCGCTGGAAGCAGGACTACAAGTCCCGCCCGCTGACCGTCGCCGAGATAAAGGAGAGCACCGAGGCTTTCGGCAAGACTGCGCGCCTGCTGCGTGAGGCCGGCGTAGACGGCGTTGAGATTCACGCTGTCCATGAGGGCTATACGCTCGACCAGTTCGCCATCAAGAACTTCAACTACCGCACCGACGAGTACGGCGGCTCCCTCGACAACCGCCTTCGCTACGCAACCGACATCGTCAAGAACATCAAGAACGCCGCCGGCAGCGACTTCCCGGTCTCCCTGCGCTACTCCGTCGTCTCCAAGACGAAGGACTTCTTCCAGGGCGCCGTCCCCGGCGAGGAGTTCGTTGAGTTCGGCCGCGACATGGCTGAGAGCGAAATCGTGGTCAAAAAGCTCCAGGACGCCGGCTACGACATGCTCAACTGCGACAACGGCACCTACGACGCCTGGTACTGGGCTCATCCGCCTCAGTACATGCCCAACAACTGCAACCTCGCCGAGGTTGAGCACATCAAGAACTTCTGCGACATCCCGGTCGTCTGCGCCGGCAAGATGGAGCCCGAGGTCGCCGCGCGCGAGATAGCCGCCGGCAAGCTGGACGCCGTCGCCATAGCCCGCCAGAACCTTGTCGACCCCGAGTGGGTACACAAGCTCAAGGAAGGCCGCGAGGAGGAGATCAAGCCCTGCATCCGCTGCCACAACGGCTGCTTCAACTTCGCCAAGTACAAGGGCACCGTCAACCTCCAGAGCATGGAGGACACGATGCACCTCGCCCGCTGCGCGCTGACCCCGCCGACGATGCAGCACAACAAGTATAAGATAGTCCCGACCACGAAGCCCAAGAAGGTCGCCATCATAGGCGGCGGCATAGGCGGCATGGAATGTGCCCTTATGCTCACCAAGCGCGGGCACAAGCCCGTCCTCTTTGAAAAGACCGACACCCTCGGCGGCCTGTTCATCACCGCTGCGAGCATGTCCTTCAAAGAGAACGACCGCGAGCTCATCGACTGGTACCGCCGTGAAATCGCCAAGGCTGGCGTCGAGGTCCGCTTCAACACCGAGATCAACGACGTCGGCACCCTCGGCGGCTTTGACGAGATCATCGTCGCCACCGGCTCCGTGCCGCGCACCATGCCCATCCCCGGCTTCAACAAGTGCATGACGCTCACCGAGCTGCTGCGCGAGAAGAAGCCGACCGGCGACAAGGTCGTTATCTTCGGCGGCGGCCAGAGCGGCTGCGAGGCTGCGCTCGAGCTTGTCCGCTCCGGCAAGCACCCGACGGTTGTTGAATACGCCGTTGACCTTATCGCCACGCCCATGGTCCCGCTGCCGAACGCCAGCTACCTCCGCGAGGCGCTGGTATTCCACAAGGTGCCCATCTATCTTGAGAGCACCATCAGCGAGATTAAGGACGGCTCCGTCGTCATCAAGGGCAAGGACGGCACCGTCACCGAGGTCGAGTGCGACAATGTCGTAAATGCCATCGGCTTTGTCCCCACCCCGGTCGCGAAGCCGGGCCGCAATGTCCACCTCGTCGGCGACTGCGTCCATATAGGCAACCTCCGCACCGTCATCTGGCGCGCGTGGGACGTCTGCATGAAGATATAAGAATATACGCATATTGGCATAAAAAGAGCCCCGTTTGGGGCTCTTTTTATGCCTGTACCCTGCGGCCGGCGTCAAAATACCTCCGGCTTTCCCGGCTCACCACAGGCGACAGGAGCAGCAGCGCCGCCATGTTCGGAGCGGCCATGAGGGCGTTGAGCACGTCGGCGGCGAGCCAGAGCGCCTCCCGCTCCAAGAGCGGACCGGCGAGCGCGGCGGCGCAAAATATAAGCGTATACGCCGCTGTGGACCTCTCGCCAAGCAGGAAGCCGCAGCAGCGGCGCCCGTACATGCCCCAGCTCAGCAGGGACGAAAATGCGAATAGCGTGACGCTGAGGGCAAGCGCTGCCGCCGCGCCGCCCTCTCCGAGGACGGTTGAGAAGGCGGCCGCCGCGCTGCCGCTGCCGGCGCAGCCGCTCGTGAGCATGGCAAGCCCGGTGGCGCTGCAAATTACGATCGTGTCCGCGAAAACCTCGAACACCCCGGCCATGCCCTGACGCACGCAGTCCGTCTCCGATGAGGCCGCGTGCGCTATGGGCGCCGAGCCGAGCCCTGCCTCATTTGAAAATATCCCGCGCCTGAGGCCGAGACCCACGCAGACGCCGAGCCCGGCCTCGGGCCTGAAGGCCCCGGATATGATATCTCCGAGGCAGGGGAGGAGCCTATCCGCGTTCGCCGCGATGACCGCCGCGCAGGCGGCGAGGTACAGCAGGCTCATGCCGGGCACCAGCAGGGCGGTCACCGAGCCGAGGCGCGCCAGCCCGCCGCCGAGCACCGCGAAGGCGAGCAGGGCGATGACAATCCCGCAGCAGAGCGCAAAGCCGTCCCCGACGCCGGGCCCGAGCGAGGAAAAGGCGTCGCGTAGCGCCCGGGCTATCTCCCCGGACTGCACGGCGCTGCCCATGCCGAGCGCTGCGAGCGAGCCCGCGAGGGCGAACAGGCGGGCGAGCGGCATAAATCTGCGCCCGAGCCCGTTTTTTATGTAGTACATGGGCCCGCCGAGCCGCTCGCCGTCCGCGCCGCGCTCGCGGTACTTCACCGCTAAGAGCACCTCGGAGTATTTAAGCGCCATGCCGATGAACGCGGAAACCCACATCCAGAACAGTACGCCCGGCCCGCCGGCAGCGACGGCGGCCGCAACTCCGGCTATGTTGCCCGTGCCGACAGTGCCGCCAAGGGCCGTGGAGAGCGCCGCGAGCGGGCTCATGGAGCCGCCCGAGCCCCCGCGCCTGAGCCCTCCGAGCGTCCCGGCGAGGCAGCCGCCGAGGCGCCGTAGCTGCACCGCGCCGGAGCAGCGCGTCAGCCAGAGCCCGGCGGCCAGGAATATCGCGGCCGCCGGCCATCCCCATACTGCATGTACAAGCCCCTCGAGCGTCCGCACAGCCTCACCTCCGTCCGCCGCTTTACAAATATGGCGGCGCGTTTTATAATTAAAACATGGATAACGAGCTTGAACTTACAAAAAAACGTCTCGCCGAGCTTGCGCGGCGCGCGGAAAAGCGCGGCGAGGCCGCATATTCGGACTTTTTGACCCCTGCCGCGCAGGCTGAGGCCGCCAGGATGCAAAGCGCGTCCCTGCTATGCTTTGACGGCGGCTTCGACGGAGCGGAGCGCCGCTGCGCGGTTTTCCTGCCATATGAGGGCTGCGAATGGGAAAGCCGCGTAGTCTGTCTTGAGATTGCACCCGCGAACGCAAAATTCGCCGAAGCTCTGACGCACCGCGACTATCTCGGCGCGCTGATGGGCCTCGGCGTCCGGCGCGAAACGATGGGTGATATAATCGTGCGCGGAAAAACCGCCTGGCTCTTCTGCCTTGAGGGCGTTGCGGACTATATTGCCGCGCAGTTAGAGGAGGTGCGGCGCACGAGCGTGCGCGTAAAGCGCGCCGACCCGGCGTCGGCGGAGCCGCCGGAGCCTCCCGCGGAGAGCCTTGTCAACGTCCAGAGCGCAAGGCTCGACGCGCTTGTCTCCGCCGTGTATCACCTCAGCCGCGCCGAGTCGCAGCGGCTCTTTGAGCGCGAGCTGGTGCTGGTAAACTCCCTGCCGGCCAGGAGCCCCGGCGCGTCCGCCAGGGAAGGAGACGCCGTCTCGGTGCGCGGCCACGGGCGCTTCGTATTCTGCGGCGTGGAAGGCGAAACGCGCAAGGGCCGTCTCAGGGCCCGTGTGCGGATATATTAGCAGGCAGAGTTCAGGGCCGGCCTTTCAGGCCGGGCCATCTGCGCACAGGCTTTAAGTCGGAGCCGCCGGACAGACCGGCGGCTCGCGCTTTTGCCGGGCATGTCATGCGCGGCCCTTCATATGCGCGAATTTTTCGCGCGTGGCCATACCGCCGCGTATGTGCCGTTCGGCCTTGTTCTTGTCTAAAAGCTCGCGCACCTCGGCGCAGAGCTCCGGGCTTATTTCCGCAAGGCGCTCGGTCACATCCTTGTGTACGGTGGATTTTGATATGCCGAAGGCCTTTGCCGCCGCGCGCACGGTCGCGCGGTTTTCGGTTATGTACTCTGCGAGCCTGAGGGCCCGCTCGGCGATGTCACTCCTCAATTTCACCACTCCCGGCTTGTCGTGCTGCAAGTATATGCCGCCCTCGCCTCGCGATATGATTGCAAAGCTCGCTCTTGCCACGGGAACGCTTATGTATTATAATTAATTTGTATGTATTTGCCGAAAAACGGCCCCGGCCGGCGCCGGGGCTTTAATGGGAGGATGTACTATGACAAAACCCACGCTTGTGGTTATGGCGGCCGGAATGGGCAGCCGTTACGGCGGATTGAAGCAGCTTGACGGCATTGGCGCGCACGGCGAGGTCATACTTGACTACTCTGTTTACGACGCATACCGCGCCGGCTTTGAAAAAGTCGTCTTTGTTATAAAGCCGGAGATGGAGGCTGATTTTCGCGAGAGGGTCGGCGACCGCATAGCTAAAAGGATGCAGGTGGAGTATGCCTTCCAGCGTCTTGACGACCTGCCGGAGGGCTATTCCGTGCCCGAGGGGCGCGTGAAGCCCTGGGGCACCTGCCACGCCGTGCTCTCGGCGAGGCACGCCGTCGACGGGCCCTTCGCCGTAATAAACGCCGACGACCGCTACGGCCCGGAGGGCTTTGCGGCGGTATACCGGTTCCTCAGCTATGACCCGACGGCGCTCGAGATGGGCGAATACTGTATGGCCGGCTACCTTTTGGGCAATACTCTCACGGAAAACGGCTCCGTTGCCCGCGGCATCTGCGATACGGACACAAACGGCCTGCTCCGCGGCATCACGGAGCGCACCTGCATTGAGAAGTACGGCTCCGGCGCGCGCTTCAGTGAGGATAACGGCGGGACCTGGACGGATATCCCCCTCGATACCACTGTTTCCATGAACCTCTGGGGCTTCCCGCGCAGCTTTATGGACGAGGCCTGGCAGCGCTTCCCCGAGTTCCTTGACCGCGCGCTTGAGGAAAATCCGCTCAAGGCCGAATATTTCCTGCCCTCCGTCGTTGCAGACACGCTTAACGACGGCTTTGTGCGCGTGACCGTCCTGCGCAGCCATGACCGCTGGTACGGCGTGACCTACCGCGAGGACAGGGATACCGTCAGGGCCGCTCTCGCCGGACTCACGGCGTCCGGCGTGTATCCTGAGGAGCTCTGGGCCTGAACCCGCCCGGTTGACGCTATGTTGAAAAAACGGGTATAACTTAGAAATATAAAATACCCTGGAGGAGTTATGAAGCTACTCATATTGACCTGCAGCACGGGCGGAGGGCACACCTCCGCCGCCAAAGCCATCGCCGAGGCCGCCCGCAGGGACGGCGTTGAGAGCGACATAGTGGACGCGCTGCAATTCCTGCCCGGAGTGGACGGCAAGCTCATAAGCCACGGGCACACCTTTGTTTACAGGCACCTGCCGAGAATGTTCGGCATTGGCTATAGATTCGAGCGCCGCGGCGGGGCGCGCGCCTTCCGGGTGGAGTGCAGGCGCGGAGCGCGGTCGCTCGGGCCCTACATAGCCGCAGGAGGCTATGCGGCTGTTGTCAGCGTACACATTTTTTCGTCCTTTATGCTCGCCAAACTGAGGGACAGGGGGGAGCTGAGCATCCCCGTCGTGAACGTCGCCACGGACTATACCTGCAGCCCCGGCTTTGCCGAGTGCGATTTGGGCGTGAACTGCATTCCGCGCGGGCTCAGCGGCGAGTTTATTTCCCACGGGCTCGAAGCGGGGCAGCTTGTTGAGACGGGCATACCCGTGTCCTCATGCTATGACGAATGCGCCGGCAGGGCGGAGGCAAGGCGTATGCTCGGCTTGGAGGAAAGCGGCCCGCTTGTGCTTCTGATGTGCGGCTCCATGGGCTGCGGGCCCATGGAATGGCTCGCGGGCGAGCTCAGCCGCGCCCTGCCTGAGGGCGGGATGATAGCGGCGCTCTGCGGCACCAACAAAAAGCTCCGCGCCGCGCTCGACAGCGACGGCCTGCCCGGGCTTATGTCCATAGGCTACACCCAGCAGGTCAGCTTGTGGATGGACGCCGCCGACCTCATCATAAGCAAGCCCGGCGGCCTTACAAGCAGCGAGGCCATGGCCAAGCGCCTGCCCATGATAATCATCGACGCCGTGCCCGGCTGCGAGACAAAGAACCTCGAATACCTCACGGCGCGAGGCTGCGCCGTAACGGCGCCGACGGAGGAAATACCCGGCCTCGCTCTCAGCCTTCTGCGCAGCGGCGCCGCAGGGAGCATGCGCGCGAATATGGAGGAGTATTTCCCGCACGGCTCGGCCGGCCGGGTCTGGGACGCGGTGTGCGAAGTAACCGAGGGGAAGAGGGTGCTCGTTTGAATAAGGAGACAATGCGGGAATATTTCTCCGTCCCCAACCTTCTGAGCTATTTCCGGCTCATACTTATCCCCGTCTACCTCGTCGTTTATTTCAGCGCGCGCGAGCCGGGCGACTACCTGTATGCCGCGCTGGTTATTGCGCTCTCCGGGCTGACGGACATGTTCGACGGTAAAATAGCCCGCCGCTTTAACATGATCACGGAATGGGGCAAATTCATCGACCCCGTGGCGGACAAGTTCACGATGGGCGCCGTCGCGCTCAGCCTTGCTTTCCGCTTCCCGCTTATGGGCTTCGTATTCGCGCTCTATGTCGTCAAGGAGGGCTTCATGCTTGTCATGGGCTTTATAATGCTCAGGCACGGCTCCAAGCTCGACGGGGCGATGTGGTACGGGAAGGTCTGTACCGCCGTAACCTATGCCGTCATATTTGCCCTGCTGCTCTTTCAGGACCTGCCCGGCTGGGCCCAGACCGCCCTCATCTGCGTGCAGATTGCCGTCACGCTCCTGAGCTTCGCCCTGTACGCCCGCTATTATCACGGCGCCTGGAAGCGCGTGAAGAAAAGCGCATAAAAATCGCCCCCTGCGCATTGCGCAGGGGGCTTGACTTTGCTTCAGGTCTGTGCGGACGCGGCGAGAGCGTCGATGGTGCCGAAGCCTATGCTGTCGGCAAAATACTCCAGGTCCTCACGGCTTATGGCGGTGTGCGTACCCTTATTCCAGGCAAATTCGGAGATGACCGATTCTTCGTCCGCGCCCGCGCTGCCGGCCCGGATCGTGGCCATGACATAGCAGTGCTCAAGCTCAACATAAAGCAGGGCCTTGCGTTCGCCGAGGCCGAGCAGCACCTCGGTGCCGTCCGCGGCGGTGTATTTCCAGTCCTCCATCTCGTCGAGGTATATGGCCTCCGTCAGGTTTTCCATCGCGCCCTTGGCCGCGCTGCGGATGCCGTAATCGGCTGCGCCGCCGCCGGGCAGGGTGAAGCCGCCGGCATAGCTGAAGGAGCCGCAGTCCGTATAAGAGGCGCTTATTACCGTAGCGCGCGGATCCTCGGCGGGGAGGAAGCTGTGATCGTGTATGCCGGCAAACTCATTGAGCGCTTTCACAAGCTCCTCGAGCGAGCTGAAGCTTCCGAGCGATTTAACCGGCCTGAGCCCGTATTTTTCGGCCAGCTCGAAGTATTTCTCGCTTATGCGCTTGTTGTCCTCCATCACCTTATCGAACTCCTCCTGAGTTAATGAGCCGGTGGGCTGCTTCGACTGCACCTCCTCGCGGAATTCGCGCAGCTCCTCAAAGGCCATGTACAGAGGGGAATCCTCCGGCGCTACCTCAACAATGTCGCGAGGCTCGCTTCTGTATCTGCTTTCGGCCTCCCTGCGGTGAGAGAGCTCGGAGAAGCCCTGGGCCGCGGCAAAGGCGGCAGCGCTCAGCAGGACGGTTACGGCGGCTGCTATGAGCAGCGTGCGGCCTGTCCTGAACCTTTTCCTTGTGTTCATTTTTTCCTCCTTGAGCCTTGCCAAAACCGCCTCGCGCACACGCTCGCTGTCGCCTTCGACGCTTCCGGGCAGAGCTTCAATGCCGGCGGAGGGCAGAAGGTCGGATATTTTTACCTGCATGTCATGCATCTCCATTCAACTCCTTACGAAGCCGCTCGCGCCCACGGCGCAGGCGGGTTTTGACGGTGTTGGTGTTCATGTCCAGCGCGAGGGCGATGTCGGCCACGCACTGCATGTAGTAATAGTGGCGCAGGAATATTTCCCGGTCGGGCTCCGGCATGGACTCCACGGCGCGGCGCGTACTCTCGCGCAGCTCCTGCTCGCCGACGGCCTCCTCAGGCCCCGGAACCGGGATGGACAGCACGTCGTCCTCAAGCGGAAGATGCACGTGGTGAGCGCGCAGGGCGTCGCGCGCCTTGTTCCGCGCTATGCCGCCGAGATATCCGCACACGCCTCCGGGCCGGATCTTGCCGGCGCCGTGCCAGAGGGCGAGGAATACGTCGCAGACTATTTCCTCGGCGTCAGCCGTGCTCAGCCGCGGCAGAAGCATATTGTTCACGATAGTAGACACATATCCCGTATAGCGCCCAATAAACCACCCTAACGCGCCCTCGTCTCCGGACGCAAGCGCGGCAAGCGCCATGTTTTCATCCATTCCCGCATCACTCCTTCCGGCGGCCGCCTTCACCTATAAAGTCGCGGCGAAGCCGCCCAAGGTTTCGCAAAATGAAAAATTTCCTGTCAAAGTGCAAAAAATTCCCCCGACATAGTCGGGGGAGAGGCTCACTCGGCCTTCCAGCCGAGCAGGAGCGAGGAGTTTATTATGACCAGCACGCTGCCGGCATTGTGCACAAGCGCGCCTACCACCGGGCCGAGCAGGCCGGTTATGGCGAGCGTGATGGCGAGGAAATTGAGGCCCATGGAAAACGCTATGTTCAGCCTTATCGTCCTCATCATGCGGCGGCTGAGCCTGAGCAGGTGCGGGAGCCCGGATATGTCGTCGTTTACAAGTGCTATGTCCGCGGCGTCTATGGCTATGTCGCTGCCGATGCCGCCCATGGCTATGCCCGTGTCCGCGCGCTTGAGCGCAGGGGCGTCGTTTATGCCGTCGCCGAGCATGCACACGGGGCTGCCGGCGGCCTGGTATTCGCCTATGAGACGCAGCTTGTCCTGCGGCAGGCACTCGGCGTGCACCTCCTCGATTCCGACGCTTTGGGCTATGTCCGCGGCCGCGCCGGCGTGGTCCCCCGTGAGCAGCACGGGCACAACTCCCGCGGCCTTCACGGCGTCTACGACCTCCGCGGCGTCCTCGCGCAGCGTGTCCGCCAAGGCTATGAAGCCCTCTGCGCGCCCGTCGACGGCGAGAAAAACGGTCGTGCTGCCGTCCCGGGCGCAGCTTTGCGCGGAAGCGAGCAGCCCGTCCGGTATTTCAACGCCCTCGCCGCTCAGCAGCTCCGCGCGCCCGGCCAGCACGCTTTTGCCCCCGGCGCGGGCCTTTACGCCGCGCCCGGGCTGCATCGCAAACTCCGCGCACTCCGGCACCTCGAGCCCGGCGGCGCGGCAGCCGGCGACTATGGCCCTGCCGAGCGGGTGCTCGCTCCTTAACTCTGCGCCCGCGGCGAGGCTGAGAAGCCCCTCCTGAGGGATACGTCCCAGGCTCTGCACCTCCGCTACCCGAAGCTCACCGCGGGTCAGCGTGCCCGTCTTGTCAAAGCAGACGCGGCTGACGGCGGAGAGCCGCTCGAGCGCGTCGCCCTCGCGCACAAGGAAGCCGTGCTTTGACGCGTTGCCTATTGCGGCCATTATGGCCGTCGGCGTGGCTAAAACCAGCGCGCAGGGGCAGAATACAACCAGTATCGTGACCGAGCGTATCATTTCCCCGGTCGCGAGCCAGGTTATCGCCGCGGCCGTAAGGGCTATGACGACTATCCAGGTGGCCCAGCGGTCGGCTATGCCGACTATTTTAGCCTTTCCGGCGTCGGCGCTCTGGACAAGGCGCACCATTCGCTGTATGGAGCTGTCCTCGCCGACGCGCGTGGCCCGCATGTCAAAGCTGCCGAAGCGGTTCACGGTGCCGGAGTTGACCTCGTCCCCGGCGGCCTTGTCCACAGGCAGGCTCTCGCCCGTCATTACGGACTGATCGACCGAGGTCTCGCCCGAAATTATTACGCCGTCGACGGGGATGCTCTCGCCTGGCAGCACGCGTACGGTGTCGCCGACGCGCACGTCCCCGGCGGCTATAATCTCCTCGCCGGACGGCCCCACACGCCGCGCGGTCTGCGGCGTGAGCTGCACAAGCCGCTCTATGCCCGCCCGCGCCCGTGCGACGGTCAGGTCCTCCAAAAGGGCGCCCAACTGCATGATAAAGGCCACCTCGCCGGCGGCAAAATCCTCCCCGATGGCCACGGAGGCGATGAGCGCGAGCGAAACGAGCACATCCGCCTTTATGTCAAAAACGGTGATAAGCCCCGCGACGGCCTCGAGTATGATAGGTACGCCGCAGAGGATTATCGCGACCCAGGCCGGGTCGAAGGGAAGGGTCAGCAAATCAAAAAGACTTATGACAAGCGAGAGCCCGCCTATGATAAGGAAGGCCGCTTCGCGCCCTGTCCCGCCAGCCTCGCAGGCCCTTTCCAGCACCCCGGCTATTGAATACCTCAGCTTTTTCATCTTTTCACCTCATATACCTATGGGGGTATGGGTATATAATATCAAGGCTCCGGGCTTCTGTCAATATATATTAGCGGCGCAGAGGGGCTGTTAAAATTTTTCTCGACTAAGGCGCAGGTTTCTGGTATGCTAAGGCTAAGCTGAATCGCGGGAGGCATTATGAACGTATTTGATATCATCGGCCCCATAATGATAGGGCCGTCGAGCTCGCACACCGCGGGCGCCGTGAGGCTCGGCAGGGTGGCGTCAAAGCTGCTTGGGGAAAGGCCCGTCAAGGCGGAGATAGAGCTGACCGGCTCCTTCGCGCAGACCTACCGCGGGCACGGCACCGATAAGGCCCTCGTGGCGGGGATAATGGGCTTTGACTCCGACGACGAGCGCATAAGGAGCTCGCTTGAGCTTGCCCGTGAAAAAGGCATAGCCGTGAGCTTTTCCGAGACGACGATACCCGGCGCGCACCCGAACACGGCGCGCATAACCCTGACCGGCGCCGGCGGGCGGCGCGCCGTCGTCCGCGGGGCGAGCGTCGGCGGAGGCAGCATACTCATCACCGCCGTCAACGGCATGGGCGTGTCCTTCACCGGGCAGTACAACACGATACTTGTCCTGCATCAGGACAAGCCCGGCGCCATAGCCGTGGTTACGCACTTTATGGCGCACTCCGGCGTAAATATCGGCAATTTCCGGCTCTCCCGCGAGCGCCGCGGCGGTGAGGCGCTGATGACCATTGAGATAGACGGCGGCGTCCCGGAGGAGCTTATGGACCGTCTGCGCGCCCTGCCGGAGGTGCAGCAGGCGATACTCATACCCGCACTGTGAGGAAGGCTTATGTTCAATTACGAGTCAATTGAGGATATTTGCCGCGAGGCCGAGGCCCGCGGGATAAGGATATCGGAGGCGGTGTTAGACGACCAGTCGGAGCAGCTTGAAAAGAGCCGCGAGGAGCTTTTTGCCCTCATGTCGGCCCGCCTCGACGTCATGGAGCAGGCGGTCTCCGCCGGGCTCGACCCGGAGCTTCGCTCCACAAGCGGGCTTACCGGCGGCGACGCGGCCAGGCTCTGGGCGCGTTCCGGCTCCGGCGGCATGACGGGTGGGTTCATGCTCCGCTCCATGGCGCGGGCCATGGCGGTCAGCGAGAACAACGCCGCAATGGGTCGGATCGTCGCCGCTCCGACCGCCGGCTCCTGCGGCATACTGCCGGGGACCGTGGCCTCGCTGCTTGCCGAGGGGCGCTGCACCAGGGAGCAGGCTGTCCTGAGCCTGTTCACAGCCGGGGCCTTCGGCATGGTGATCGCCCAAAAGGCCTCGATTTCCGGTGCGGAGGGCGGCTGTCAGGCCGAATGCGGCGCGGCCTGCGCCATGGCCGCGGCGGCCCTTGTGGAGCTCATGGGCGGCTCGCCGCGGCAGAGCGCCGACGCGGCCGCGATGGCGCTCAAAAACCAGCTCGGCCTTGTCTGCGACCCTGTCGCGGGGCTTGTTGAGATACCCTGCATCAAGCGCAACGTCGCGGGCGTATCCATAGCCTTCGCCGCCGCCGAAATGGCCCTTGCCGGCATAGAGAGCAGGATACCCGCCGACGAGTGCGTGGACGCCATGAGAGAGGTTGGCGAGGCCCTGCCCGCAAGCCTGCGCGAGACGGCGAAGGCCGGCCTCGCCGCCACGCCGACCGGAAAGCGCCTGCGCGAGCAGGTGTTCGGCAGGGAGGAATAAAGCCGAAGTGCCCCGGCTCGGCCGGGGCACCTTTTTATTTGTCAAACGCCGGGTTTACGGCGTAGACGTTCTTCTGGTCAAGCTTCTCGCTCGCGATGCGCAGGGCCTCGCCGAAGCGCTGGTAGTGCACTACCTCGCGCTCGCGCAGGAAGCGTATAACATCGTTGACGTCGGGGTCGTCGGAGAGGCGGAGGATGTTGTCATAGGTGACGCGGGCCTTCTGTTCGGCGCCCATGTCCTCGGTGAGATCCGCTATCACGTCGCCCTTGACAGCAAGGCACACGGCGTTGAAGGGCGCGCCGGAGGCAGCGACGGGGTAGACGCCGGCGGTATGGTCAACAAAGTAATCCGCAAAGCCGCCGGCCTTTACCTGCTCTATCGTCATGTTGCGGGTCAGCTGGTGGACGATCGCGCCGATCATTTCAAGATGGCCAAGCTCCTCGGTGCCGATGTCGGTCAGCAGGCCCTTGAGCTCGGGATAGGGCATGGAGTAGCGCTGCGTGAGATAACGCAGGCTCGCGCCTAACTCGCCGTCCGGCCCGCCGTACTGGCTTATTATCACCTTGGCGAGCATTGGATTGGGGTTTTTGATGCGCACGGGGTATTGCAGCTTTTTCTGATACATGAACATGGCTCAGCCCTCCTTGGCAAAATCCCAGGGCCAGGGGTCGCCCAGCCAGTTGAAATCCGGCGCATAGGCCATGTCGCTGCGCTGCAGCGGGCCATAGGTCGAGGCGTAGGTGTTGCGCCCCTCCTCATAGAGCTTGAGCATGGCCTTGTAGGTCTCAAAGGCCTCGGTGTCGGCGCTGTGCGTATCAAGGTAGAGCGCAAGCTCGTTGCAGACAAAGTCCAGCGCCATAAGTTCGCGCAGCGGCGTGGTCTTTGCGGGCATTTTGTTTACAATATTCATAAAGGGCAGGTCGAGCCCCGGGAACAGCGTACCGCGCGAGAGAGCCTCGGCGTTGGAATATGCCGGCTGGCTGGACGCCTGCGACGGCATCGCGGCCAGGCCGAGCGGCGCGCAGCCGGGCAGCGGGCCCTGCTTATACGTGCATTCGGTGTTATCCACTATTCAGCCTCCTAAGATTTCCTCGGGAATATTCCCCGGCACATAATATGCCGCAGGCGGCGAAGGCGTTCGGGGCCGCCTGACGTTGGCGCTTTACGCCGCGGGCGCCTGCCATTGCCTTTCACGGCGTTAGGATGTATAATACTCACTACAGTCTTGAAACCTCGGCAGGAGTTAAGCTATGTTCTACAAGATGATCACGAACGCCAGAGACAGGTGGCTCGCGTCGGAGAGCTGTGCCGTCAGGGGCGTCATAGACCATATAGTCCGGACGGGAATGATGCGCGACGCTCAGGTGGACGCCATAAAAACATACCTGTTTTTAAAGATTGCCTGCGCCTGCCGGCCGCTCGCCAGCCTGTTCATCAGCGGCGCCTTCAACACGCTCGAGCTCGACGGCGTTGAGCTCAAGTCGGATATACGCAGCTATCTTTCCGCGCACAGCGACGCCGCAGCGCTCTTTGAGTATTCGCGGCTGAAAAACGGCCCCGGCGGGCAGGTCTCAGCCGGGCTTGAAGCGCAGCTGCGCACGGCTCCCGGCGAGATAGACTGCAGGGCGTTTTTTCAAAAGGCCTTTTACAACGTCTCCTACACCGATTATCTCTTCAGCCTGCCGATGGGCGCGGGCAAGACCTACCTTATGGCGGCGTTTGTCTACCTCGATTTGTATTTCGCCCGGCTTGAGCCGCAAAACCCGGCCTTTGCTCACAACTTTATTATTTTCGCCCCATCCGGCCTGAAATCCTCCGTAGTTCCGAGCCTGCGCACTATCCAGCGCTTTGACCCCGCGTGGGTCCTTCCCGAGCCGGCGGCGTCGGAGATACGCAGGCTGCTGAGCTTTGAGGTCTTGGACCAGCCAAGGACCGCCAACAGATCCAACAGGACGAAGAATCCAAATGTCCAGAAAATCGCGGGACATCAGCCCCTGTCCGAGCTTTTCGGACTTGTCGCCGTGACGAACGCCGAAAAGGTCATCCTGGACAGGATACAGGAGCAGGCCGGCCAGATAGATTTCTTGGACGGCGGCGATGAAAAGGACAGACAGGCAAACGAGCTGAGGAACCTTATCGGCAAGCTCCCGTCGCTCTCCGTTTTCATAGACGAGGTCCACCACGCCGTGAGCGACGAGATAAAGCTCAGGGCGGTGGTCAGCAAATGGGCTGAGGGGAGCACGGTAAATTCGGTGATTGGCTTTTCCGGCACCCCTTATCTCGAGAAGGCGGAAAGGCTTCCGGTCAGCAGGACCCTGACGGTGGCCTCGGCAGAAATATCCAACATTGTTTACTACTACCCGCTCATAGACGGCGTGGGGAACTTCCTCAAGCGCCCGACGGTCAAAATAGCCGACCTGCCGGACAGCCTGGGGATTGTCGAGCGCGGCGTGCGGGAGTTCCTTGATAACTACGGCAACACCGTGTACAATGACGGCTGCAGCGCCAAGCTCGGCATCTACTGCGGCACTATAGAAAAGTTAGAGCAGCGCATTTATCCGCTTGTCCGGAGCATCATAGGCGAGTACGGCCTGGATGATAGCGCAATACTCAAATTCCATAAGGGCAACAGGCAGTACCCGCAGCCCGCGGACAGCCAGCTGCAATTTGAAAGCCTCGATCTGCCGCTTTCCAGAATACGCATTGTCCTGCTCGTCCAGATTGGCAAGGAGGGCTGGGACTGCCGCAGCCTGACGGGGATAATACTTTCACAGGAGGGCGACTGCCCCAAAAATATGGTGCTGCAGACGGCCTGCCGCTGCCTGCGCCAGGTTCAAAAGGGCGCGCCGGAAACCGCGCTTATATACCTCAACCCCGGCAATGCTGAAAAGCTCAACGAACAGCTGCAAAAGCAGCAGCATATAACGCTGAAGGAATTCACCGAGGCCGGGAAGCAAAGCATTATAATCGACCGATACGACAGGACAGGGCGCCTGCGCCTGCCCGAGCTGGACTTTTATCAGCTGAGGGTCAGCTATGCCGCTTCTACCCTCGAGGCGGCAAATCCGGCTGAGTCGCTTGGCCGCGCCCTTGACGGGGCGAAAATAGCGGATGGGACAATTAAGACCTCAGACTTCAGCATGGAGATCACGGACACCAGCTTTGCCGGCGAGGAGCGCGGCGGCGTCCCCGCCAGCTTTAATCAGTGGCTGTACGCCATTGCGCGCTCGTCCTTCGGCACCCTGACAATGAGCGGGCTGAACGGGCACAGGGAGCAGCTTGAAGCCATATTTTCCGCCATCACATATGAACGGGACGGGCGGCGCTGCTTCAGCTCGAAATATGACCGCGGGCGCGTGGAGGCGAATATCCGCAAGGCCTTCTGCGACAGGCGGGGCTTTAAAACCGATGAAGAGCGCGTCCCGAGCTCTGCCAGGCTTCTGAACATCGCCAATTTTACAAGCACGGTCGAGACGGCGGACGCAGGTGCCTTTTATCCGTCTCAGGACACGGTTCACAGCATTATCGCCGACGACGAGGGGAAGCTGAAGCTTCCGGCGGATATAGCCAAAATACTGCCCGTGCTCGAAAGCTCCGGGAACGCCGAAATGGCCGCCAGCCTGCGCAGCCGCTACGCCTCCCATCCGAG
>CALWYQ010000057.1 GCA_944385815.1 uncultured Oscillospiraceae bacterium | reverse complement strand
CCGGCGTGAAGAGCACGCGCGAGCACTTGCCCTGCAGGTAGCGGAGCCCGATGAGGGCGGAGTCGAACATGTGCGTCGTGCGGTAGTTCTCATTGCGCAGGAATACCGCGCCGCTTTTTGCCAGATGACGCTCAAGCTCGTCGGCGTTGCAGCCCGTGACCACTACGATGCGCCCCGCCCCGGCCTGACGGAGCGTGGCGATGACGCGCTCGGCTATGCTTATTGCCCCGATGCTCAGCATGGGCTTGAACTTCCCCATGCGCGTACTCATGCCCGCGGCGACTATCAGTGCGGCGGTATCCATGGCTTCACCTCCGAAAAAAGGTAACAGACGTTTGGAATATCTGTATGGACGAGCGACTTGTTTTTGAAAACAATTTGACCTTTTTTAACAAAGGGGTTAGAATGAGCCTGAGAGTTGCTGCTCAGCCGCCGTGGCCGCCGCAGGGATCCTTGTCCGGGCCGCCGCCGGTGAGGTCGCGGAGCTTGCCGAGGCCGAAGTCTGAGTAGAATACAAGCTGGGCGGGCTCGCCGTGGGCGTCCTCGGCGATAAGGCGCAGGGCGCTGGCGTTTTCGTAGTAATCGATTGGCAGCGTGCGGCGGAAGGTCTCGCCGCTGACGGCGTCGGTCACCTCGACGGTGACGGAGGACGCGCGGATCTCCCTCGGTTTGTTTTGCATGACAAAGCCTCCTCCGGCTGAATGTTACAGGATAATTATAGCACGCCGCCCCGGCGAAGGAAAGGGGCAAATTACCGTACTCAGGCGCGAAAACGCGCTTTATTGTAAGCACTCACCCCGCATAAAAGGAGGTAAAACTATGATCAAAAAGGTGCTAATCATCAACGGCGTGGAGCGCACGCTGGTGCTGGACGGTACCGAAACCCTCGCCAAGGTCCTGCGCGAGAGGCTGCTGCTGACGGGCTGTAAGATAGGCTGCGGCCAGGGCCACTGCGGCGCCTGCAACGTCATTGTTGACGGCAAGGTCACCCGTTCGTGCATAACCAAGGCCGCCAAGCTCCGCGACTATGCGGAGATCACGACCATCGAGGGCATAGGCACGGTCAACAACCTGCATCCGCTCCAGGTCGCGTGGATGGCCTACGGCTGCGCGCAGTGCGGCTTCTGCTCCCCGGGCTTTATTGTCAGCGCCAAGGTGCTGCTTGAGCAGAACCCGAACCCGACGCGCGAGGAGGTCCGCGACTGGTTCAACAAGAACCGCAACCTCTGCCGCTGCACGGGCTACAAGCCCCTCATCGACGCCACGATGGCCGCCGCGGCCGTCATGCGCGGCGAGATGAGCAAAGAGGACCTGATGTTCAAGCCCACCGAGAACGAGATCATGGGCACGACCTACGCCCGCCCGAGCGCGGCCATGAAGGTCACCGGCACCTGGGACTTCGGCGCCGACCAGGCCCTGCATATGCCGGCGGACACGCTCCGCCTCGCCCTTGTCCAGGCCGAGGTCAGCCACGCGAACATCAAGGGCGTGGACACCTCCGAGGCTGAGAAGATGCCCGGCGTATTCAAGGTCATCACCGCCAAGGACGTCCCCGGCAAGAACAGGATAAACGGCCTTGTCATGCTGCCGCTCAACAACAAGTGCGACGGCTGGGACCGCCCGATACTCTGCGACGAGAAGGTGTTCCAGTACGGCGACGCGATTGCCATCGTCGCGGCGGACACCGAGGAGCACGCCCGCGAGGCCGCCAAGCACGTCAAGGTCGACCTTGAGGTCCTCCCCGCCTACATGAGCGCGCCCGAGGCCCTCGCCCCCGACGCCATTGAGATCCACCCCGGCGTCCCCAACGCCTATTATGAGACCAACTGCATAAAGGGCCCGGACTTCGACTTTGACTCCGCGCCCAACGTTATAGAGATCGAGAGCTACTGCTCCCGTCAGCCGCACCTCTTCCTCGAGCCCGACAACGGCTATGCGTACATCGACGAGGACGGCATGCTGACCATCCACTCCAAGAGCATAGGCCTGCACCTGCACGCGCCCATGGTCGCCGACGGCATCGGCGTCCCGCTGGATAAGCTGCGCCTGGTCCAGAACCACTCCGGCGGCACCTTCGGCTACAAGTTCTCGCCCACCAACGAGGGCCTCTTAGGCGTGGCGGCGCTGGTCTGCCAGAGGCCGGTCAGCCTGAACTTCAACATGTACCAGTCCATCACCTACACCGGCAAGCGCTCGCCCGGCTTCATGCACATCAAGCTTGCGGCGGACAATGACGGCAAGGTCCTTGCCCTCTGGGGCGACAACTACATCGACCACGGCCCGTACTCCGAGTTCGGCGACCTGCTTACGCACCGCCTGAGCCAGTTTGTCGGCGCCGGCGTGGACATCAAGACCATACGCAACAAGTCCACCACCGTCTTTACCAACCACGCCTGGGGCAGCGCCTTCCGCGCCTACGGCTCGCCGCAGAGCTTCATGGGCAGCGACATCGCCATGGACGTCATGGCCGCGAAGCTGGGCATCGACCCCTTCGAGTTCCGCGCCATGAACTGCTATAAGGAAGCCGACGACTCCCGCACGCCGAACGGCTGCAGGCCGGACGTCTACTGCGAGGAGGACCTCTTTAACCTCGCGAGGCCGTATTACGAGGCCGCGAAGAAGCGCGTGGCGGAGAAGAACGCCGCCTCCGACGGCAAGATCAAGTACGGCATCGGCGTCTCGCTCGGCGTCTACGGCTGCGGCCTTGACAACTCCGACGTCTCCGAGTGCTGGGCCACCCTGAACCCGGACGGCACGGTCACCCTGCGCAACTGCTGGGAGGACCACGGCCAGGGCGCGGACATCGCCACGCTCACCGCCGGCCACGAGACCCTCCGCCAGGCGGGCTTCACCCCCGAGATGATAAAGCTCGAGATGAACGACACCAAGCTCGCCCCGAACTCCGGCCCGGCCGGCGGCTCCCGCTCCACGGTCATGACCGGCTCCGCCACGAAGATTGCCTGCGAGAACCTGCTCAAGGCCATGCGCAAGGATGACGGCAGCTACCGCACCTATGACGAGATGGTCGCGGACGGGATCGACACGAAGGCCGTCGGCATCTACACCTACACCGCCTCCGTCGCGCTCGACCAGGCCACCAGCCAGGGCGACCCGTTCCCGAGCTATATGTACACGATATTCCTCCCCGAGGTCGCGGTAGACACCGAAACCGGCAAGGTCAGGGTGGAGAAATTTACCGCTGTTGCCGACGTCGGCACGATACTCAACAAGCTCGCCGTTGACGGCAACTTCTATGGCGGCCTTGTCCAGGGCATCGGCCTCGCGCTGACCGAGGACTTTGAGGACCTCAAGAAGCACACGACGCTCGCCAAGTGCGGCATCCTGTACCCGAACGACGTGACGGACGACATCGAGGTCATCTACCAGCAGAACCACCCGCGCCCGAACGGCCCCTACGGCGCCTCCGGCTGCGGCGAGGCCCCGCTGGACGCCCCGCACCCGGCCATCCTGAACGCCATCTACAACGCCACCGGCGCCCGTATCACCCGCGTCCCGGCCCTGCCCGAGGTCGTGCTCGAGGCGCTCAAAAAGGTAAATGCCTGAGGCTTTGAAAACCGTATAGGAATATGATAAAATGGGGAAGGCAATCGCCTTCCCCATTCTGACAGGAGCGGCAGGCGCAAGCCGCGCACGGCCAACCACAAGGAGTGAGAAAATGGACTTTACTGAGCGCTCGACACGCGAATACCGAACAAAAATGCTGTATACAAAGGACGAGCTGGCCGAGCGCGAGGGCCTGTGCGTCCATGAGCAGCCGCCCTTCTGCGCCGCCGCCTGCCCGCTGCGGACCGACGCGCGCGAGCTCGCCCGGCTCTGCGCGGCCGGGGATTTTACCGCCGCGCGGGCCATGCTCGAGCGCGCCGCGCCCTTTGCGCGCATCCTCGCCGCCGGCTGCGAGGCCCCATGCTCCGCGCACTGCCGTTTGAATGAGGCCGGGGCCGAGGGCGTCAACATAGCCGCGCTCGAGCGCGCGGCCATGCGCCACGGGCAGCCGAAAACCGGCCGCGGCCTCCTTAAATTCAAAAAGCGCAAGACGGCCGCCGTGTTCGGCGCGGAGCTCTTCACCCTCATAACCGCCGCGGAGCTCGCGCAAAAGAGCTACCCCACCGAGCTCTATGCCGCGGAGCCCGACGCCGCGTCGCTGCTTGCCGCCTGCGCGCCCTTCCTGAGCGAATTTGACGCGGCCGAGGCCGTCAGGGAGATAGAGGCCATGGACCTGACGCTGCATTTTAATGCAGACCTGAGCCGCGAGGCCATGGAGCGGGAAATCGCCGCGCACGACCTTGCCGCCGTCTCGCGGGACTGCCTCGCGCGCCTCGACGCCTGGGAGCCAGACCCGGTCACGCTCTATTGCGAGAGCTCCGGCGTCCTCGCCCGCCCGCTCAGGGCGGAGGGCGTGCTCGACGCGTTTTACAATGCCCGCCGCGCCGGCGTTTCGGCGGACCGGCTCGCCCAGGGCATGAGCCCGGACAGCTCACGCGGCGCCGAGGGCCCGATGGAGAGCCGGCTGTACACGGACCTCAGCGCTGTAAAACCCGGCAAATCTGTCCCGGAATCGGGAGTATACAGCAGGGAAGAGGCAATTTCTGAGGCGAAAAGATGCATACAATGCGAGTGCGTCGAATGCCTGAAGGGCTGCGCATGGCTCCGCCACTACAACAAATTCCCGCGCGTGATGACCCGCGAAATATACAATAACGTCGGTATAATTATGGGCGACCACATGATGAACGGCGCAATAAATTCCTGTGCGCTCTGCAAGCAGTGCACTGTCACCTGCCCGAACGGCTACGATATGGCGGAGATCTGCCTCTCAGCCCGCCGCAACATGGTCGCCACGGGCAAGATGAGCCTTGCCGTCCATGAGTTTGCGCTCTATGACCAGATATTTTCCAACAGTGAAGCATTTTTATGCAGGCCCCAGCCCGGCTATGAGCGCTGCGATTACGTGTTTTTCCCCGGGTGCCAGGCCTGCGCCGACGCGCCGGAGACGGTGTGGCGCGCCTGGCGCGACCTCTCCGGGCGCCTTTCCGGCGGCGTCGGCATCCTGCTCGGCTGCTGCGGCGTGATGTCGCGCTGGGCGGGGCGGGAAGAGCTCTTTGAGGAGACGCGGGCCCAGCTAAGCGCCGCGCTCAAATCTTTGGGCAATCCGAAGATTATAACCGCCTGCCCGACCTGCACCTCCACGCTCAGTGAGCTTGGCGACTGCGCCGGCGTCTGGGACATACTGCTCGACATAGGCCTTCCTGACTGCGCGCCCGCCGCCTGCGGCAGCGTTACGCTGCACGACGCCTGCGGCGCGCGGGGCGACGCTCATACACAAAATTCTATACGTGCCCTCGCGGAAAAGCTTGGCTGCACGGTAGCTGAACCTGAGTACAGCGGCGACCGCGCGCCCTGCTGCGGCTACGGCGGCCTCGTTTCGTATGCAAAACCCGAGATTTCGCGCGAAATGACCGACTTTGCCCTTGCGGATTGTAAGGGCCCGCAGCTCACCTACTGCATGGGCTGCCGCGACCGCTATGCGCGGGCGGGGGCCGAAAGCGCACATATTCTTGAATTAGTCTACGCCTCGCCTGCCGGTGCGCCCCCCGGAATAAGCGAAAAGCGCCGCAATCGTCTCGAGCTGCGCCGCCGCTTCCTGCGCGAGGCCTTCGGCGAGGAGGAGCCAATGGAGGCACTTGGTTTTGAACTGATGATAACCGAGGAGGCCCGCGAGCTCATGGAAGCGCGCATGATTTTGGACACCGACGTCGCCGCCGTCATGCGCCGCTACCGCGAAACCGGCGAGGCCGTCCTTGAAATCGACAGCGGCCTGCTTGTGACGCGCGCCCGGCTCGGAAACGTGACCTTCTGGGTCAAGTTCACGGAGGATGAAAAGGGCTATACCGTCCACCGCGCGTACAGCCATCGCATGACAATTGAGACGAGGTGAGACAATGAATGAGACGAAGAGCTATTACGTCATTGACCCGGAGGGCAAGCTGAGCTGCCACAAATGCGGCGTCCCTCTTGTCAAGGCGAACGCCGTGTTCGGTTATTTGGATAACGCCTTCCAGGTGGAGCTGCCCGTCTGCCCGAAATGCGGCT
>CALWYQ010000056.1 GCA_944385815.1 uncultured Oscillospiraceae bacterium | reverse complement strand
GTTGGGGTCGGCGTCCTCCTCGGTGGAGATGCCGTACTTATGGCTCTCCTCATGCATCTCGCGCACGAGCTGCGGCTCCTTGACGCGCCACAGGAAGATGACGAGGGAGACTATCATCAGCCCGCTTACAGCGGAGAAGAAGGGCGTATAGCTCATAAGCGCGTTTTCCGCCCTGCCGGTGCCGAACACCGCGCCGAGGCCTAACACTATGATGCCGCCCGCCGCGCCCATGAGGTTTATTATGGCGTTCGCCTTGCTCCTCAGGGGCTTGATGGTCACATCCGGCATGAGCGCCACGGCCGGCGAACGGAAGGTCGCCATGCTGATAAGCACGCCGAGCAGCACGGCGACAAAGAAGATAAGCGGCCCGTGATTATCCGCCGTGACCCCGGCGGCATAGGCCTGGCGCGCGGGGACGACATAGTTGGTGTACTCGGGGTTGGCGCTGCCGTCCGGCTCTGTCATCCCGATTGCGGCAAACTCCTCGCGCGTGAACTCCTCCTGCACCTCAAATTCCACGCCGTCGGGGGTCGAGGCGGTCAGACCGGCGTCCCAGAGCGTCTCCTGGGCGGTGGGATTGTCCACCGCGACGGGCGCGAGGGCGCGCAGCTGAAGGTCGTCCGCAAAGGAGAGCACTACAAAAAGCGCCGCGGCGGCGATGGTGCCCGCGAGTATGAAGGGCGTGCGGCGCCCGCGGGCGCTTTTGCACTTGTCCGAGAGCGTGCCGAAGAGCGGCAGCATGAAAAGCGCGAGCACGTTGTCCGCGGCCATGATTACGCCGGAGAGGCTCTGGCTCATGCCGAACTTGTCCGTAAGTATCTTGGGGATGATGGTGTCGTAGGCCTGCCAGAAGGCGCTTATGAGGAAAAAGGCAAAGCCGACAAAAATGGTCTTTTTGTAGTTGAGCTTCATACGCTCCCCCCATTCTTTATCACTGAGAGAATTTTACCCTATTTTATCCGCGAGTTCAACCAAAATCTGCGTTAATTCACTAAAACTTGATTTGACGGGGGCCGCGCGGATGTTGTACAATATAGGTGCAAAACCCCACAGGAGGTGCCTCGAATATGAGCTTAAATAAATGGACAGAAGCGGCGCTCATCGCTGCCGGCGCGGCCGCGGCCGCCGCGGGAGCGGCGGCGTTCCTGGCCGCCCCGGGCAGGTGCGACGCAAAGGAAAAGGCCCCGTTTTACGGGCGGAATTTTGCCCACCGCGGGCTGCACCGCATAGATAAGAGCACGCCGGAGAATTCCCTCCCCGCCTTTGAGCATGCCGCGCGCATAGGCTACGGCATAGAGCTTGACGTGCATATTACCTCGGACGGCGAGCTCGTTGTGTTCCACGACGACGACACCGCGCGCGTCTGCGGCCAGCCGGGAAGGGTGGAGGACATGAGCCTCGCCGCACTGAGGGAGCTGCGCCTTTGCGGCACGGAGAACAAAATCCCCACCCTCGCCGAGGCGCTTGAGGCGGCGCACGGCGCGCCGCTCATCGTTGAGCTCAAGCGCGGCGGCCGCAACGCCGAGCTCTGCAGAAAGACATATGAGGCCATGAAGGGCTATAATGGCCCCTGGTGCGTCGAGAGCTTCGACCCGAGGATAGTTTTCTGGTTCCGCGTCCACGCGCCCGAGGTGCTGCGCGGCCAGCTCGCCGCGCGCTACGCCAATATGCGCAAAAGCGCCGGGGCCGTCACGGCCTTTATCCTCAGCCGCTGCCTTGCAAACGCCTTCACCCGCCCGCACTTCATAGCCTATGAAATTGGCCGCAAGCCGCTCACCGTGCGCCTCAGCGAGCGCCTCGGCGCGATGAAGGTGGCCTGGACAAGCCTCGAATGGAAAACCGAGGACAAAAACGACGCGGTAATATTCCAGTTTTACCGCCCGAGGGTAAAGTATAAATAAGCCGGACGCCAAAGCGTCCCGGGAATTTCCCGGGACGCTTTTCCTTTTTTGGGCGGCAAATTTAAATTCCGCCGGAATTGTTAAAAATACAACACATCCGGCCCCCGCCTCAGAGGCCGGGCCGCTGTAAAAAGCTGAAGGGCAGGGGAGCACAAAAACGGGAAATTTTCCGCGCCTTAAGGCTTTAAATGCCTGAAATTTGCGCGAAATTTGAGCGGATTTATTGCTTCAAAAATTTAAAGTATTTAAATTCACTAAAACTATTGACTTGTTTTTTTTGATATATTTTGCTCAAACAGAAAAAAGGAATACGGCTTTTGTTCGCGAGATTGGAGACAAGGACAAGCAGGGCGCGGCGCGCGCTTTGTTCGTCCTTTTTGCTTTTTTGCCGGGTCTTTTTGGCGGCCGGGCTGCGGGAGGGAGCGGCCCGCGGGTTCGGCCGTTGGCATATGCCATCAAAAGAGGAAAGGAGGATAATAATTATACAACCGAGATCATAAACATGAAATAAAGGAGGTTATTATGGAAAAGGGAAGCAACGGTCTTATGCCGACCAACAAATGGCACTGGAGTCTCCTGGCGCTCTGCCTGGTGATACTCATCATCACGGGCGCCGTGACCTCGAACACCTTCACGGACGGCGGCAGCTACACGGTTGAGAACACGCGCATCGCCTACGACGGCTACACCCTCAGCGGCAGCCTGTACGTACCGAAGGCGGCGCTCGAAAAGGACGAGGACGGAAACTTCATAAACAAGGTCCCCGGCGTCGTGGCGCACGGCGGCGGCGGCACGACGAGGTCCGTCCAGGAGGACATAGCGATCGAGCTTGTGCAGCGCGGCTTCGTCGTATTTACCCTGGACGCCTTCAACCACGGCCTGAGCGACCGCTATGACTACGGCAGCCACCGCGGCGACCCCGGCTTCCGCCACGTCGATTACGCGGTCAGGTATCTGCACAGCCTTGAGTTCGTCGATGATACGAACATAGGCTACACCGGCCACTCCCAGGGCTCCAAGGCGTCGCAGTGGGCGGCCAACAGGTACGCCGGCTACTACACGCTGCAGGACCTGCTGCTCATCATGCTGCACGACGAGTTGGGCGTTGAGATTTCGAACGAGCAGGTCGCGGCGCAGGACGCCGACGCCATTGCAGCGGAGCTCAACGAATACGACCAGGGCTATTACGCCTCCCGCAAGGCCGAGATAGCCTATGATTACGAGAACAGCCGCATAAAGTGGGTCCTCGGCCAGGGCACCTTCTGCAACGAAACCACGGCGCCCACGGTCGTAGACGTGGCCGGAAACTCCGTGATGCGCAATATCCAGTGCAACGTGGCCTTCGCCATGCCGTTGGAGAACGAGACCGGCATCCCGCGCGACGGCGGCCCGGATCCGGAGCCCGTCATATGGCATGAGACCGAGGAGGGCCGCCTGCTCTACGGCACCGGCGAGGAGGACATCGGCAACCTGACGCTCTACAGCGTCAACCTCTCGGATAACGACCAGCAGGCCGCGAGCGACGTCCTTGAGACCATGGACGGCGAGAGCTGGAAGGACGAGACCGTCCGCGCGGCCGCCGACGCCGGCACGCTGCGTATGCTCTATGAGTTCACCGGCTGGCACACGGCCAACTACCACAACCAGGGCAACATCGACGCCGTCGTCGAGTTCGCCTGCATCAGCACCGGCTACAATAACGGCTATCTCGCGGAGACCGGCGGGGATGGCGCGGTGAGCATGGGCGACTCCACCTGGCGCATCTATGAGGTCGCGAACGTCGTTGCCCTCGGCACGCTCCTTGTCCTCATCGGCGTCATCGCCATAGTCATGCTGCGCGCGCGCTTCTCCGAGCCGCTGCTCGCCGAGCTGCCGCCCGCCCCGCTCAAGAAGAAGGACCCCGTCGCCTGGGCGACGCTGGTCGCCGTCGTGCTCATCCCGCTGCTGCTGATGGCGGTGTGCATAAACAACAACCCGTTTACGGCGAACACCTTCCCGACGCAGCATAACCGCGTCACCAACGTGGCCTTCTGGTCGGTGATAAGCGCCATTGTCCTCTTCGTGCTCATGATAGTCAAATGGCACCTGCTGGACAAGAAAAAGACCAGCCTCAGCTTCTGCGAGTTCTTCGGCGTAAAGATAAACGGGAAGAAGCTGCTCATCTCCCTCGCCTACGCCTTTGCGGTCCTCGCCATCATTTACGGCGTGATCTGGCTGTATCAGGATATATTCAACGGCGCCGCCTTCAATCTGCAGTACTTCAACACCGTACACTTCAAGATTATCTCCACGGAGCGCTACCTTGACCTCATCATGTACGCTATCTACTTCCTGCCCTTCTGGCTGGTGAGCGGCATGTTCGTCAACTCGTTCCGCATGTCCGACATGCCCGACTGGCTGACCACGACCATCCAGGCCGTCCTCAACTGCCTCGGCATAGGGGCGTACGTCACGCTGCAGTACATGGGCTATATCTGGAGCGGCGGCACCCACGCGATGTTCGGCCTGAACTGGAACAGCACGTATCTCGTTGTCGGCCTGATACTTGCAATGCCCGCGTCTGTCGTGTATTCGAGGAAAATCTACAACCGCACCGGCTCCATCATCCCCGGCGCGCTTGTGAACACGCTGATTTTCACCCTCATGCAGATGAACAACGTCGTAGGCGACTGATCCCCTGCGGCAGGCACATCAAGTCAGGTATCCTGCAAAGGTTACCATATTCCCCTTCTTATCCCTTCTAAGGGCGGAGGAAGGGCGCCACCCCGGCGCCCTTCCTTTGTTATTCCCCCAAGCAAGCACCGGGGGCATTTTACCGCAGAGCTTTGCGATTTCACTTCCTGAATACGAACAAATACTCATGTGCGATAAGCAGAAAGTTATATTTAACGCTGTTCGTTTTCCAATAGCCCGTCGCTCTGCAGTTGTGCTGTTCTTTGATTATAAGCTCCTTGAGCGTAAACCCGGCGTCCTGGAATATACGCATTACCTCAAATGATATGGGCACCATGCAGCCATTCTTCCGAGTGTCGCCCATTAGGATGGCGCAGAATCTGCCTTTTTTGAGCACACGGTAACACTCCGAGCTTACCGGTTTCATTGCTTCAAGAAAGTCTTTTACCTTCAGACGTGAGAGGTCAGCCTCAATGTCCTCGCTGTACTTGATGATATCAGCATAAGGCGGATGGGTACATATAAGGTCAATGCTGCTGTCCGGTAAGAAGTCGAGATTGCGCGCATCACCTTTTCTTATGTAAACCTTGCCGTCCGCGCCATCATGCTCAAAGGCAATCTTTTCCCGGCAGCGCGTCAGCGCGGCGTCGTTTACGTCTACTCCAATTATATCGCGGTTTAACAGCTTCGCCTCAACCAGTGTTGTCCCGCCGCCTGCGAACTGATCGAGCACCAGCTCGCCTTCCCGAGAGTAGCGCAGCAGAATATTGCGGGGAATATAAGGCGACCAGCAATATCAAAAATCACATCATTCATCTGCCCCAGCATTTGCAGAAATGCGCCTTGCCATGACAAAGCCGGGCGCCAAGACAAATTCTCCACACTTGTATTTTTCAATTGCAATTCTTATTGGTTCCTCAGTACGAGAAGCGCAGACATGGAATTCACACGAAACCGTTTCCTCTATTGTGATAACATAATTATCCACTTACCATTTTTCTTTCTTGCTGTATCTGCCGCGCCCCAAAAACTCAATAACATCTCTTTCTCTTAAACACTGTAATTGCTGACGTATTTTTGCCTCTATATTATGATTATCGGGATGTTTATGCTTCAGCATGTCAGAGAACACATAAACATCGGCAAGTGAAAATTCCTCGCTTGATATTTGGTTTACGCATTCGAGGACATCCATGAACCAACTTCTTTTCTTAACATCAATAATCTGCATTTTCTCGGTTTCCCTGAAGTCATTTAATACATCATGGCAGTCGCGCGGCACGCTTTCCCTTATAATTCCTATGCGTCCCTGCATGGGAATCTTGCCGAAGAGTATGTTGCATCCAACCCAGCCCGCGCGCCTTGCGCCGAAGGACAACGCGTTCCGCTTTTCTATTATTTCCTGTGTTAGGAAAAATTGAGGCACAAGTATTAGATCGCGTACTACAAGCTGATCCATAGAATAACTCATAAAGAGAAAATTTGGGTTGTCATTTTCTCCTATCCTTTTTATCATGGTTTTATATGCTCCGTCATTGACTTTTTCGCCAATAACTCCGTTTTTGCTTTTGAGCTCGAACTGCGCTTTGCAATTTCGGCAATAGAAATCTGCCACGGGCCGATTATTTGGGAAATGGTCAAGCGAAGCGTTGCCGCAGCATGGGCAGTATAGATTATCCGCTACCCACCCTTCAGTCAGTGCTCGAGCACGCTGCGACTTGGAGTTATATGGCGCGGCATATTCGATATTCATAGCTGTGTTCATATAGCTGCCATACCCTTATTCATATAGTTGACGGTCATCATTTTTATGACCTTTCCCTTTGGGTCAGAACCGTCTACTGCGATCTTTGCGCCCTTGACGCCCATCATATTAACAAATGCGGCAAGCCGTATCTGTTCATCATCATCGAACTCAACATCTGTATAGGACGTAAAATTCGCCGTCTCCGTCAACGGCCTATATGGGGGGTCGAAGTAGACGAAGGTATGTCTGTCTATAAAATCTGCGGCTTTGGTGTAGTCACCGCAGACGATTTCAACGTTTTGCAGCTTTTGAGACACCGCCTGAAGATTTTCCGTATCGCAGATAAGAGGGTTCCTGTACGAACCAATCGGGACATTGAACAGCCCCTTTTTGTTGACGCGATAGAGGCCGTTGAAGCAGGTACGATTTAGAAAAATCATCAGCGCGGCCTTTTCAACGTTCACGGCAGAGCCGAGGGTTATGGAGTTGAAGCGCTCACGATTAGTTATGTAAACCTTGCGCCGCGCCTCGCTGTCCAAAGGCAGATAAACGGCCTGCATTTTCTGCAAGCGTCCTATCAGCTCGCTGACATTGTCCCGCACGGCTCTGTAAGTGTTTATAAGCTCGGCGTTGATGTCGCTGATATAGACGGCCTCCAGTTCGTACTTTGCCAGGATATCGAACAGCACCGCCCCGCCGCCGACGAAGGGCTCGGCATACCTGGTTATATTCTTGCCGTCGAAAGGATAGTATTTTGCGATTTCCGTGAGAAGCTGCCCTTTGCCGCCTGCCCACTTCAAAAACGGGCGCACCTTTGGTTCGTTTTGCCTGGACACATGTGAACTGCGCGAGTCCTCCGGCTTTTTTGCGTCCTCGGGTATTACCCACGAGCTGCCGATTATGGCTGCTCCAGGTATCCGCCCCTCGGAGCAGAGAACAGCCACCCGCCGCTGGGTAATACCCCATTTTTCTCCTGCGGTTTTCGCAGACATAAAGCCCACAGCAGACACCTCCAATACATGAGTGCATTATATTCTACATCTCGAACAAAAGCAATACCGGTCTTGCATATAAGATAAAAGTCCTGAAATCTCAGGATTTCAGGACTTTTGCCTTGCTTGAGCCATGGGTGGCCTAATTCTGCTCCCTTTCTGTCAGCCGGGTCATGCTGTGCAGGCTTACGGCGAGGGTGGATAGGTTGTGCAGCAGGGCGCTTGTGGCAGGCGGGAGGATGCCGGCGGCCCCGAGGGCTATGAGCGCGGCGTTGAAGCCTATGACGAAGCGGTAGTTGGCCTTTATCCTCGCCATGAGCGCCATTGCTATGCGCCTGAGGCGCACGAGCTCATAGAGGCTGTCGGCGGCGATGGTGACGTCAGCGATCTCGCGGGCGATGGCCGCCCCGTCGCTTATCGCTATGCCGCAGTCCGCCTCGGAGAGGGCGGGCGAGTCGTTTATACCGTCGCCGACCATTATTACGCGGCGGCCCTCACGGCGGCGCCGGGCTACAAACTCTGCCTTGTCCGAGGGCAGCACACCGGCTCGGAGCGTATCGACGCCTAACTGCTCCGCTATGGCCTCCGCCGTGCGCGGGCTGTCGCCGGTGAGCATGACGGCCTCCTTTATGCCGAGCTGCCTGAGCGCGGCAAGCACCTCGCGCGCCTCCTCGCGGAGCGGGTCGGAGATGCTTATGACCGCGGCGAGCCGCCCGTCGATGGCGAGATAGAGCTGCGAATACTCGGCGGGGAGAGCGTCGAAGCGTTCGCGCTCGTCCTCGGGGATGACGCATTTCTCGTCCTCGAAGACGAAGTGCGCGGAGCCTATCAGCACCCGCTCGGTCTTCCCCTCGGGCAGGGCCCAAATGCCGCTCACCGTGCTCGCCACGCCGTGGGCGACGATGTACTCGACCTT
>CALWYQ010000055.1 GCA_944385815.1 uncultured Oscillospiraceae bacterium | reverse complement strand
TCGGCGTAGCTGAAATGGGCGTTATACTTCTTTTGCAGCACGCCCTTTACGATTACGTTTGCTAAAAAACGGAAGAAAAGCGGGTTCACCGGGTGCAGCTTCCGCCTCTCAAGCTCCTGCTGGAGCGTGGGTTTGTCCATGCTAATCACTCCCTCTGCGTGCTATTATAAATAAATGTATTAAAAATTTCAAGCTTCTCTCAACCATCGCGTGGAATATACATCCCGCCCGCCTCGGATATTATAGACGTCTGTAATGTATTGTGCAACAAGTATGATTTGGGCTCAAAATATCGAATATTTTTTGTACTTGTTGGTTGATTTTTGCGTAAGGCTCGTGTAAAATAGCATTGCGGCGGCAAAGGCCCCGCCAAACGAAGCTTAGGAGTGATGACAGCATGGAGAACCTGTTCTGGCTGGGCGTAGTCGGCGCGCTGTGCGCGCTGCTCTTCGCGTATTTTCAGGCACGGAGAGTTAAGAGCTTTTCGGAGGGCACGCCGGCGATGCAGAAGATAGCCGCGGCCATCCGCAAGGGCGCCAACGCCTATCTCAGGCGGCAGTACAAGACGGTTGCGATAATCTTCGTAATAATCGCGGTGATACTGGCCGTTCTGGCCTATGTGCCGTGGATAAACGGCGAGGGGCTTGTCAACAAGTTCGTCCCCTTCGCGTTTCTGACCGGCGGGTTTTACTCCTGCATGGCGGGCTTTGTAGGCATGCGCATCGCCACAACGGCGAACGCGCGCACGGCGAACGCCGCGAATGAGAGCCTCAACCGCGGGCTGCGCGTCGCCATTTCCTCCGGCTCGGTCATGGGCTTCACCGTGGTCGGGCTCGGCATCCTGGACGTCTCGGTCTGGTTCCTCGTGCTCGAGTACGGCTTCGGCTGCGACGCGGACACCATAGCAAACACCATGGTCATGTTCGGCATGGGCGCGAGCTGCGCGGCGCTCTTTGCGCGCGTGGGCGGCGGCATCTTCACCAAGGCGGCGGACGTCGGCGCGGACCTGGTCGGCAAGGTCGAGGCCGGCATACCCGAGGACGACCCGCGCAACCCCGCCACGATCGCGGACAACGTGGGCGACAACGTGGGCGACGTCGCCGGCATGGGCGCAGACCTCTATGAGAGCTACGTCGGCTCCATCCTCGCAACCTTCGCCATCGGCGCCTCCGCGGGCTACGGCTGGAACGGCATGTTCCTCCCGCTCGCCATCGCCGTCGTGGGCGTTATCTGCTCGCTTATCGGCTCGTTTATGATAAAAACCGGCGAAAAGGCCAGCCAGCGCGAGCTGCTCAAGAGCATGCGCACGGGCACCTACTTCGCGGCCGCGCTCTGCGCCGTGCTCTGCGTGCCGCTCACGTGGTTCGTCATGAAGGACGTGGATGGCGCGAGCTGGGTCGGCATACTTATAAGCATCTTCTGCGGCCTCGCTGCGGGCTGCGCCATCGGCTACGTCACGGAGTACTACACCTCCGACACCTACAAGCCCACGCAGAACCTCGCCGACGCGACGGAGACCGGCGCGGCCACGACTATAATCGGCGGCATCTCGCTGGGCATGATAAGCACCGCCGCGCCCATACTCATCGTCGGCGTCGCGGTCATAATAAGCTTCCTCGCCTCGGGCGGCACGCTGGTCACGGCGAGTGCGGAGTATGAGCTGAGCTTTAATAACGGCCTGTACGGCATCGGCATCTCGGCCATCGGTATGCTCGCCACGCTGGGCATAACCCTCGCGACGGACGCCTACGGCCCGGTTGCGGACAACGCCGGCGGCATCGCGGAGATGAGCGGCCTCGGCGAGGAGGTTCGCGAGAGGACGGACGCGCTCGATTCCCTCGGCAACACCACGGCCGCGACGGGCAAGGGCTTCGCCATCGGCTCCGCCGCGCTGACGGCGCTGGCGCTCTTAGTCAGCTACGTCGAGGTCGGCGAAAAGGCCCTCGGCGGGGCGATGGACCTCTCGGTCACGAACCCGGCGGTGCTGGTCGGGCTGTTCGTCGGCACCATGCTTGTGTTCATCTTCGGCGCGCTCACCATGAGCGCCGTGCAGAAGGCCGCTCAGCACATCGTCATCGAGGTGCGGCGGCAGTTCCGCGAAATCGCGGGCATCATGGAGGGCGAGGCGGAGCCGGACTACGAGCGCTGCGTCGATCTCTGCACCACCGGCGCGCTGCGCGCCATGGTCGTGCCGGCGCTTTTGGCCGTCGTCGTGCCCATCGCCACGGGGCTTGTGTTAGGCGTGGAGGGCGTCGTGGGCCTGCTGGCCGGCACCACCACCTGCGGCTTCGGCATGGCGGTGTTCATGTCCAACTCCGGCGGCGCCTGGGATAACGCCAAGAAGTACATAGAATCCGGCCACCACGGCGGCAAGGGCAGCGAGTGCCATAAGGCCGGCGTAATAGGCGACACGGTCGGCGACCCCTTCAAGGACACCTCCGGCCCGAGCCTCAATATCCTTATCAAGCTCTGCTCGACGGTTTCGATAGTGTTCAGCGCGGTTATTGCTAATGTCTCGCTCTTCTGAGCGAGGGTGAAAATGGGGAGAGGCC
>CALWYQ010000054.1 GCA_944385815.1 uncultured Oscillospiraceae bacterium | reverse complement strand
ATATTTATGCCCACCGTCCGCGCCATGAACGCCGAGGGCCGTCCCTTCCGCGGCTGCCTCTACTTCGGGCTGATGCTGACAAAGGACGGGCCGAAGGTCATTGAGTACAACTGCCGCTTCGGCGACCCGGAGACGCAGGCCGTGCTGCCGCTTTTGGAGACCGACCTGCTGACCATCATGGAGGCCGTGAGCGCCGGCCGTCTGGCCGAGGTCGAGGTAAAATGGGCGGATAAATTCAGCTGCTGCCTTGTTCTGGCGAGCGGCGGCTACCCCAGGAGCTACAAAAAAGGCTGCGCCATCCACGGGCTTGTGGACGGGCAGCTGCCCGGCGGCGAGGCGGAGGTGTTCCACGCGGGCACGAAAAGGCTTGACGACGGCACGCTTGTTACAAACGGCGGGCGCGTGCTGGGCCTCTCCTGCACCGCGCCGACGCTGCGCGAGGCTGTCGGCAGGGCCTACGCCGCGGCGGAAAAGGTTGGCTTCAACGACGTGCACTACCGCCGCGACATCGGCGCGAGGGCGCTTGCGGCCACGGAGGGCTGAATATGGTATACAGAGTTTATGTTGAAAAACGCGCGCCCTACGACGAGGAGGCGCAGCGCGCCCTTGCGGAGTTCTCCTCCCTGCCGGGCGTGACCGGCCTGCGCTCGCTGCGGCTCTTGAACCGCTACGACGTGGAGGGGCTGGACGCGGCGCTCTTTGAAAAATGCCTGCCTGTGGTCTTTTCCGAGCCGCAGGTGGACGAGCTGCTCTATGAGCTGCCGGAGGCGGACGCGGCCTTCGCGGTGGAGTACCTGCCCGGGCAGTTCGACCAGCGGGCGGATTCCTGCGCCGAGTGCATCCAGCTTGTGAGCGGCGGGGAGCGGCCCGGCGTGGCGAGCGCGCGGGTGTACCTGCTCTACGGCGAGCTTGACGGGGGCGCGCTCGCGGCAATAAAGCGCGACGTAATAAACCCCGTGGAGAGCCGCGAGGCGAGCCTTGAGCCGCGTGAGAGCCTTTTGGCGGACTATCCCGAGCCGCCGGACGTGGCCGTGGTGGAGGGTTTTACCGCGCTCGACCGCGCCGGGCTCGAGGGCGTCGTGGCCGGGATGGGCCTCGCGATGGACGCGGACGACGCCGAATTCTGCCGCGATTACTTTGCTCGCGTGGGCCGCGACCCCACGGTGACGGAGGTGCGGGTGCTGGACACCTACTGGTCCGACCATTGCCGGCACACCACCTTCGGCACGGTCATAGACAGCGTGGAGATAGCCGACCTTGAGGTGCGCGAGGCCTATGAGGACTATCTCGAGGTGCGCAGGGCGCTCGGCCGCGAGGGGCGGCCCGTCACGCTCATGGACCTCGCCACGATAGGCGCGAAGTACCTCAGGAGCACGGGGCGGCTGCAGAAGCTTGACGAGAGCGAGGAGATAAACGCCTGCTCCGTACATATAACGGTGGACAACGACGGCGTCGAGGAGCCCTGGCTGCTGATGTTCAAGAACGAGACGCACAACCACCCGACGGAGATAGAGCCCTTCGGCGGCGCGGCCACCTGCATAGGCGGCGCGATACGCGACCCGCTCTCGGGCCGGGCCTATGTGTACCAGGCGATGCGCATAACCGGCGCGGGCGACCCGACAGTCCCGCTTGAGGACACGCTGCCGAACAAGCTGCCGCAGCGCAGGCTCTGCACCGGCGCGGCGGCGGGCTACAGCTCCTACGGCAACCAGATAGGCCTTGCCACGGGCCTTGTTGACGAGCTCTACCACCCCGGCTACGTTGCAAAGCGCCTCGAGATAGGCGCGGTGGTGGCCGCGGCGCCGGAGAGCCATGTTGTGCGCGAGCGGCCGGAGCCGGGCGACGTGGTGATACTCTTGGGCGGGCGCACCGGGCGCGACGGCATGGGCGGAGCCACCGGCTCGAGCAAGGCGCACGACAGCCACAGCCTTACGGACTGCGGCGCGGAGGTGCAGAAGGGCAACGCGCCCGTGGAGCGCAAGCTCCAGCGCCTTTTCCGCAGCGGGGACGTGACGCGCATGATAAAGCGCTGCAACGACTTCGGCGCGGGCGGCGTCTCCGTCGCCATAGGCGAGCTCGCCGCGGGGCTTGAGATAGACCTCGACAGGGTCAGGCGCAAGTACGCGGGCCTCGACGGCACGGAGCTCGCCATCTCCGAGAGCCAGGAGCGCATGGCCGTGGTGGTCGCAAAGCGCGACGAGGCGGCGTTTTTGGCCGCGGCGGAGGCGGAAAACCTCGAGGCCGCGACGGTCGCTGTTGTGAGCGCCGAGCCGAGGCTCCGCATGAGCTGGCGCGGCAGGCTTATCTGCGACATTGAGCGCGCCTTTCTGGACACGAACGGCGCGGAAAAGCACGCGGCGGTCAAAATCCCCGCCATGCGCGTTGAGGACGCCTCCCCGGCCGTCTCCGGCGCGCTTGAGGAAAAGCTCTGCTCCCTGCTCGGCTCGCTCGAGTGCTGCTCGCGGCGGGGGCTTGCGGAGCGCTTTGACGCCACTATCGGCGCGGGGACGGTGCTCATGCCCTTCGGCGGGGCGTACCAGCTGACCCCGGCGCAGTGCATGGCAGCGAAGATACCCGTCATGGGCGAGACCTCCACCTGCTCGGCGATGAGCTGGGGCTTTGAGGTCGCCGTGAGCGAGCAGAACCCCTTCCGGGGCGCGTACCTCGCCGTGGCGGAGAGCATATCCCGCCTTGTTGCGAGCGGCTTCGGGCACAGGGAGGTTTACCTGAGCTTTCAGGAGTATTTTGAGCGCCTGCGCAATGAGCCGGAGCGCTGGGGCAGGCCCTTCGCCGCGCTCTTGGGCGCGCTGAGGGCGCAGAAGGCCTTCGGGGCCGGCGCCATCGGCGGCAAGGACTCCATGTCCGGCAGCTTTGAGGCGCTCGACGTGCCGCCGACGCTCGTCTCCTTCGCCGTGACGGCGGGCAGGGCTTCGGACGCCGTCTCCCCCGAGTTCAAGCGCGCGGGGAGCCGCGTAGCGCTCTTTTACGCCGACCCCTTTGACAGCGCGGCCACTCTTGCGCTCTTCGATGAGTTGGAGGGCCTGATGCGCGCCGGCAAGGTGCGCGCGGCCTGGTACTGCGGCGCGGGCGGCATAGGTGAGGGCCTTGCCAAGATGTGCTTCGGGAACCGGCTCGGCGTCAGGCTCGCGGAGGGCTTTGACCCGGGGCGGCTCTTCGGCTGGCGCTTCGGGAGCTTCATCGCGGAGCTCACGCCGGACTGCGCCGCAGGCGAGACGCTCGGCACTGTCACGGAGGACTACGCCATTGTTTCCGGCGGCGAGCGCGCGGAGCTCACGCTCGTGCAGCGCGCCTGGGAGGAGCGGCTCGAGGGCGTATACCCGCATCTCACCGCGCCCGGCCAGCCGGTCGTGCCCGTCGAAAGGCTCAGCGCCGAGGCTCCGGCCGCGCGCCCGGCCCCGGCGATAAAAACGGCGCGCCCGCGCGCGCTTATCCCGGTGTTCCCCGGCACGAACTGCGAGTACGACACCGCCCGCGCCCTGCGCAGGGCCGGGGCGGAGCCGGAGGTGCTTGTCATACGCAACCTCAGCCCGAAGGACGTTGAGGAGAGCCTCGAGCGCATGGTCGCCGCGCTCTCGCGCAGCCAGATGCTTGTCATACCCGGCGGCTTTTCCGGCGGCGACGAGCCGGACGGCAGCGGCAAGCTCATAAACGCCTTTTTCCGCCGCGAAAAGCTGACGGACGCCGTACATGAGCTGCTGTACACGCGCGACGGGCTCATACTCGGCATCTGCAACGGCTTCCAGGCGCTTATAAAGCTCGGCCTTGTGCCCTTCGGGCGCATAGTCAAAACGGACCGGAGCTGCCCCACGCTGACCTACAACGCCATAGGCCGCCACCAGAGCCGGCTTGTGCGCACGCGCGTGGCCTCGAATAAGAGCCCGTGGCTGAGCAAATGCGCCGTGGGCGACATACACACCGTCGCGATAAGCCACGGCGAAGGCCGCTTTGTCTGCCCGCCGGAGCTGCTCAATGAGCTCGCCGCAAACGGCCAGATCGCCACGCAGTACGTAGACCTTGCGGGCGAGCCGAGCATGGACCTGCGCTACGACCCGAACGGCTCCGTGCTCGCCGTGGAGGGCATAACCAGCGCGGACGGCCGCGTTCTGGGCAAGATGGGGCACAGCGAGCGAAGCGGCCCCGGCCTTTACGCAAACGTCCCCGGCGACAAGTACCAGCCGCTCTTCGAGGGCGGGGTAGAATACTTCTCATAAGCCGCAAATTAAAAAGGGAGAGGAAAATTTCCTCTCCCTTCAGCTTGTCGAAGAAGGCTCCGCCTTCTTCGACAAAAGGGTTCGCACTCCGCTTCGCGCCTCGGTTGTCCGCCAATGGCGGACAATTCGACGCTTCGCTCCGTGAGAAGTATTTTCGGCGACGTACACGCCGCCGTCGAAAATGATTGCAGCTTATTTCGCGGCTGCGGCCGCGAAACTCTGCGAGGCTTTTTTGTGAGACTCAAGGGAGAGGAAATTTTCCTCTCCCTTTCCTTATTCCCCGTCCGGCCGGGGGAAGTCCTGCCACTCGCCGCCCTGGGCGCGGTGCATCTCCTCCGTGGCCATGAACCAGAGCTCGACGCTGTCCCGCTCGGGGTAGAACTCGGTGAACTCCCCGTCCACAAAGGTGTAGAACCTCGAGCAGTCCGTGCACATGCCGTAGGTCGGCAGGTCCCTTATGGGGACGTGGAAGCTGTACGGCGCGCCGTTCTTCACGCCCTCGAAGTGCAGCCCCGCGGAGTCGAGGAGCAGCGTGCCCTCGCCGCAGATTTCGCTGGTGTCCTCCTTTTTGAGGTAGCTGTACCGCGGCAGGCAGCCGAGCTTCACCTGCTCGCTGAGGACGTATCCGGGCTGCCGCACAAGGCTGCGCACATGCGCGCGCTGCATGTCGAACCACTTTGACGGCGTCTCCGGGAGGACGGAGCCCTCCTCGGGGATGAGGTCGTAGTACTCGTTCAAACGGCCGGAATTGCCGCAGGCGCGGCAGCGTATCGTGTCGCCCGAGCTCTCCATCTCGAGGTCCGCGCCGCAGCGCGGGCAGTGGAAGAGCAGCTGATGCATATTCTCGGCCATGCGGCCCGCGCCGGAGAATTTTACGCGCGCGGCGCGGTTCCACTCGTAGTCGTCGTGATAGAGCCGCCGGTCGAGCTCGCGCTGGATCTCCTCCGCGCTCATGGCGCGCAGCTGCTCCGGCGTGAAGAGCACACCGGCCGTCACGTCCACGCGCCCTATGCGGTCCGTGAGGTTGTACTTAGGCGCGGTGAGGTAGCCGCCGGCTATCTTCGTGTACAGCACCGGGACGCCGAGGCTCTTGAGCAGGTGGCCGCTCCCCAGCGCGCAGGGCTGGTTGTGCCCGGAGATGGAGCTCATGCCCTCCGGCATGATAATTATGCGCCCGCCGGCGCGCACGACGCGGATTATCTCCCGTATCGCATAGGGCTGGCGGACAAAGTTCTTCTTGGGTATCGCCTGCGCCGCGCGCAGCAGCCAGGCCAGGTGCCCGCGGAAAAATTCGTTGTAGCCCACGACAAAGTTGAAGGTGTCCGGCAGGAAGGCCGGCGCGGTGAACACATAGTCCATGCGCGAGGCGTGGTTCGAGACCACAACGTAGCTCTTGCCCATATAGGGCTTTATGTCATCGGCGTAGCTGAAATGGGCGTTATACTTCTTTTGCAGCACGCCCTTTACGATTACGTTTGCTAAAAAACGGAAGAAAAGCGGGTTCACCGGGTGCAGCTTCCGCCTCTCAAGCTCCTGCTGGAGCG
>CALWYQ010000053.1 GCA_944385815.1 uncultured Oscillospiraceae bacterium | reverse complement strand
CAGGTAACGCGCGAGGAGCTGGAGCGCTGGGACATTTACGCCACGACCAACACCATCGGCCTCAACGCCGTCTGCCAGGGCTTCTTCCGCATATACTTCTACCAGCAGAGCGCGAACAAATTCTTCGAGCGCGAGAGCGCAAAGATACTCAGGCTCTTCTACAAGGGCGTCGAAAAGGGCGTCAACACCGTCCCCTATGCGCGGCACCGCGCCGTGGCCTGGTCCTGCGGCAGCACCTACAACTGCCAGGTCGCCGCGTGGCTCTATAACTGCTGGGGCATCGCCGTCGTTATAAATATGGACTCCCTCACCGGGCACAACATCGCCGACACCGAGGACAGGGACACGATGATGAGCGACGTGGCCGACTGGTACGCCCGCACGCCCATGCGCACGCACACCGTCGGCGGCAACCGGCACATTTTGCAGGTCTTTGAGACCGCGCGCAAGTTCAACTGCGACATGATAGTCATGTACGACGACATCGGCTGCAAGGGCATGGCCGGCTGCCAGGGCCTCATAGAGGAGGAATTCCGCCGCCACTCGGACGAGTTCAAAATCTGCTGGCTGCCCCACGCGCTCATGGACTACCGCACCGTCCCCCCTGCCGAGGCGCGCAAGGCCGTCAACGACTACATGCGCACCGTCCTCGGCGAAGAGCCGCTCGACCCCACGCTCGAGGACTTTGACGACGACGCGGGCTGGTAAGGAGGAAATATGAAGCTTATACTCAAATTAACTGGCGGCCTTACGGCGCTTTTAGCCGGGCTTTTCGCCGTATATTACTTTAATCTCGACATGAAGCTCATGCACAGCGTGATCATCCCCTTCCTGAACAGGCACTACGACTCGCGCAAGATAGAGCACGTCATATGAGGTGGGAGCTATGGTAATTAACAGCAATATAATCCCGCGCCCCCTGACAAAGGAGGAGTGGGAGGACTGCAGCAGGGGCATATACGACAGCTTTGCCAACTACCTTGTCTTTTGCCCGCGCTGCGGCGAGCTCGCCAAGACCAACATGTACATCATGCGCGCCGAGGCCTATGCAGAGGAGCTGGGCGACATGGCCTGCCCCCGCTGCGGCGCCCGCCATATATGGACGGTCGGCTACCCGAAGAACACAAAAACCGGCTTCGTAAAATTCAAGGAAAACGAATGACGGCAAAAAACAGAGGCAGGCTCGCGCCTGCCTCTGATTTTATTTTTTCTGCGTGAAATATGCCCTTGAGCTCTCCGCGTCGGCGAGGATCTGCGCGCGCAGGGCCCCGGTGCTCTCAAACCGGCGCTCGTCGCGCAGGAATCGGTGGAAATCGACCCTGACCGTATGCTCATAAAGGTCGCCGGAGAAGTCGAGGATGAAGCTCTCAACGCTCACCCGGTCCCCGCCCGAGACGGTCGGCCTCACGCCGACGTTGGTGACGGCCATGTACTCGTACCCGTTATCCAAAAACACCTTTGCCGCGTAAACGCCGTGCCGCGGCACAAGCACGCCCTCGGCAAAGCGCATGTTGATGGTCGGCGTGCCCAGCTTCCCGCCCAACTGGAAGCCGTAGTGGACGGTGTCTACAAGGCAGTGCGGGTGACCGAGGAGCCTGTTCGCCTCCTCCATGCGCCCATCGGAGATGAGCTCGCGTATCCTTGAGGAGCTCACTATCTCCCCGTCTACCCTGACCGCGTCGATCACATCGCAGCCGAGGCCGTTTTTGGAGCACCAGGCCGCAATCTTCAGCGCCCGGCCCTCCCCGCGGTAGCCGCAGGTGAAGTCGTAGCCCACGACTATATGCACTGCGCGCAGCTCGTTCTTCAGCGAGCAGAGGAAATCCTCCCAGGGCATCTGCATGACGGCGTGGTTGAAGTGGATGAAGATAACACTCTCTATCCCGTACACGCGCCGGATGATCTCCGCCCTCCCCTCGGGCGAATTTATAAGCGGCACCTCTATGCCCTTGACAAGCGTGTCCGGGTGCGTGTCAAAGGTCAGCACCGAGGGCGCCGCGCCCCGCTCGAGCGCGCGCCGGCGCGTCATCTCCATCAGCGCCGCGTGGCCGAGATGCACCCCGTCAAAAAAGCCAAGGGCTATGACTCTCTTTGTCTCTGGCATTTCAATCAACCTCAAAAAAGCTTTTAACTGTTCGCAAAACGCCGTTTTTTACCGCGCCAAGCAGGAGGAATTCGCCGCTTTCGGAATATACACGGTATTCACCGTCCTCCGCCTCAGCTCGCAGCTCCCCGCCGTTGCGCGCCGTGCGCTCCGCCCTCGCGCCGGAGAGCACAAGCTCCGGCCGGGAGGCAAAAACGCTGTCCACCCCTCGGAGGAAGGGCTCAACGCCCCTTTCAGCAAGCGTCTCAAGCCCGACCGCGCCGCGCAGGCGGTACTCGCCGGAATACGTCCTCCTCAGCGCCGACATGCAGGCCCCGCAGCCGAGCGCCTCGCCTATGTCCGCGCAGAGCGAGCGTATATACGTGCCTTTTGTGCACTCTATGCTGAGCTCATAGTCGCCGTCAGGCAGCGGGCCTGCGCAGTCTAACTTTGTTATGTAAACCTCACGCGCCTTCCGCTCGACCTCGCCGCCGGCCCTTGCTATCTCATAGAGTCTGCGGCCGCCGACCTTTATCGCGGAGTACATGGGCGGTATCTGCTCTATCCTGCCCGTAAAACGCGGCAGCACGGCGCGCAGGGCCTCCGGCCCGGGCCTGATGCCGCTCTCGCTCAGCACGCGGCCCTCTATGTCGAGGGTGTCGGTCGTGAGGCCGAAGCGTATGCGCGCTTCGTAGCCCTTCACCTGGGCCTCGGCGAACTCCGCGGCCCTGGTAGCGCGGCCGATAAGCACGACGAGCACACCTGTCGCCATGGGGTCGAGCGTGCCCGCGTGGCCGATGCGGCGGGTGTGCGCTATGCCGCGCAGCCTGGCCACGACGTCGTGGCTGGTCCATCCGGCGGGCTTGTCAACAACGAGGACGCCGCTCAGCCCGGCCATTTTTCGTCTATGGCCCTGAGCATGAGCTCAAGCGCCTCCTCCGGCGGGCAGCGCAGCGTGGCGCCGGCGGCCATATCGTGGCCGCCGCCCCCGTACACGGCGCAGATTTCGGCGACGTTGACGCCCGGCTTGCTGCGGGCGGAGACCTTTGTCTCGCCTGCGGCCACCTCGCGCAGGGTGAGGCTTACGACGCTGCCCTCGGCCTTGCCTGCTATGCCCGCGAGGTCGTCGCAGTCGTTGTCGTCCGCACCGCACTCGGCGAGCATGGCGAGGGTTATTACGGCGGCGCTTATAAGCCCGCCGCGGAAATAGCGCATGGAGCTGAGTATCCGCCCCTCGAGGGCCATCCTCGCGCGGCTCTGCGTGCGGAACAGGGTGATGTTGAGCGTGGAATTGTCCGCCCCCGCGTCTATGAGCTCGGCGGCGGCGCGCAGGGTGGCGGCGTCCGTGTTGGAGTACTGGAAGCAGCCGGTATCCGTGCTCACGGCCATGTAGAGCAGGTCGGCCTCCTCGCGGCTGACGGAGCCGCACATAGCCTTTATTATCTCGAGCACTATCTCGCCGCAGCTCGAGCGCCCGGCGGCCAGGCAGAGGTTTTCGGCAAAGCGGCCGTTCGTCGGGTGGTGGTCTATGGCGAGGGGTATGGGCAGCGCGACGCCCTCGGGGAAAAGCCCCTCGGTCGCGACGTCCACGGTGACCTTCACGGCAGGATTAACCCCCTCGCCGGCCAGATACGGCGTGACGAAGGGGCGGTGGCTGTTTATCGTCTCGGGGTTATCCAGGCACCAGGCCCGCTTGCCCGAGCGGCGGAGCGCCGAGCAGAGCGCCGCGCCCGAGCCGAGGGTGTCCCCGTCCGGGCGGCGGTGGCTGATTATAAGATAGTCGTCGTGGGCGAGCAGCCAGGCGGCGCACTCACTCGCTGTCAGCATTCTGCTCATCTTTTTCCTCGATTTCCTCTATCATGCGGCTTATCTTCGCGCCGTACTCT
>CALWYQ010000052.1 GCA_944385815.1 uncultured Oscillospiraceae bacterium | reverse complement strand
GCCCTGAGCGTCTGGCCGCTCACAAGGTTCACCGTGCCGCCGGAGGCGACAATCTCGCGGCTGGCGCTGTATCTCGGGTCGCTGCCGTCCACGGTGTAGTATATCGTCGCGCCCGCGGCCGTCACGGTAACGGCGTTGCCGCTGCCGCCGAGGACGGGATCGGCCTGGACCTTGTCCGAGGCGCAGTAGACGTATACGCCGTCGCACTTCTCGGCGAGGACTCCGGCCCAGTAACGGACGCGGCCCTCGATGACGTTGCCGTCTATGCCCATCGGGTCCTTCTGAATCTTGTACTTGGCCAGCTTCTGGACAAAGGGGCAGGCGTCCTTGTGCTGGAGGATGAAGTACACGCCCTCCAACATGTCGCCGTCGGGCACCACGCGGACGTCAAAGCCCGCAACGCGCGGCAGGCGGTTCTCGCTCACCGCCTCGCTGCCGAGGCGCTCGAGGTAGGTCAGATTGGCGAGGTTGGGCAGCATGGCGGCATAGGTCTCCGCGATAAAGATGCTGCGCCCGCGCTTGGGCACGTGGTGGTTGTTCATGTAGCTCGCGCCGGCCTGGATAAGGCCGAGCAGCGTGTCTGCGGTCGGGGCCTGGCCGCCCACGACCTTTCCGGCGCCGTAGGCCCATTTGCCAAAGACATAGCTCTCCACCTCGGGGATCACCACGTCGCGGATCTGTACGTGCAGCCTTGCGGAGGCGTCCTTGACGTTGTACTGGTCCTGGGCGTTGCCCTCGTCTATGGAGCCGGTGAAGGAGCGGTCGCGGTCTATCTTAAAGGTCTGCACCCTGTCGCCTATCTCCTCCACGCTGCCGTAGCGGGAGGTGCCGGAGGGGTTGTAGTCGTTCATCGCCATCTTGTCCACCGAATAGACGGAGACCTCGTTGACGCCCGTGAACTCAACCCGGTTGCTCACCGCGCCGGCAAGCAGGCACTCGTGCTCAAAGGCGTCGTCCACATACTTGGAAAACTTGCTCGCTAAGTTGACAGCCATATACAAATTTACCTCCTGATTAAGATATTTTGTTCGTCATAGGGCAAAAAATAAAGCTTTTGCGGTATTTTCGCGCCGAATCGCGCTCAAACCGCGTTCCACCCTGCGGTGAGGGCGTCGTAATCGGCCTCGCCGCCGTCCCCGGCCAGGCTGCCGGTGCTGCGCAGGGCATTGGTCTTTGCCTGTCTCGCCCCGGCGAGCTCGGCCTCGAGCTCGCGTATGCGCCGCGACTTCTCCTCGGAGGCGGCCTCGGCGCCGTGCCTGTCATAGGCCTCCAAAAGGCTCTCCCCGGCCCGCACGCGCTCCCACACCCGGTCAGGTATGGCCGCGCGGCCGCCGAGTATCTCGGCCGCCGTCTCCGGATGGGCCTCGATGAACTCCCTGGCCTCCCTCTCACGCCTGAGCGAGGCATCGGGCTTGTCCGGCTCCCGGCCGGCCTTCACGCGGCTGAGGGCCGCGTCCTCGCTTATCCCCTCCCTGGCGGCGAGGGCCTTTGCCGAGAGCTCGTCGCGGAATTCGCGCGCATCCCGCCCTCCCGACAAATCGTCCAGCCAGGCCCTGAGCTCGGCAAGCTCGCCCCTCGCCTTCTCCAACTTCCCGCGCACCCGGTCATAGTCCATGCCCTTCTGCGCGAGCTCGACGACCTTTGCCCTGTCCACGCTCACCACATTGTCGAGGTGCCGCAGCTCAAAGCTCCCGCCGCCGTCCTCCCCGCCGCCGGAAAGGTCCTCCGGCAGCACAGCCTCCCCCTCGGCCTCGTCCACGACGCCGTCCATATCGACCTTCCAGTCCTCCATAAAAACCTCCAAAAGCTATAATTAAATTGAAGTTTCCCGGAGCGCGGCGCGGCGGTTTTTAACCGCCTCTATAAGCCCGCCCCTGTCCGTCACGTACTCGTCCGGCACGCGCTCGAGGTATTCCACAATGTCTATCTGCCCCGCGGCGAGCAGGTTGTCAAGGGTCTGCGCCGCGGCGACCTCGCTCCAGTAGGCGCTCGCGCCCGCCTCTAACTTGAGCAGCATCGGGATGTCCCTCAGCATGGCGAAGTCGTAGGGCAGCACCATCTTCCCGCGCGCGTTGAGCTGCAGCGCCGGGCCGGCGAAATCGGCTATCTCCGCTCCCACCTCGTCCCTCGGGTCCACCTCCACAAGCCTCACGCCATAGTATCCGGCCATGAAGTCGAGGTAGATTGCGCCCAGCTCCTCTATGCTCGTATAGAGGTTCTGCCGCGTGAGCTCGTTCGGCGTGGCGGCGGCGCGCTGCAGGGCGATGATGGCGCTGGTGTTGTCCGGCCTCGCGTCGCCGAGCGCCACACTCGTCGCGCCGAGGTTGGACTGCGTCATCTCCTGCGTCAGCTCTATGAACTGCGCGATCTGCGGCGATACCTGCGCCGGGTCGAGTATCCGCGCCACGCCCGTGACGTCCCCGCCGTTTACGCCGATGGCCCTGCCGATGCCGTTATCCCACCTGGGCACGCGCGTCTTGTCGTAGACTATCTTCGGATAGGCCGTGGTCATAAGCGAGATCATGGTCATGGCGAAGAGCTTGTTGATGTAGATCTGGTTCGGTATAAGCCCCGTGAGCAGGGCCTGGCCGTGGTAGCTGTCCTGCACATAGTCCCAGCACAGCCAGGTCACCGGGTAGAGCCGCAGCCCTAAGTCCCAGGCCGGGCGTATGACCGTCCCGCGGCAGCACTCAAAGCCCCATATCGTCCCCGTGCTCTCCTCGCGCCAGAGCCGGAGTATTACGGTGGTGCGGTCGCCCGTCTCCTTGTAGGGATCGACGTACTGCTCGTCCGTATCCGGCCGGATGTCCTCCCACTCGCGGCAGCCGAGGGTCTTTGCCCGCTCGCGGAGCTTTTCCGTGAACTCGCGGCGCTTTATAAGGATGTACGGCTGGCTCTGCACGTGCCTGTCCGCCGTGTTGCCGAAGCCCACTCGGGTGTTCTGCACGATCTCGGTCACCACCGCGCCGCGGCGTCCGCCGGGGGCGGGCGCGTCCGCGTCCCAGTAGGTGTAGGTGGCCGCGTCCCCGTCCACGGCGGCGTTGCGCATGAACTCCCTGACCAGCGCCGGCAGGCGGTTGTGCTCAAAGAGCGAGTCGAACTCCGCGTTCACCACGTCCGCCGCCCTGACCAGCGCGCCGGAGCCGGAGGCCGCATCCACCGGCGTCGCGCGCAGCTTGATGCGCTCGGTGGTGATGCTCGCCACGGTGAACAGCGTCACGCGCTTGAGGAAGTTGAACACCGGCGTCGGCAGGCCGTTTGATTCCACGCCCTCCCACTGCTTGCCGACAAAAAAGTTCTCGTTAACGCGCACCGTGTCGTCCAACTGCACCGAGGCGTTGTAGTCGAGCATCTTCTCATACTCGCGCCATACGCTCTCCGCGCTCGGCGATTTTTTAAGCTTCACTGCGCCTCACCGCCCCTTCTGCGCATCTCGCGCGTGCCGTAGGCGAGGATATTCGCTATGCCCTCGGCGTAGCGCTCCTGCTCGGCGTCGCGGCGCCCGCGCTCCGGCTCCTCCGCCGCGCTGCGCCCCGCCATCCGCTCCAGCGAGCGCTCTATCCTGCCGAGCGCCGCGAGCATCCTCCGCATGAGCAGCAGCGCCGCCGCAGGCAGCAGCAAAGCCGCCGCGGCAAAAATGATCTCCGTTACCATTTCCTCTCCTCCTTTTAAGCTCCGCCGCCGAAAAGCATGTACGAGGCCGGCGCGGCTCCCCCGGCCATAAATTCGTCGTACCCGAGCCCCTCTCCGCCGCCTCCTCCGCCGTCCTCCGCGGCCGGAAGCACGCGGCTCACGCAGTAGTACCTCACCGCGTCCACCCTGTGCGTCACCTCATGCGGCTCGCGGGCGCAGTCGTTCGGGTCGTTCTCATCTGACTGTATGTCGCGCAGGTCGTCAAGCGTCTGGCGGCAGCTCGAAAAGAACAGCAGCGAGGGCCGGCCGTCCGGCCTTTTGGCGAGCATGTCCTTTATCATCATGTGCCCCTGCACGCGGGAGCTGTCCGCGCGCACAATGGGCACGCCCGCCTCAAAAAACAGCTCGGCCATCGTGCGTCCCGAGTCCTTCTGCCTCGACCATATGTCCGGCGGCGCGAAGGTGGCCTCTATCCTCTCCCCCGGCAGGGTGCGCTCCAACATCGCCCTCGCCGCGTCCTGGACTATCAGCCCGCTTTTTGAATACTCGCGGTACATCCAGCTCCGCCCCGCCCCGTCCACGGCGAACCAGGCGCAGGCGAACATGTCAAGCCCATAGTCAAAGGCGCGGTAGCGCTTCCACTGCGGCGGTATGGCAAAGGGCTCGACAACGTGGGCCGCCTCGCTCAGCTCGGGGAAATAGTTCCCGCCCAGCGAGTCCCAGTCGCCGTACCTGTAGGCCCGGCGCAGGTTCTCCGGCATCGCCGAGAGCATACGCAGATACCCCGGCGAGGACTTCAAAAGCGCCGCGTTATCCTCCACCGTAGCGGGGATAAAGCAGTAATCGTCCGGGTTTTCGTTTTCCTCGGGGTTTTCCCTGCCCGAAATAAAGTCCCGGTCGATAAAAAGCCGCTTCACCCACCTGTGCCCCACGCCTCCCGGGTTGCAGGTCACATAAAAGCGCTTCGGTATGTCGTTCACGCCGCGCAGCAGCCCGCCTAAGAACTGAAAGGCCCTCCAGGTGAACTGCGTGGCCTCGTCCATGAATATCCAGTCGTACTCCTGGCCGTTGTATTCAAGCTCGCTCTGCTCCCCGGCCCAGTGCCCAAAATGTATGAGGCTGCCGTTCACAAAGTAGAGCGAGTGCAGCGCGCCGTTATAGTTGGCGAGTTCAGGCTCCGCAAGCTTGAGCATCGGCTCTATGTGGTTCGACTGCAGCTCGGGATAGGTCCTGCGCATGATGAGTATGCGTATCCCCGGATAGTTGTACGCGCCTAACAATGCCTTGGTGCGCACCGCCCAGGTCTTTCCCCCGCCCTTGGCCCCGCCGTAGCCGGTATACAGCTTTCGCGAGGCAAAGAACTGCCTCTGCTTCGGGTTGGCCTCCCCGGGGTTCCACTCATATACGCTCAATCCGCAGCGCCCCTTCCGACGCCCGTGAGGCATATCACAAGCTTCTGCTCCCGCGGCGCTCCGGCCTTGTCGGCATAGCCGCCGTTTTTCTCCTGCTTGAGCGCGTTCATGCAGCCCGAGGCCCTGCCCGACTCTGTCACCATCCGGTTTTCAAGCCAGTCCGTCCTCGCCAGCCTCGCGCGCTCGAACTCCTTTTTGAACATCCTCTCTTCGTTTAGTTTTCTGTACTCCTCCTCTCCCAAATCCAGCGCCAAAAGCATCCCCGCCTCGGTAGGGAAGGTCCCTTCCGCCCGCCTTTCCTCAAAATATTTCTCTATCCCAGCGCGCAGCTCGGCGGCCCTCTGCGTCTTTGACTTCTGCACTGCCTCACCTCCACGCCTATATTATACATATTTTTGAGCAGAAGTCAAGGATTATGCACAATATTCACAGCGATTCCCCGTTTTTCTGCGCATTGCACAAATAACCGCGCTACCCCTGCGGCGCATCACCGTAAATTTGTGCATGTCATATAATTTCGTAAGTGATGTACAAAATATAAAGTGGATATTATTTCCCGGCGCTCGGATATGCATTCATAAATTACAAAACGCCAAACAAAAATCCCCCGGACGTGAACCCGTCCGGGGGATTTGCGCTGTCGTTTTCAGTTTATGCCGAGCGAGCGCAGCACGCTCTCGTGCGCGGCGTTTTCGGCCGCGTCGTCGAGCGGCTCGAGCTCCGCCGAGCCGTATTTGCGCCTGAGCGCGGCTAACAGTATCCCGTCGCAGAGCGCCGGGTTCTTCGGCAGCACCGGCCCGTGGCTGTAGGTGCCGAACACGTTCAGGTACCGAGCGCCCTCCGTGCCGTCCTCGCCGTTATTGCCGCTGCCGCGCAGGACCCGCCCGAGCGGCTGCACGCCGGGGCCGAGCCTGGTACGGCCCGAGTGGTTCTCAAAGCCGACCACGGCGCCGAACTCGGTCTCAAAGGCAAAGTTGCCGATTAGCCTCTCCTTCGCGCCGGCGGTAACAAGGTCGAGCGCGCCCAAAAAGGCAAAGCGCTCGCCGGTATAGGTCTCATAGCTGTGCCCCATGAGCTGATAGCCCCCGCAGACGCAAAGGAAGGCCAGACCGTCATTGGCCGCGGCCTTGATTTCCCCGCCCTTCCCGGCGCGCAGGTCGTCGAGCAGCAGCCCCTGCTCAAAATCCTGCCCGCCGCCGATAAAGAAGAGGTCGAAGCGCCCGAGCGGGGCCTTTTCGCCTATGGGCAGCTCGGTCACGGAGCAGCCTATGCCGCGCCACTCGAGGCGCTTTTTCATGCACAGGACGTTGCCCCTGTCCCCATAGAGGTTGAGCACATCCGGGTAGAGGTGGCAGATACGCAGCTCCATCACTTCCAAAACTCCTTTCTGCCCACGCGCGAGGCCAGCTCTGCGCGCAGCGGCAGCATGGCGGTGTAGGTGGGCATCACGCAGACCTGCCCCCTGAGCGCGGCGATGGCATCGGCCAGCTCCGCCGTGCCGCGCACAGTGCGCACGTCCCCGTCGTCGGCCCCGGCATACTTGAGCCGCAGGCGCATATCGTCCGCGCGTGTGCCGGACACGATGATCTCGCGCCGCTGCCCGCCGGAAAACAGCCTCTCAAAGCCCGCATCCCAGATCCAGCTGACGTCCGTGCCGTCCGCGGTGCCGTCGTTGAGGCAAAAGACCGCCGCGGCCTCGGGCACGCCCGCGAGGTATTCGAGGGCCCTGTCGCAGCCGGCGGGGTTCTTGACAAGCACCATCGTGACCTTCGCCTCGCCCAGCTCAAAGCGCTCCATGCGCCCGAAGCCGCTCTCTATGTGCGCAAGGCTCTTTATCGCGCTCTCGGCCCCGACGCCGAGCGCGGTCACGCCCGCGACGGCCGCGGCAGCGTTATAGAGGTTGTAGGCCCCCGGCAGGCTGACCGGCGCGGTGTATATCTCGCCGTCAACGCGGATCTCGGCCACGGAGCCCTCCGGGCCGAGGGAGTCCACGCCCACAACGGCGACCTCCGGCTCCGTGCGGGAATAGCCGCATTTCGGGCAGCAAAAACCGCCTAAATGCGCGAAGGTGTGATATTTGTACTCATATTCCGCCCCGCAGATTATGCAGCGCGGCGCGTCTGAGACCGCGGAGGCCTCGCCGAGAGGCACGTCGATGCCAAAAAACCGCACCCTGTCCGCCGCGTCCGGCGCGAGGGAGGCGACAAGCGAATCGTCCGCATTCAGGCAGACCAGCGCGCCACCCGCGCGCTCAAGGCCGATGCGTATGCTCTCGAGCGTGTGCGTGACCTCGCCGTAGCGGTCCAGCTGGTCGCGGAATATATTCGTCACCACCACGGCGGCCGGCTTCATCTCGCCGCACACGCGCTTGAAGGCCGCCTCGTCGCACTCTATAACGGCCACGCGCTTTCTGGGCCTACCGGTGAGGCCGGCGTTCGCGCAGAGATCCGCGGCTATGCCCCGCTCCAAGTTGGGGCCGGAGCGGTTGGCCATGCAGTCGAAGCCCGCGTCGCCGAGCATCCTTTCGATCATGCGGCAGGTGGTGGTCTTGCCGTTCGTGCCGGTGACCATGATGGTTTTCAGCGGCCGCGAGAGCCGCGCCACGATGTCCGGGCAGAGCTTCAGCGCCAGCGACCCCGGCAGCGCGGTGCCGCCGCGCCCCAGCAGCCGCAGCGCGGCCCGCGCCAGCTTGCAGAGCAGTATTGCCAGAAAAAGTCTCATGCCCGCGTCTTACCTCTCTATTATCTCGTCGCGGTTCGCGCCGACGGAGACGTACCTTATCCGGCAGCCGACCGCCTCCTCGCAGAATTTTACGTAGTCCTGCGCCGCCGCCGGCAGCTCGGAAAAGCTGCGGCAGCCGGAGATGTCGCCCTCAAAGCCGGGCAGGTACTCATAAACCGGCTTTGCGCGCTCGAGCGCGCCGCCGCTCGGGAAGCTGTCCGTGATAACGCCGTCCACGCTGTAGTGCGTGCAAACGGGTATGTCCCCGTAGCCGGAGAGCACGTCGAGCTTTGTGAGCGCAAGCTCCGTCGCGCCCTGCACGCGGACGCCGTAGCGGCTCGCCACAACGTCAAAGCCGCCGACGCGCCTCGGCCTGCCCGTGGCCGCGCCGTATTCCCCGCCGAGGCCGCGGAGCTTCTCCGCCTCCGCGCCAAAGAACTCGCAGGTGAAGGGCCCCTCGCCCACGCAGCTCGAATAGGCCTTCATAATGCCCACGACCCGGTCAAGCCTGTGCGCCGGTACGCCGGCGCCGATGGGCGCATAGGCCGCGAGCGTGGTGGAGGAGCTGGTGTAGGGGTAGATGCCGAAGTCTATGTCCCTCAGCGCGCCCAGCTGCGCCTCGAACATGACGGAGGCGCCGCGCTTTTCTATGGCGTCGTGCAGGAACTCCGTCGTATCCTTTATGCGCGGCAGGAGCGGCTCGCCGTTTACCATGAGCCACTCGTACATCTCGCCGGCGTCGGCCCGGGCGCCGTAGCCGCGCAGGGTGATGTTCTTCCACTCGCATATGTCCCGCAGCCGCTCTCGCAGCCCCTCGGTGTGCAGCAGGTCGCCCATGCGCAGGGCCTTTTTCATATACTTGTCCGCATATACGGGCGCTATGCCGCGCCGGGTGGAGCCGAATTTCCTGTCCGCGAGCCTGTCCTCCTCAAGCCCGTCCTGGAGCTTGTGGTAGGGCATGCAGATGGTCGCGCGGTCGGAGATTATAAGCCCCTCCTCCCCGGGCACGACGCCCCTTCCGGCCAGCTGCGCAAGCTCGCCGCCGAGGTGCTCTATGTCTATGACCATGCCGGGGCCCATGACGTTCGCCACGCCCTCGCGCAGTATGCCGCTCGGCAGGAGGTTTAGTATGAACCTGCCCTTCTCGTTTATAACGGTGTGCCCGGCGTTGTTGCCGCCCTGATAGCGGCAGACCACGCCGTAGTCGGCGCTTAGCAGGTCCACCATGCGGCCCTTGCCCTCGTCGCCCCAGTTTATACCAACAATGGCGGTCAGCATTTTATCTCTCCCTTTCCGTCCGCCTCGAGCTCGGCCCTGTTGGCCTCTATCACCGGCCGGAGGCTGTGCGCGACAAAGTCCCGCGCCTGCTCCGGCGCGAGGCCGGTAAACTTGCGTATGTCAAGTATCTCGCCGAGGCTCTCGGGCGTGAGCTTGAAGCGCCCGTCGGCGAGGAGCTTCTCCTCAAGGTCGTTGGCGCAGCCGGTCTCCTTCATGCGCCGCGCGGTCTCTACGGAGTACTCGCGTATGACCTCGTGCAGCTCCTGCCTGTCGCCGCCGAGCTCCACGGCGCGCATGAGGATGTTCTCCGTCGCGAGGAAGGGCAGCTCCTCCCTGAGGTGCCGCTCCATCATGCCAGGATACACCGTGCAGCCGGAGATGACGTTTATCACCAGCCCGAGTATGGCGTCCACGGCCAGAAAGGCCTCGGGTATGGAGATGCGGCGGTTCGCGCTGTCGTCAAGCGTGCGCTCGAGCCACTGCACCGAGGCGGTTATGGCGGGGTTGAGCGTGTCGCAGAGCACATAGCGCGCCAGCGAGCAGATGCGCTCGCAGCGCATGGGGTTGCGCTTGTAGGCCATGGCCGAGGAGCCCACCTGCGAGCTCGTAAAGGGCTCGTCAAACTCCTTTTCGTGCGCCATCAGCCGCAGGTCCGTCGCCATCTTGCTCGCGCTCTGGGCTATGCCGCTGAGCACGGAGAGGATAAAATAGTCAAGCTTCCTCGTATAGGTCTGGCCGCATATCGGCAGCACGCGCTCAAAGCCCATGTCCGAGGCTATGCGCCGCTCCAGCTCCATGGCCTTCCCCGCGTCGCCGCCGAAGAGTGCCAGAAAGCTCGCGCCCGTGCCGGTTGCGCCCTTGCAGCCGTAAAACGGCAGGCGGGAGAGCTCATAGTCCAGCCGCTCGAGGTCAAAGAGGAAATCCTGCGCCCACATGCAGGCCCGCTTGCCGAGTGTGGTCGGCTGGGCCGCCTGATAGTGCGTGTAGGCCAGCACAGGCACGTCGGCGTGCTTTTCGGCAAAATCGGCCAGCGCGGCGAGGGCGTTTATGAGCAGCATGCGTATCTGCCGCAGCGCCTCGCGGTAGGCTATGAGGTCGCCGTTATCGTCAACATAGCAGCTCGTCGCGCCGAGGTGGATTATCCGGCGGGCCCTGGGGCAGTGGTCGCCCCAGGCGCGGATGTGCGCCATTACGTCGTGGCGCAGCGCGCGCTCATACCTGTCCGCGGCCTCGTAGTCAATTACCTCAAGGTTTTCGCGCAGCTCGGCCACCTGCCCGGCGGTGACGTTCAGCCCGAGGGCCATCTCGTTTTCGGCGAGGGCGAGCCAGAGCCTGTGCCAGGTCAGGAACTTGTAGTCGGGCGAAAAGATGTACTGCATACGCTCGGAGGCGTAGCGCGAGCAAAGCGGGCTCTCATAGACGGGTTTTTTCATATTCTTCACTCCACCGTCACTGATTTGGCTAAATTCCTGGGCTTATCTATGTCGCAGCCGTTTGCGGCGGCCACGTAATAGGCAAAGAGCTGCAGCGGGACTATCTCCGTCATCGCGGAAAAGAGCTCCTCGCCGCGCGGCGCGAACAGCACGTCGTCCGCCTCGGCGAATATCCGCCTGTTCCCCTCGGGCGCTACGCCGAGCACCTTTGCGCCCCGCGCCTTGACCTCCCGGATGTTGCTCACTATCTTGTCGAAGAGCGCGCTCTGGCAGCACAGCGCCACAACAAGCCGCTTTTCGTCGATGAGCGCAATCGTGTCGTGCTTGAGCTCGCCGGCGGCGTAGGCCTCGGAGTGGATATAGCTTATCTCCTTGAGCTTGAGCGAGCCCTCCATGGCCGCGGCGTAGTCGATGTTCCGCCCGATGAAGAAAAGGCTCCCCAGCTCGTGCCAGCGCTCCGCGAGGTATTTTACGTGGACGTTCAGGTCGATCGACCTCTGCACAAGGCTCGGCAGGGCTCGAAGGCTCGCGATAAGGCCGTCATAGCGCTCGCCCCCGGCCCGCCCGAGCAGCCCGGCCGCCCAGACGGCAAAGAGGTAGAGTGCGGCCAGCTGCGTCGTATAGCCCTTGGTGGTGGCGACGGCTATCTCCGGCCCGGCGTGGGTGTATATGACGTTGTCGGCGAGCCGGGCGATCGTGCTGCCCACAACGTTGACTATGGCAAGGCAGCGCGCCCCGCGCTCCATGCACTCGCGCATGGCCGCTATGGTGTCCGCCGTCTCGCCGCTCTGCGAAACGGCAATAAGCAGCGTGTGCTCGTCTATTATCGGGTCGCTGTAGCGCAGCTCGCTTGCGAGCTCCGCCTCCACCGGTATGCGGCAGAGCTTTTCTATGACGTACTTGCCCACGACGCCGGCGTGGTAGGCGCTGCCGCAGGCGGTTATGACTATCTTGTCGAAGCTCTCAAGCTCCTCCCGCGTCATGGAAAAGCCCTCGAACTCCACCTGCCCGCCGCGTATCCGGGGCTCTATGGTGTTCCTCACGGCGCGGGGCTGCTCCATGATTTCCTTCATCATAAAATGCTCATAGCCGCCCTTTTCGGCGGCCTCAATGTCCCACACCACATGGCTGACGCTCTTGGCCGTCTCGCGCCCCGTGCGGTCGTACACCGTAATGCGCTCCGGCGTGAGCTCGGCCATCTCGCCGTCGTCCATGTAAATAACGTTCTTCGTGCGCGAGACCAGCGCGGTGACGTCGCTCGCGAAAAAATTCTCCCCCACGCCGAGCCCGATTATAAGCGGCCCGGCCTCCTTCACGCAGAAGAGCTTCCCCGGCTCCCTGGCGCAGACGACGCCGAGCACATAGCTCCCCTCGAGCCGGGCGGCCGTGCGCATGACTGCGCTCTTGAGCTCGCCGTCATAATAGCGCTCCAAGAGGTGCGCCACGACCTCGGTATCCGTCTCGCTGCGGAAAACCACGCCCTCCGCCTCCAGCTCGGCGCGCAGCGCGGCAAAATTCTCTATGATCCCGTTGTGCACCACGGCGAAAAGCCCGTGCTCGGAGAGGTGCGGGTGCGCGTTCGTATCCGTCGGCGCGCCGTGCGTTGCCCAGCGCGTGTGCGCAAGGCCGCAGACGCCCTCGAGCGCCCTGCCGCCGCCGGTCAGCTCCGCAAGGTGCGAGACCGCGCCGTTGGCCTTGACCATTTTAAGCGCCCCCTCGTCCTGCACCACAACGCCCGCGCTGTCATAGCCGCGGTACTCAAGCCGGCGCAGCCCGTCGAGCAGCACCGGCGCGGCCTGCACATGGCCGGTATATCCAACTATTCCGCACATCAGCCTTCACTCCTTTCCGCAGCAGCGCGCAGGAAGCCGGAAAAGAGCGGGTGCGGCCTGTTCGGCCGGCTCTTGAATTCGGGGTGATACTGCACGCCTATGTAAAACGGGTGCCCCGTGACCTCCACGGCCTCGGCGAGCCGCCCGTCGGGCGAGCAGCCGGAAACCGTCAGCCCCGCGGCCTCGAGCTTGGCGCGGAACTCGTTATTGAGCTCGTAGCGGTGGCGGTGCCGCTCGCTTATCTCGCCCGCGCCGTAGCACCCGGCAAGCCGCGTCCCCGGCTTCACCACGCAGGGCCAGGCGCCGAGGCGCAGAGTGCCGCCCTTGTCTATGCCCTCGCTCTGCCCGGGCATGAAGTCTATTACCTTGTGCGCGCTCGAGGCGTCGAACTCGCCGGAATTGGCGTCCGCCCAGCCGAGCACGCTGCGCGCGTACTCGATAACTGCGATCTGCATCCCGAGGCAGAGCCCCAGGTAGGGCACGCCGCCCTCCCTCGCGTAGCGCGCCGCGGCTATCTTGCCCTCGACCCCGCGCGAGCCGAAGCCGCCCGGCACCAGTATGCCGTCCACATCCGCAAAGACCTCCGCTGCGTTCTCCTCCGTCACGGACTCGGAGTCCACCCACTTTATCTCGACCTGCCGCCCGAGGGCGTAGCTCGCGTGGCTGAGCGCCTCGCTGACGGAGAGGTAGGCGTCGTGCAGCTGGACGTACTTGCCCACAAGCGCCACGCGCACCGTGCCGCTGCGGCGCTTGATGCTCTCCACCATGTCCTCCCACTCGCGCAGGTCCGGCTCCGCCGTCTCGATGGCGAGGGCGCGGCAGACCACGCTGTCAAGCCCCTCGCGCGCGAGCATGAGCGGGGCCTCATAGAGCGTCGGCAGCGTGACGTTCTCTATAACGCAGTCGGGCGCGACGTTGCAGAAGCCCGCGATTTTTGCGAACACGCCCGGCTCCTCTATGGGCTCGTCACAGCGCAGCACTATGATGTCCGGCGAGATGCCGAGGCCCTGCAGCTCCTTTACGGAGTGCTGCGTCGGCTTGCTCTTGTGCTCGCCGCTGGCCTTCAGGTACGGCACCAGCGTGACGTGGATATAAAGCGCGTTCCCCGGCCCGGCCTCGCGCCCCACCTGGCGTATCGCCTCCAAAAAGGGCTGGCTCTCTATGTCGCCGACGGTGCCGCCTATCTCGGTTATCACGACGTCGGCGCGGGTCTTTTCGCCGAGGGAATAGATAAATTCCTTTATTTCATTGGTTATATGCGGGATAATCTGCACCGTGGAGCCCAAATACTCGCCCCTGCGCTCCTTATTGAGCACATTCCAGTATACCCGCCCGGTGGTCAGGTTGGAGAAGCGGTTCAGGTCCTCGTCTATGAACCTCTCATAGTGCCCGAGGTCGAGGTCGGTCTCCGCGCCGTCCTCGGTGACATACACCTCGCCGTGCTGGTAGGGGCTCATGGTGCCCGGGTCGACGTTGATGTACGGGTCGAGCTTCTGCGCCGCGACCTTCAGGCCGCGCGCCTTCAAGAGCCGCCCGAGCGAGGCGGCGGTTATGCCCTTCCCAAGCCCGGAGACGACGCCACCGGTGACGAATATGTACTTTGGCATTGCTTCTCCCTCCATTGCATTTAAACTAAGCTTTTCAGCTCGAACAGCGCGGCGTTGGGCAGCCGCAGCTTTTTGTAGCTCTCCGGGATGCCGATTCCCCGCTCGTGCGCGAGCAGCGCGCGCAGCACCGCGCTGTGCGCCACGCAGAGCACGCAGCCGGCCACGTCAAGGAGCCTGAGCCCTGTGACGAAGGGCAGCGCTCTCGCGAGCATGTCCGCATAGCTCTCCCCGCCCGGCGGGACGTAATTGAGCCGGTCGGCGGAGTAGCGCTCGAAGTCCGTGGGCCAGCGGCGGCCTATCTCCTTCCAGGTGCAGCCCTCCCAGCGCCCGAAATTGAGCTCCGTGAGCTCCTGCGCCGGGATCACCGGCACGCCGAGCGCTGCGGCGGCTATCTCCGCCGTCTCGCGCGCGCGTGAAAGCGGGCTTGTGTAAACAAGCCGCGGCGCTTCGGCCCCCCGTGAGAGCAGCCTTTCGGCGAGGGCGCGGGCCTCGGCCCTGCCCCGCGCGTTGAGGGCGATGTCGCTCGCGCCCTGTATGCGCCCGGCCGCGTTCCAGTCCGTCTGCCCGTGCCGGGCCAAAAGCACCAGCATCCCCCGCGCCTCCTTCAAAATAAGCTCACGAACACTTTATTATAATCACCCTCCCGCCAGATTACAAGCATTTTTTCCGCCGCCCAACAAAAAACAGCCCGCCTTTACGGCGGGCTGTGGTTAATGCGGGCTGTGCGTAAAAATTGCTTACAGCGCGTTGGACCTGTTGACGAGCACGGAGAGGTCGACGTAGTCGGCTTCATCCGTAACCTCCTCGTCGGTCTCCATATCGAAGTCGCGGTACATGGTCAGGCCGCTGCCGGCTGGGATGAGCTTGCCGATGATGACGTTCTCCTTCAGGCCGACAAGGTGGTCCACCTTGCCCTTGATGGCGGCGTCGGTGAGCACCTTTGTGGTCTCCTGGAAGGAGGCCGCGGAGAGGAAGCTCTCGGTGGCGAGGGAGGCCTTGGTGATGCCCATGAGTATCTGGGTGTAGGTGGCCTCCATGAGGGGGCTGCCGTCCTCGCGGGTCTCGCCGGCGGCGATGCGCTCGCGCACGGCGGCGTTCTCGCGCCTGAGCTCGGTAACGTCCACCACCGCGCCGGAGAGCAGCCTCGTGTCGCCGGCCTCCTCGATGCGTATCTTGCGGAGCATCTGGCGGACGATGACCTCGATGTGCTTGTCGTTGATATCGACGCCCTGCTGGCGGTAGACCTTCTGAACCTCCTGCACCAGGTAGTTGCGGACGCCGGGGCGGCCGAACTCGTCGTCGTCCACGCCGCGGATGCGCAGCACGTCGTGCGGGTTGAGCGCGCCGCTCGTGAGCTCCTGGCCCTTATCGACGTGGTCGCCGTTCTGGACAAGGATGCCGCTCGAATACGGCACGGTGTAAACCACGGTCTCGCCCTCGGCCTCGTTGGTGACCGTGATGGCGAACACGGCGTTCTTGCGGGTCTCCTCGATGGAGACGGTTCCGGATATCTCGCTGAGGGTGGCCATACGCTTGGGCTTGCGCGCCTCGAAGAGCTCCTCGACTCGCGGAAGGCCCTGCGTGATATCGTCGCCGGCTATGCCGCCGGTGTGGAAGGTACGCATGGTAAGCTGGGTGCCCGGCTCGCCGATGGACTGCGCGGCGATGACGCCGACGGCCTCGCCGGGGTTGACCGGGGCGCCGACGGCCAGGTTGATGCCGTAGCAGCGGGCGCAGACGCCGCTCTTGGCCTCGCAGGTCATAACGCTGCGGACAAGGACCTTGCTTATCCCGTGCTGCGTGAGGACCTCCGCGTCGTGGCTCATGAGCATGTGGTGCGTGTCAAAGATGACCTCGCCGGTCCTGGGGTCGCAAATCGGCTGCGCCGGGTAGCGGCCGTGGATGCTCACGCCGAAGGACTGGACCTCCTGGCCCTTTTCAAAGACGGCGCTGGCTATGATGCCGTTGGTCGTGCCGCAGTCGTTCTCGCGGATGATAACCTCCTGCGAGACGTCGACAAGGCGGCGGGTGAGGTAGCCGGAGTCCGCGGTACGCAGGGCCGTATCGGCCAGGCCCTTGCGCGCGCCTCGGCTGGAGACGAAGTACTCGAGCACGGACAGGCCCTCGCGGAAGTTGGCCTTGATGGGTATCTCGATGGTCTTGCCGGCGGTATTGGCCATAAGGCCGCGCATACCGGCCAGCTGGCGGATCTGGTTCATGGAGCCGCGGGCGCCGGAGTTCGCCATCATGTAGATGGGGTTGAACTCGTCGAGGCAGTTCTGAAGCGCGTTGGTGACGTCCTTGGTCGTCTTTTCCCACTCGTCAACAACAAGGCGGTAGCGCTCGTCGTTGGTGATAAAGCCGCGGCGGAACTGCTTTTCGATGTCCAGCACCTTGCCCTCGGTCTTGGAGATGAGCGTGGCCTTCTCATCGGGGACGGTCATGTCCGCGATGGAGATGGTCAGCGCGCCGACGGTGGAGTACTTGTAGCCGAGGGCCTTGATATTGTCAAGGACTTCGGCGCTTATCGTAAAGCCGTACTTCTGTATGCAGCGGTCGATGATGTCGCCGAGCTGCTTTTTGCCGACCTGGAAGCCTATCTCCGGGTCAAAGGCGTGCTCGGGGTCGCTGCGGTCCACGTAGCCCAGGTCCTGCGGGATGGGCTCATTGAAGATGATGCGGCCGACGCTGGTCTTTACAAGCTTGTGGGCCGGCTCGCCGTTTATCGTTTTCTCCACGCGCAGCATGATGGGCGCGTGCAGGCCGATTATGCCCTCGCTGTAGGCCATGAGGGCCTCGGCGGCGGTGGTATAGGCCCTGGTCGGGCGGTAGGCGGCCTCCTTCTTCCCCTCGGCCTTAGCGGCCTTGTTGGCGGCGACGAACTCGTCGGCGTCAACGACCTCGCCGGCCGGCAGGGCGGTCTCGCCCGCGTCGGTGACAAGCACCTGCTCGGCGCCCTTTTCGGCCTTGCCGAGGCGCAGGTAGGTGAGATAGTAGCTGCCGAGGATCATATCCTGGGTCGGCACGGTAACGGGGTGGCCGTCCTGCGGGCGCAGGAGGTTGTTCGCCGAGAGCATGAGTATGCGGGCCTCGGCCTGGGCCTCCGCGGACAGCGGGACGTGTATGGCCATCTGGTCGCCGTCAAAGTCGGCGTTGTAGGCCGTGCAGACCAGCGGATGCAGCCTGAGCGCGCGGCCCTCGACAAGTATCGGCTCAAAGGCCTGGATGCCGAGGCGGTGGAGCGTAGGCGCGCGGTTGAGCAGCACCGGGTGCTCCTTGATGACTACCTCGAGCGCGTCCCAAACCTCGGTGCGCTGCTTGTCTACCATCTTCTTGGCGGACTTGATGTTGTTGGCGACGCCGTCCTCGACTAACTTCTTCATAACGAAGGGGCGGAAGAGCTCTATCGCCATCTCCTTGGGCACGCCGCACTGATAAATCTTCAGGTCGGGGCCGACGACGATGACGCTTCGGCCGGAGTAGTCGACGCGCTTGCCGAGCAGGTTCTGGCGGAAGCGGCCCTGCTTGCCCTTGAGCATGTCGGAAAGGCTCTTGAGCGCGCGGGAGTTCGCGCCGGTGACGGCGCGGCCGCGGCGGCCGTTGTCTATAAGGGCGTCCACGGCCTCCTGGAGCATGCGCTTCTCGTTGCGCACGATGATGTCCGGGGCCTTGAGCTGGATGAGCCTCTTGAGGCGGTTGTTGCGGTTTATAACGCGGCGGTAGAGGTCGTTGAGGTCGCTGGTGGCGAAGCGGCCGCCGTCTAACTGCACCATGGGGCGTATCTCGGGCGGGATAACCGGCAGCACGTCGATTATCATCCATTCGGGGCGGTTGCCGCTCTGGCGGAAGGCCTCCACGACCTCGAGGCGCTTTACAAGCTTGGCTTTCTTCTGGCCGCCCGCGCCGGCGAGCTCGGCGCGCAGCTGCTCGCTGAGCTGCTCGCAGTCTATCTGCTCGAGGAGCTTCTTTATGGCCTCGGCGCCCATGCCGGCGTCAAAGTCGTTTTCGTACTTCTCGCGCATGTCGCGGTACTCATGCTCGGTGAGTATCTGGCAGCGCTCGAGCGGGGTGTCGCCCGGGTCGGTGACGATGTACGCGCCGAAGTAGAGCACGCGCTCGAGGGTGCGCGGGGTGAGGTCAAGTATGAGGCCCATGCGGGAGGGTATGCCCTTGAAATACCAGATGTGGCTCACGGGCGCGGCCAGCTCAATGTGGCCCATGCGCTCGCGGCGCACCTTGGCGCGGGTGACCTCAACGCCGCAGCGGTCGCAGATCTTGCCCTTGTAGCGGATCTTCTTATACTTGCCGCAGTGGCACTCCCAGTCCTTCGTGGGCCCGAAAATGCGCTCGCAGAAAAGGCCGTCGCGCTCGGGCTTGAGGGTGCGGTAGTTGATGGTCTCGGGCTTTTTGACCTCGCCGTAGGACCACTCGCGTATCTGCTCAGGGGAGGCAATGCCTATTTTAATGGCGTCAAAGGGTGTATAGCTCAATGCTTATTCCTCCTCCGTATCCACGCCCCCGGAAAAGCCGGGGAAGCTGTCGTCGTCATCGTCATCGTCGTCGCCGAGGTCGTAGTCATAGGCGTCGGCGCCGGCGTCCTCGGGCGCGTCCTCTATGGAGTAGCCGGAGGAGACTATCTCCTCGTCGTCAGAGCGGTACTCGTCGCGGGCGCCGGGGATAAAGTCGTCGTCATCGTCGTCCTTGAGCTCTATCTCGTTGCCCTCCCTGTCGAGGATGCGTACGTCGAGGCAGAGGCTCTGCAGCTCCTTGAGCAGGACCTTGAAGCTCTCCGGCACGCCCGGCTCGGGGATATTGTGCCCCTTCACGATGGCCTCATAGGTCTTTACGCGGCCGGTGACGTCGTCGCTCTTGACGGTGAGTATCTCCTGAAGGGTGTAGGCCGCGCCGTAGGCCTCGAGGGCCCAGACCTCCATCTCGCCGAAGCGCTGGCCGCCGAACTGGGCCTTGCCGCCGAGCGGCTGCTGGGTGACCAGGCTGTAGGGACCGGTGGAGCGGGCGTGGATTTTGTCGTCAACAAGGTGGTGCAGCTTGAGGAAGTAGACGTAGCCGACGGTGACCTCGTTGTCAAAGCGCTGGCCGGTGCGGCCGTCATAGAGCACGCTCTTGCCGTCCTCGCGCAGGCCGGCGAGCCTGAGGGTCTCGCGTATGGAGCCCTCGTTCGCGCCGTTGAAGATGGGCGTCGCCACCTTCCAGCCAAGGGCCTGGGCGGCGTAGCCGAGGTGCACCTCGAGCACCTGGCCTATATTCATGCGGCTCGGGACGCCGAGGGGGTTGAGCACGATGTCAAGCGGCGTGCCGTCGGGCATGTAGGGCATATCCTCGCGCGGCAGTATGCGGGAGACGACGCCCTTGTTGCCGTGGCGGCCGGCCATCTTGTCGCCGACGGAGATCTTGCGCTTCTGGGCGATGTAAACGCGGACGACCTCGTTTACGCCGGCGCTCATCTCGTCGCCGTTGGCGCGGGTAAAGACCTTAACGTCAACGACTATGCCGCTCTCGCCGTGGGGCACCTTGAGCGAGGTGTCGCGCACCTCGCGGGCCTTTTCGCCGAAGATGGCGCGCAGCAGGCGCTCCTCCGCGGTTAGGTCGGTCTCGCCCTTGGGCGTGACCTTGCCGACAAGTATGTCGCCGCTCCTGACCTCCGCGCCGACGGAGATTATGCCGCGCTCGTCGAGGTACTTGAGCGCGTCGTCGCCGACGCCGGGTATGTCGCGGGTTATCTCCTCGGGGCCGAGCTTGGTGTCGCGCGCGTTGCACTCATACTCCTCCAAGTGGATGGAGGTGAAGGTGTCCTCCAT
>CALWYQ010000051.1 GCA_944385815.1 uncultured Oscillospiraceae bacterium | reverse complement strand
TTGCCCAGCTCATGTGGCTCGGCGTGGACTACAACCGCATCTCCAACCTCACGGGCATCGACCTCCTCTTCCTCGACAAGATACACAACATCGTCGAGCTCGAGCGCGAGATAAAGGACGAGCCGATTGGCCCCGAAAACCTCCGCCGCGCCAAGCGCATGGGCTTTTCCGACGCGCACCTCGCCCACCTCTGGAAGTGCACGGAGCGCGAGGTCTTCGAAAAGCGCCGCGAGTTTAATATCTTCCCCGTCTACAAGATGATAGACACCTGCGCGAGCGAGTTTGAGAGCTATGTGCCCTATTTCTACTCCACCTATGAGGAGGAGAACGAGAGCGTCGTCTCCGACAGGCCGAAGGTCGTCGTCCTCGGCGCGGGCCCGATACGCATCGGCCAGGGCGTGGAGTTTGACTACTCCACCGTCCACGCGGTCAAGACGATACGCGCGCACGGCTACGAGGCCATCATAATAAACAACAACCCCGAGACCGTCTCCACGGACTACACGACGAGCGACAAGCTCTACTTTGAACCGCTCACGGTCGAGGACGTCATGAACGTCATAGAGCTCGAAAAGCCCCTCGGCGTCATCGCCACCCTCGGCGGCCAGACGGCCATAAACCTTGCCGAGCCGCTCATGGAGCGCGGCGTCGCGCTCATAGGCACGGACTGCGCCGCCATAGAGCGCGCCGAAAACCGCGACAGCTTTGAAAAGCTGCTGCTGGCCGAGCGCATCCCCCAGCCCGAGGGCCGCGCCGTCACCAGCGTGGACGCCGGCGCAGAGGCCGCGAAGGCCATCGGCTACCCCGTGCTTGTGCGCCCGAGCTTCGTGCTCGGCGGCAGGGCGATGCAGATAGTCGCCGACGAGCGGGCGCTCAGGTACTACCTTGAAAACGCGGTGCGCATAGACGAAAAGCAGCCCGTCTTAGTCGACCGCTACATCTCCGGGCGCGAGTGCGAGGTGGACGCGGTCTGCGACGGAGTGAACGTCTTTGTGCCGGGCATCATGGAGCATGTGGAGCGCACCGGCGTCCACTCCGGCGACTCCATAAGCGTCTACCCGCCCTATAACCTCAGCGAAAAGGTGCGCGAGACCATCCTTGACTACACGCGCCGCCTCGGCCTCGCCATAGGCATCGTGGGGCTATATAACATCCAGTTCATCGTGGACAAGAACGACGACGTGTACATCATCGAGGTGAACCCGCGCTCGAGCCGCACCGTGCCCTTTATCTCCAAGGCCACCGGCTGGTCCCTCGCCGACATAGGCACGCTGGCCATGCTGGGCGTGTCGCTGCCCGAGCAGGGCATAACCGGGCTCTGCCCGCCGGATAGGGACAAATTCTTTGTAAAGGCCCCGGCCTTCAGCTTCAGCAAGCTCGCCGGGCTCGACGCCTACCTCTCGCCCGAGATGAAGTCCACCGGCGAGGCCATAGGCATAGACAGGACCATCAACCGCGCGCTCTACAAGGCCTTGGAGGCCAGCGGTATGCGCGTCGCCAACGCGGGCACGGTTTTTGCAACCATTGCCGACTGCGACAAGGAGGAGGCCCTGCCGCTCATCCGCCGCTTCTACGACCTCGGCTTCAACATAGAGGCCACCGAGGGCACGGCAAAATTCCTCAAGGGCCACGGCATACGCACCCGCGTGCGCCGCAAGATAAGCGAGGGCAGCGAGGAAATCCTCGACTCGATACGCCGCGGCTATGTGAGCTATGTGATAAACACCCGCGACGTCAGCGCGGCCTACGGCCACTCCGACGGCTATGAGATACGCCGCTGCGCCGTTGAGAATAACGTGCCCATCTTCACGAGCCTCGACACCGTCCGCGGCCTCCTGGACGTGTTGGAGGAGATAACCATCACGATTTCCACGATAGACTGATGAAAAAGGGCATATTCACGCTTATAAAAAACGAGGAGCTCATACCGGGGATGCACCGGCTGACCTTAGTGGGGGACGCCTCGGGCATAGTGCCGGGGCAGTTCGCGGAGGTCGCCGTGCCGGGCTATTTCCTGCGGCGCCCCTTCTCCGCGGCGGGCTTCACGGAGGACACGCTGACCCTTGCCGTGCGCGTGCGCGGCGAGGGGACGGCGGCGCTCTGCGCCGCGGAGCCCGGGGCGCGGCTCGACGTGCTCACCTGCCTCGGAAACGGCTTTGACCTCTCGCTCGCGGGCGAGCGGCCGCTGCTGATTGGCGGCGGGAGCGGCGTGCCGGCGCTCTACCCGCTCTGCCGGGAGCTTGTTTCGCGCGGGGCGCGCGTTACGGCGGCGCTGGGCTTCAACACGGCCGCGGAGAGCTTTTACCTCTACGAATTCGCCTCGCTCGGGGCGGAGACCGTGCTGTACACGGCGGACGGCTCGCTCGGCCGCCGCGGCCTCGCCGTCGCGGCGCTTGCAGACTTCGAGTACAGCTCCGTCTACGCCTGCGGCGCCGTGCCCATGCTGCAAATCATAGACCGCGAGGCCGGGGCCCCGGCGCAGTTCTCGCTCGAGGCGCGCATGGGCTGCGGCTTCGGGGCCTGCATGGGCTGCACGGTGGAGACCGTGAACGGGCCGAAGCGCGTCTGCAGGGATGGGCCGGTCTTTTCGGGAGGTGAGCTCATATGGTGAACACTTCGGTGGAGCTGTGCGGCATACGCCTCGATAACCCCGTAATACCCGCGAGCGGGACCTTCGGCTACGGGCGGGAGTTCGCGGAGCTCTACGACATAAACTGCCTCGGCGCCTTTTCCATAAAGGGCACGACCAGGGAGCCGCGCTTCGGGAACCCGGGCCCGCGCATAGCCGAGGCCCCGGGCGGGCTGCTCAACTCCGTTGGGCTCCAGAACCCGGGCGTGGACGCGGTCATATCGCGCGAGCTGCCGGAGCTCGCGAGGGTGTACGCCAAAAAGGTCCTCGCCAACGTCTGCGGCTTTTCCGTGGACGAATACGTCGAGGTGGCCGCCCGGCTGGACAGGGAGGACATCGTCGGCTGGCTCGAGCTGAACGTCAGCTGCCCGAACGTACACGGCGGCGGTATGGGCTTCGGCACAAGCTGCGCCGGGGCGGCCGAGGTCACGCGCGAGGTAAAGCGCGCCGTGAAAAAGCCCGTCATCGTAAAGCTCACGCCCAACGTGACGGACATCGCCGCCATCGCCCGCGCCTGCGAGGAGGCCGGGGCGGACGGCCTCTCGCTTATAAACACCGTCCTCGCCATGCGCATAGACCCCGCGTCGCGCCGGCCCGTGCTTGCAAACGTGACAGGCGGGCTCTCGGGCGGGGCGGTTTTCCCGATAGCGCTGCGCTGCGTTTACCAGGTCTATGAGGCCGTGAGCATACCGGTAATCGGCATGGGCGGGGTCCGCAGCGCGCGGGACGTGATAGAGCTCATGCTCGCGGGCGCGGCCGCCGTTGGCGTGGGGGCGGCAAATCTTGTAAACCCGTACGCGGCGAGGGACATCATAGCGGCCCTGCCCGCGGAAATGCAAAAATACGGAATAGATAATCTTGAAGCTGTTATAGGAGGAGCACACAATGGCTAAGGACGTAATAATCGCCTGCGACATGCCGGACAGGGAGAGCGTGATGAGCTTCCTCGGCCGCTTCGGCGGAGAGAAGCCCTGGGTCAAGATAGGCATGGAGCTCTTTTACGCCGAGGGCCCGGCGATAGTGCGGGAGATAAAGGAGCGCGGCTTCCACATCTTCCTCGACCTCAAGCTCTGCGACATACCCAACACCGTGCGCGGGGCCATGCGCTCGCTCAGGCCGCTGGGCGCGGACATCATAAACCTGCACGCCTTCGGCACGGCGGACATGATGCGCGCCGCCATAGAGGGCCTTACGGACGAAAACGGCGAGCGTAAAACCAGGCTCATCGCCGTCACCGTTCTCACCTCCACAAGCGAGGAGACGCTCAGGCGCGAGGTGCTTATAGAGAGGCCCCTCGGCGAGACCTGCATCGCCTACGCTGAGAACGCCATGGCCGCCGGCCTTGACGGCGTGGTCTGCTCGCCGCTCGAGAGCCCCGTCATTCATGAGCACTGCGGCGCGGGCTTCCTCACCGTAACGCCCGGCGTGCGCTTTGCCGGCGGGGAAAAGGGCGACCAGGTGCGCGTGACCACCCCCGCGCGGGCCCGCGAGCTCGGCAGCGACTACATAGTCATGGGCCGGCCCATAACCGGGGCGGCCGACCCCGTCGAGGCCTGGAAGCGGGCGAGGGCGGAATTCCTTGGAGGTGACGAATAATGGCAGGCTTTGACGTTTCCCGCGCGCTCTTGAGCATCGGCGCGGTGTTCCTGCGCCCGGACGAGCCCTTTACCTGGGCGAGCGGCATAAAGAGCCCCATCTACTGCGACAACCGCCTCATCCTCACGGCCCCCGAGGTCCGCGAGGGCGTTGAGGGCGCGCTTGCGGAGCTGATACGGCGTGAATTCCCGGAAGCGGAGGTCCTCATGGGCACCGCCACCGCGGGCATAGCCCACGCGGCCATCGCGGCGCACATCCTCGGCCTGCCCATGGGCTACGTGCGCTCCGGCAGCAAGGACCACGGCCGTCAGAACCGCATAGAGGGCCGGCTCAGCCCCGGCGAGAAGGTGGTTGTGGTCGAGGACCTGATATCCACCGGCGGCAGCGCGCTCGAGGCCGTCGAGGCCCTGCGCGAGGCCGGGGCCGAGGTGCTGGGCATCGCCGCGCTGTTTACCTACGGCATGGAGAAGGGCAAAAAGCGCCTGGCGGAGCACGGCACCGCCGCGCGCTGCCTCACGGATTTTGACGCGGTGGTCGCCGCCGCGGCCGAGGACGGGGCCATTCCCGCGGGCTATATCCCCGCGCTCAAGGCCTTCCGCGACAACCCGGACGACCCGAGCTGGCGGGAGGCGCTGAGATGAGGCACCTCATAGACATACGCGACCTCGCCCAGAAGGAGATCCTCGCGCTGCTGGACCGCGCGGGGGATATCATGGAGCATCCGGCGGATTACCGCGAGGCCTGCCGGTACAAAAAGCTTGCCACGCTCTTTTTTGAGCCCTCCACCCGCACGCGCCTGAGCTTTGAGGCCGCGATGATGGAGTTGGGCGGCGGAGTGCTGGGCTTTTCCGAGGCGGCAAGCTCCTCGGCCAGCAAGGGCGAGAGCGTGGCGGACACCGTGCGCGTCGTCGGCTGCTATGCGGACATTATCGCCATGCGCCACCCCAAGGAGGGCGCGCCCCTGGCCGCCGCGCTGCACTCCTCCGTGCCCATAATAAACGCCGGCGACGGTGGGCACAATCACCCCACCCAGACGCTTACAGACCTCTTTACGATACGCCGCGAGCTCGGCTCGCTGAACAATTTTACGATAGGCCTCTGCGGCGACCTGAAGTTCGGGCGCACCGTCCACTCGCTCATAGCCGCGCTGACGCGCTGCGAGGGCGTGCGCTTTGTGTGCATATCCCCGGAGGAGCTGCGGCTGCCGGGCTACGTGCGCCGCGAGCTGCTCGAGCGCTCGGGCGCGGACTTCACCGAGGTGCGCGGCCTTGAGGAGGTCATGCCGGAGTTAGACGTGCTGTATATGACCCGCGTGCAGCGCGAGCGCTTCTTCAACGAGGAGGACTATCTCCGCCTGAAGGACAGCTACATACTCACCCCGGCGAAGCTCGCCTCCGCCAGGGCGGGCATGCGCATACTCCACCCGCTGCCGCGCGTGAACGAGATAGACACCGCCATAGACGCCGACCCGCGCGCGGCATATTTCCGCCAGGCCCTGGGCGGCAAGTTCGTGCGCATGGCGCTTATACTCAAGCTTTTGGAGGAGGCGGGCAAATGAACATAGATTCCATAAAGAACGGCCTGGTCATAGACCACATCCGCGCCGGAGGGGCCATGGACCTCTACAGGCTGCTGCGCCTCGGCGAGATGGACTGCACCGTCGCCATAATAAAAAACGCGCCCAGCGTAAAGCTTGGGCGCAAGGACATAATCAAGATAGACTCCCCGGACGAGCTCGACCTCGGCGTAATAGGCTTTGTTGACCCGGACGCTACGGTGAACGTGATCCGCGACGGGGTTTTGGTGGACAAGCGCCGCCTTGACCTGCCCGAGCGGATAGTAAACGTGCTCAAGTGCCGCAACCCGCGCTGCATTACAAGCGTGGAGCCCGGCCTCGACCGCGTGTTCTACCTCTCCGACCGCGAGAGGCACACCTACCGCTGCCTCTACTGCGACACAAGGGCGGAGCTGGACAGGAAATAATCCGCCGCAAGCTGCATGGAAAGGCGGCAGGCAAGATGCCTGCCGCCTGAGCTTTTTGCGCCCTTTCCCGCGCAGCCATCCGCGGCCAATTGCCGGGGTTAAGTCACCGGGCCGGTAAGCGTGCGTCAAGCACAAACGCGAAGTCTCGCATCATCAGCGGCGATACGCCGCTGCCGGCAAGTCACCGGGCCGGCCACGCACGTCAAGCGCCAAGGCAAAGTCTCGCTTTAAAAGCCTTCGGTCCACATGTAGCTGTAGGCCTGGGCCCAGGAGCCGAAGGGCTCGCCCGCGGCGAGCATGTCTCGCAGCTCGTCTTTCGTATACCAGCGGGCGGTTATCTCCTCGCCCGTCTCCTTACAGGGGGCTATCTCGCCCTCCGCGACGCCGAAAACGCAGATGCACTGCTCGTTTGAGAGCCCCACCGCGCTGTAGGCCGGCGGCAGCACCCGCCTGAGCTCGGCGAGCTCGAGGCCGGTCTCCTCCTTCAGCTCCCGGCGCGCCGCCTGCTCGGGCGTCTCGCCCGGGTCGATAAGCCCCGCCGGCAGGCCGTAGATCTCCCGCCCCAGCTCCAGGCGGAACTCGCGTATGAGCAGCATGCGCTCCCGCGCGCGGTCGGTCATAATTATCATGACCGCGTCCGTCCGCGGGTGCAGCAGCTTTTCCGGCGAATCGATATGTCCGTCGCGCGAGAACATTTCGTATATCTTCTCGCCGCCGGAGGGGGTCTCGTAAACCACGTCGTAGCGGCTGAGATATTCCCAGCTTGCGAGTTTATTTACGCCTTTAAGCTTCATTTTACGTCTCGAGCACCAGAGTTACCGGGGCGGTATACTCCGCGGGGTCAAAGCTGCTTGTGCGCGCATAGCGGACATTGTCCCGCAGCGCCGTGAAGCTATCCAGCGTGCCGATGACGTCGTAGCCAAAGCCCTCGCCGCGGTAGTGCATGGGCACGGTTATCCTCGCGCCGAGCGCGTCCGCAACGGCGGCGGCCCCGGCGGCGTCGATCGTGTAGTACCCGCCGACGGGGATGAGCAGGACGTCCAGCTTCCCGAGCCGGCTTATCTGCTCCGCGTCCAACTCATGCCCGAGGTCGCCGAGGTGCGCAATGCGTAGCCCCTCCGCGGAGACGATGTGTATCAGGTTCCCGCCGCGCAGGGCGCCATGCTCGCCGTCGTGGAAGCTCCGGACGGTTTCGATTTTATATCCGTGCGGCCTGCCGCTGAGTTTGACGCGCTCCGCAGCGCCGTGGTCGGCGTGGCCGTGGCTGCACAGGACGCAGTCCGCCTCAAGCTCCGGCAGCTCCCGCCCCGGCACGGAGCCGGGCTCAAACGGGTCGAGCACAAGCCGCCCCGCCGCGCTCTCGATAAGGAAGCAGGAGTGGCCGAGATAGGTTATTTTCATGTTTCAGGCCTCCCTTCAAAGCTTGCCTAAAGTATACCACCCCCGCCGCAAAAATTAAAGCCCCGTATCGC
>CALWYQ010000050.1 GCA_944385815.1 uncultured Oscillospiraceae bacterium | reverse complement strand
GTACCACTCGATAATCTCTTCCTTGTCGTATTTCTTTTCAAATTCGAGCGCGCGGAAAATCTCGACCAGCTTGCGCTGGACGGTGACCTCGTTTTCGCCGGTGAGGTTCTTTATGAGCTGCTGCGTTATGGTCGAGCCGCCGAAGGAGCTGTCCATGCTCAGGAACATGCTGAACACCGCGCCGACCGTGCGGTACCAGTCCACGCCCTTGTGGTCGTAAAAGCGCTTGTCCTCGATGGCGACGAGGGCGTGCTCGAGGTCCTTGGGTATGTCCTCATAGTCCACCCAGATGCGGTTTTCGCGGCCCTTGAGCGTGGCGATGACGTTCCCGGAGTTATCGTACACCGTGCTCGACTCCGAAAGGGCGAAATCGTCGAGGGATATGTCTATATCCTCGACCAGCGCGGTCTTGACGTAGAACGCGAATATGCACACGAAAAGCAGCGCCGAGGTCAGCACGACCAGCAGCACCGTTATGATTATTTTAAACGCGAGGCCCAGCGTGCCGCCGACGGCTCCGCCGGCAAGCTGCGCGGCCCTCACGGCCCTGTTTTTCTGCTTGTCCCTGGACATTTGGCACCTCCGTGCAAAAGCGGACTGCGCCGCGGCTAACACAATCCATTCTAAACCGGTATTATATCATATCCGCGCGAAAAGAGGTATACAAATTATTAAAATTCCCGCCTCTGCCGGCGGCAGTATTTTTTCCCCTCCCGGGTGGAATAATCACTGGGAAGGGAGGTCATATAATGAAGCAGTGGATAAAGCTCGCCGGGACGGGCGCGCTGGCCGTCGCGGCGGCGCTGAGCGCCTCTGCCGCGCTGTCCGGCATAGCCGGGACGCCGGAGAAGGCCGAAGAGCCGGGGATAGTCTGGCCCGGCGGCAGCGAGGACGCCGAATTCATACTGCGCGAGTATAACGGCTGCATAGCCGTGTTCTCCGCCGCCGGCGGCAGGCCGCTCACCGAGACGGATATCGAGGTGCGCTCCCTGCGCGAGGCCGACCGCGCCCTGCTCCACGCCGGGCTGCCCTGCGCGGACGGCGCAGAAGTGCTGGAGCTGCTGGAAGATCTGGGCTCTTAGCCGCACGGGCCCAGATTATTGCTCAATCAGGCAAAAATCTGATTGAATTATTGCCGCCGATGCGTTATAATAGCCATAGAAAACAACCGGAGGTCGAACCAATGGACGAAGATAACGGCAGCATCATCAGCATCGAGGACGAGGACGGCAACGAGTTCAGCCTTGAGCAGGTTTCCACGATCGAGTACAAGGACGAGGAGTATAACCTCTTCCTCCCCGCGGAGACGGACGTAGACGACCCCGACTACGGGTATATAATCCTCCGCTCCGACTATGACGAGGGCGAGCTCATGTACAGCTCCGTAGACGATGAGGATCTGCTTGTAACGGTGTACGACCTCTTTATGGAGCAGCTCTTCGGCGACGAGGATAATGACGACGGCGAGGGCTGATTAGTTCCGCAAAATATGCTTTAATCCTGCCCTGTGCGTGGATTTTCGGGCCCATATAAACCCACATTATTTATAAGGGACGCTTTATTCCCCCGTGGATTGCAGGCCTCCCGGCCCCCATCGAGGTCGGCTGGACGTTGGAAGCGCGGTAGCGGGGGAGCGGCGACCCACCTGCCGGAGACGTGCAGGTTCTATCTGGGCCCCCACGGCAGAGGCGGGAGAAGGCTCCGGCATTGCGCCGGAGCCTCCTTTTATTCTGCGCCCGTCCGGGCGTATGAGTGCCCCTCGGGGGCGTTTAATTTTGTTGAAGAAGGCCCTGCCTTCTTCAACAAAATGGATCGCACTCCGCTGCGCGCCTCGGTTGTCCGCCAAAGGCGGACAATTCGACGCTCCGCTCCGCGAGAAGTATTTTCGGCGACGTACACGCCGCCGCCGAAAATGTTTGCAATTTATTTCGCGGCTGCGGCCGCGAAACTCTGCGAGGCTTTTTTGACAGACTCAAATGCCCCTTCGGGGCATTTTTTATTTCGCCACGGCGTCCTTGAGGGCCTTGCCGGCCTTGAACACGGGGGTGCGGGAAGCGGGGATGGTTATCTCCTGCCTGGTGGCGGGGTTGAGGCCGGTGCGCTCGGCGCGCAGGCGGACGTCAAAGCTGCCGAAGCCGACGACGGAGACCTTTTCGCCGGCGACGAGGGCCTCGGTAATGGCCTCGAAGGCGGCGCTGACAGCCTTTTCGCTGTCCTTCTTGGAGAGGCCGGCCTTTTCGGCGACGGCGGAAATAAGTTCGGTCTTGTTCATTTTTCTGTTCCTCCTGGTTCTTTGTATGGCCGGGCGGGAGTCCGCGCACGGCCTTATGTGAATCCGCGCTCGGCGGATTGCGGCTTAGTCAATGGTCACGGGCACGGGCTCCTTGCCCTCCAACTCATGCCGGGCCTCCTGGTATATCTCCTCCATCTGGCCGAGGCTCATGTCCTCGAGCCGGAGGCCGCGCCGTGCGGCGCCCTCCTCGAGGTAGCGGAAGCGGCGGATGAACTTGGCGCAGGCGGCGTGCATGCACTCCTCGCTGTCCACCTTGAAGAAGCGCGCGACGTTGACGACGGAGAAAAGCGCGTCGCCTATCTCCTCCTTAATATTCTCAACATCGCCGGCGTCTATACCCTCCTGGAGCTCGCCGACCTCCTCGCGGAGCTTGTCCATCGCGCCGGAGACGTCCGGCCAGTCAAAGCCGAGCTTGCCGGCCTTGTTCTGTATTTTCTGCGAGCGCATGAGGCCGGGCAGGCCCTTGGGTATGCCGTCCATGACGGAGGCCGTGCTCTGCTGGCCGCGGTCTGCGCGCTTTATGGCGTCCCAGTTGGTGAGGACCTCCTCGGGCGTGTCCGCCTTCACGTCGGCAAAGACGTGCGGGTGGCGGTGGACAAGCTTCCTGACGGCCTCGTCGGCGACGTCGTCGAGCGTGAAGCCGCCGCGCTCCTTTTCTATGCTCGCGTGGAAGATCACCTGCATGAGCAGGTCGCCTAACTCCTCGCGCAGGTGCGCGGCGCTGCCCTCGTCTATGGCGTCCACGACCTCCCAGGCCTCCTCCACGGCGTTTACCTTGAGGCTCTCATGGGTCTGCTTTATGTCCCAGGGGCAGCCGCCCGGGCCGCGCAGCACGTCGATTATGCGGATGAAATCGTTGAGGTCGTATTTCTCTTTGAATTCCCAGTCAACCATGTTCTCAGCCTTCCCTTATTTGATGTGCAGTATCCGCGCCAGCTTTTCGCCCCTGGGTATGAGCCGCATATCCTCAAGCGTCACCGCGCGCAGGGCTATAACAAGCACGAGGTAGACAGCGACCGCGACGGCTATGGCCGCGAGCATGGCGAGGGCTACGCCCATGCGACCGGAGCCGAGCAGGCGCCCGGCGAGGCCGTAGACCGCCCAGGCCGAGGCGCCCATGACGGCGCTGGCCGCCATCGGCCGCAGCATTATACGGCCGAGGTTTGGCTTTTCCGGCAGGCGGCGGCAGAGGAAGGCGAAGTTCATAACGCACATGACGGCATAGCAGGCGAGCGTGCCGATAGGCGCGCCGAGTATGTTTATATCCGGGTCCGCAACAAGGAACCAGTTGACGGCGATCTTCACGATGCCGCCGGCTATCATGGAATATATCGGGTACTTCTCATTGCCGCCGGCCTGGAGTATGGCGTTCATCATCAGCGCCATGCAGACAAAAAAGCTTGCCGCGCCCATGATGGTCAGGAGCTCGGGGCCCTGCTCGTTGCTGCCGGGGTAGATGGTGTTCATGATAGGCCCGGCGAGGACGGAGAGGCCGACGCCCATGGGCAGGGCGAGGACGACGGCTATGCGCATGGAATTCTCCGCTATCCGGCTCGCGTCGGCGCGGTGGCGCATGGCCATGGCCGCGGAAATGGCCGGGACGACGGAGATGGTGAGCGGGGTTATGAAGCTCGCGGGCAGGTTGTAGAGCGTCTGCGCCTTGCCGTACACGCCGTAGAGCTCCGTCGCGGCGAGCTCGGTGAAGCCCGCGGCGTCCTGGAGCCGGCCCATGCACAGGCCGGAGTCGAGCAGGTTTATAAGCGAGAGCACGCTCGAGCCGAGGGTTATGGGTATGCCTATGCGCAGCAGGGTGCGCAGGACGCCGGAGCGGCTCTCGGGCTTATCCGTGCCCTCGCGGCCGGAGCCATAATACCTGCGCTTGACGGCGAACATGTATATAAGCGCGGCGAGGGAGCCTATCGTTACGCCGAAGATGGCGCCCGCGGAGGATATGTCCAGGCCCTTGCCCACGCGCGTGAGGTACCAGGCCAGGATGAGGCCGGAGACGACCTTGGCGAGCACCTCGAGCACCTGCCCGACGGTGGTGGGGGTCATGTTCTCATGGCCCTGGCAGTAGCCGCGGTAGGCGCTGGTGAGGCAGACAAGCAGCACGGCGGGGCTGAGCGCAAGTATGCTCGGCTCGGCGCGGGGGTTGTTGAGCGCGGCGGCCAGCCGGCCGGGGAAGAGGGCCATGACAAGCGTGCACAGTATGCCTATCACGAAAAAGGTCCACCAGGCCACGGAGAAGATACGCCGCACCTGGTTCGGGCGGTTCATCGTGTTCGCCTCGGCTATCATGCGCGAGAGCGCGACGGGCAGGCCCGCCGTGGCCAGGGTGAGGAATACGCCATATATATTGTAGGCGCACAGGAAGTAGGCGTAGCCGGTGTCGCCTAAGATGTTGCCCAGCGGGATCTTGTAGATGGCGCCGAGGACCTTCATTATAACGACCCCGGCGGCAAGTATCGCGGCGCCGAAGAGATAGTTTTGCTTTTTGGGCTCGGACAAAGCTTGCTCCTCCCATCCGGTTCAAGGGAACCGTTTGCTTACTCTACACTAAAATTATGAAAAAATCAAGTAAATATGTCCCCGGATGCGCCGCAAACGCAAATTTAATGCGTCTGTGACGCCGCCGGGGCCGTTTTTGTTCCGCAAGGCGGAAGGAGCCGCTTAAAGCGCGCGCAGGTTATCGCCCGCGTGCGCGATGCCGCGCGCCTTCATGAAAAAGCCGTAGACCGGCGCGGCGAGGGCAAAATCATGCGCCAGGCGCCCGGCGAGCCCCGGGGAGAAAAGCGCGTCTATGCCCTCCGTGTGCATCAGGCAGAAGCTGCGCTGGTCGAGCCACTCGCGGAGCTCCTCGGGCGCGTCGGGATTGCGCGTGCGCTTGTAGCGCGTATCCCCAAGGCGGAACACGTCCTGCGCGGCATAGGCCTCGCGGGCTGCGCGCCAGTCCGGGTCGCCGGCGCGGATCAGGCCGCGCGCGCACTCCACGGTCGCGGGCTCCGTCTGATACCAGCCGCAGCCCCAGCGCAGGAGCCGGGGGGAATACTCGAACCAGAAGCTCGGGTAATCGAGGTATTTGCCGCGCTTGAGGTCGAACCACATGACGTCGCGGTAGAGCGGCAGCTCGGGGCCGCGGCGCGTGTCGCGCCAGATGCGCGATATGCTCTTGCCCACCTTGGGGATGATAACAAGCGAGGGGTCTATCTCCAGCATCGCCGGGGCGATGGCCTCAACAAGCTCCGCCGTGGGCGAAACAACAAGCCTCTGATATTCGTCCTTGTGCTCATGGAAGAACTCGCGGGAGTTCATCACCCGGTTGAGCGCCATGAAGTCGAGGGTTTCTTCGGTAAAGGGCATGGCGGCCTCCTTTGCGCGCGTCGAAAATTTCCGTAAAGCCCCGCAATTATACCACCGGGGGCCGCGCCGCGCAAGAGTAAGCCCGCGTTCACAAATATTTCTGGAATTATCGGCGGGGATGTGATAATATATCCCTTGTCTATTCGTCAATCTTGCGCTCCCGGGAGGTAAACAAATGCGCGGCTTTATGAAGCGGGTGGATATGTTCTGCTACAGGCACCCGCGCTTCGGAATAAACAACCTCATGCTCCTCATCGTCATAGGCACGGCGGCGCTGTACCTGCTGGACATGATGGACACGAGCGGCAGGCTCCTGGCCCTTCTGCAGTTCAACCCCGCGGCCATCCTGCACGGGCAGGTATGGCGGCTCATAACCTTTATAATAGTCCCGACAACTGCAAGCCCCATCTCGCTGCTGCTATTTTTGTACTTCTACTACTTCATCGGCTCCACGCTCGAGCGCGTCTGGGGCAGCGGGCGCTTTACCATCTACTATCTCATCGGCCTGCTCCTGACGGTGATATACGGCTTTGCGGCCTATCTTATCACGGGGCTCAACATGTCCGTCAGCACGAGCTACATCAACCTGAGCATGTTCTTCGCCTTCGCCACGCTGTTCCCCGAGCAGAGGGTGCTGCTCTTTTACATCATACCCATTAAAATAAAATGGCTGGCCCTTGTCGATGCGGCCTTCTTCGCCTACTCCATAGTGACAGGCCTGCTCGGCGGCCTGGGCCTCTACGCGCTGCTGCCCCTTGTCGCCATACTCAACTACCTGCTCTTCTGCGGCGACGCGCTCATCGCGGCCATCCGGCCGCGGCAGACGCCGCGCCAGCGCGCCGGCACCGTGAATTTCCACCGCGAGGCGCGGAAAATCCACCGCGAGCAGCGCTCGAGGGGCTACACGCGCAAGTGCGAGGTTTGCGGCCGGACGGATACCGACTACCCGGAGCTCGAGTTCCGCTACTGCTCGCGCTGCGCGGGAGTGCACTGCTTCTGCCAGGACCACATCAACAATCACGTCCACTTCAGCGAATAAGGGGAGGGAGCCGGGAATATAAATAGCCCGGTGGTGCCGATATGTCTAAAGGTAAACAGAGAACAGAGAATAACCGCAGCGGCAAAGGGCCGGGGCGCGGACAGGCCGTCCTGCTCCCGGCGGTGATACTTGCCGCGCTGCTCGCGCTGCTGTTTTTCATCGTATACAAGCACGCGACCTATGAGCCGGAGCCCGTGCAGACGCCCCCGGCGACGGAGACGCCCGCCCCGGTCACGGAGACGCCTGCAACGCCGAGCCCCAGCCCGACGCCCACGCCGACGCCCACGCCGGAGCCCTTTGAGCCGCACGCCGTGGAGTCCACCGAGCCGGGCAACCTCGTCTCGTACACGGACATCAACGTTGACGGCACGACGCTCGCCGACGGCGAGGCCTATGAGGACGACACGGGCATATACTTCGGCGCGCCGGAGGAGTACAGCTCCCTCAACGGCGTAATAACCTTCCGCGGCAACAACTACCGCGACACCGCGGCCTACGGCACGGCGCAGATGACCAATAAGAGCTTCGGCAAGTACTGGACCCACGCCACGGCCTCGCTCACCGCGCCGGACGGCGCCTACTGGTCCGGCAACGGCTGGACGGGCCAGCCGCTCATCGCCGAGTGGCCGCAGGAGACGCGGCGCAACATGAACATGTACGACTGGGCCAAGGAGCAGGAGACGCTTGTCGAGGTCATTTACCCCGCGATGGACGGCTGCATCTACTTCCTCGAGCTGGAGACCGGCCGCCAGACGCGCGACACGCTGTTCATGGGCTTCACCTTCAAGGGCACCGGCTCCCTCGACCCGCGCGGGTACCCGCTGCTCTATGTCGGCAGCGGCTATGACAGCTCAGCGGGGACCAGCCGCGTGTTCGTAATAAGCCTCATAGACGGCTCCACGCTCTACACCTTCGGCCCGAGCGACAATTACGGCTTCGCCCTGCGCGCCTGGAGCATGTTCGACGCCGCCCCGCTCATAGACGCGGACACGGATAAGCTCATCTATCCCGGCGAGAACGGCCTGCTCTATATAATTACCCTCGGCACGGAATATGACGCCGAGGCGGGCACCGTCTCCGTGAACCCCACGCGCGTAGTCAAGTGGCGCTACATGACCGAGCGCAACACGCTCTACACCTACTGGCTCGGCTTTGAGGCCTCGCCGGTCATATACGAGGGCTACATCTTCCTCGCCGACAACGGCGGGCACTTCATGTGCCTCAACCTTGATACGCTCGAGCTGGTCTGGGTGCAGGACATCCTCGACGACGCAAACTGCACGCCCGTGCTGGAGATTGAGGACGGGCACCCGTACCTGTACGTCTCCACAAGCTTCCACCTCGGCTGGCGCAGCAGCTACACCGCCGACGTGCCTGTCTGGAAGATAGACGCCGAGACGGGCGAGATAATCTGGCAGACGAACTTTGAGTGCTCGAGCGTGAGCAGCCTCTCCGGCGGCAGCCAGGCGAGCATAGCCCTCGGCAAGGGCGAGCTTGCTGACCTCATCTACGTCACCATCGCCCGGCACCCGACCGGCGAGGGCGGCACGCTCATGGCCCTCAGCAAGGAGGACGGCTCCATCGTCTGGGATATGCAGACGATGATATACAGCTGGTCCACGCCGACGATAGTCTACGACCAGGACGGCCGCGGCTACATCGTATACTGTACGCTCGGCCAGTACCTCTACCTCTTAGACGGCCTCACCGGCGAGCAGTACGACTCCATGAACTGCGGCGGCAAGTTTGAGGCGAGCCCCGCCGTCTATGGGAACTGGATAGTGGTAGGCCACCGCAACGGCGCAATCTACGGCGTAGAGCTGACCTGAAAGCATCAAAACAAAAAGAGCCCCAAACGGGGCTCTTTTTACATCTGGTGCTCCTCGGCGCAGTCGTCAACTACGCGCATTCCCATCTGGCCGGGATGGCCGGTCTCGGTTTTGCGTATGCCGCAGGAGTCGTACTCGGGACAGACGCGCTCCTCGCGGTTGAGCGATATGCCGTCCATGCGCTTCCTTTTGCGTTTTGCCAAAGCTCTCACCTCGGCGCTATTATGCCCGCGCCGGAGCAGCTTTAAACCTTATTCGCGGGTCTTGCCGGAGAAAAAGACGGCGACGAGGCCGGGGCCGGTGTGCGCGCCGATGATGGGGCCGATGTGCGTATAGAAGATGTCCCTGAAATGGCACTCGGCGTTTATGGCCTCGCCGTATTCGCGGGCCTTCTCGGGGCAGTCGGCCTCGGAGATGACGAGGGTCTGCTTTTCCGGCTCGATCGCAAGCTCCCTGACGTCCTGCACCATCTTCCTGAGCGCGGCCTTGTCGCCGCGGACCTTCTGCCAGACCTCGAGGTGGCCGGCGTAGTCCAGGTGCATTATCGGCACTATCTTGAGCACGGTGCCGAAGGCGGCGCTGGTGCGGCTCACGCGGCCGCCGCGGTAGAGATAGGTGAGGTCGTTGGTGGTGAATATGGCCTGCACCTTGTGCTGGGTGCGCTCGATCTCGGCGGCGTTGGCCTCGAGGTCCATGCCGGCGTCGCGGTTGGCCGCGGCGTTCATGACCATAAGCCCGAAGCCCGCGGAGGCGCTTGTAGAGTCCACGACGCGGCATTTCCAGCCCGGGAAGTCCTCCATGAGCATCTTCGCCGCGCTGCAGGCGTTCTCCCAGCTGCCGGAGATGGCCGCGCCGAGGGAGATGTGCAGCACGTCCCTGCCGGCCTCGGCGAGGGGGCGCCAGAACTCAAGGAACTCGCCCGGGTTTATCTGGCTGGTCCTGGCGATGCCGCCGGCGCGCATGAGGCCGTAGAACTCACGGAAGCTCTCCTCGGTCATGCCGTCGGTCATCGGCTCGCCGTCCATGGTGAAGGGCATCTTGTAGGGCAGGACGCCGAGCTCGACACACTTTTCAAGCGAGAGGTCGCAGCCGGAATCCGCAGTTATCTGATAGCTGTATTCTGACATGAAAAATCTCTCCTGTGGAAAATTTGTTATAATGGCCTAACTTGGAATTATAGACCGCTAACCGCGAGATATCAATTGGCATTACGATAATTATATGGCGGGCGGAGCGCAGGTTTTCGTTGAAAACCACCGGTAAAGGTGCTATACTATAAAAGGCAAAATCTGCTTTATACCATATGGCAGGAGGAGGAAATATGACTGTACGAGACTTGGAGCTCCGCGCGGCGAAGGCCCGGCTGCTGGGGCTCGAAATGGTCTACCGCGCCGCAAGCGGCCACATCGGCGGCTCGCTCTCCGCGATGGACATCCTGACGGAGCTTTATAACGAGGTCATGCGCGTGGATCCCGCGAACCCGCGCGACCCGGGGCGCGACCGCTTTGTTATGAGCAAGGGGCACTGCACGCCGGGCCTCTATCCGGTGCTTGCGCTCAGGGGCTTCTTCCCGGAAAAGGACCTGGAGCTCTTCCGCAGCATAGAGGGCCACATGTCCGGCCACCCGGACATGAACCACGTCCCGGGCGTGGACATGTCCACCGGCTCGCTCGGCCAGGGCCTCGCCGCCGCGGGCGGCATGGCGCTCGCCGGAAAGCTCGACGGCGCGGACTACCGCGTCTACGCCCTCATGGGCGACGGCGAGATAGAGGAGGGCGAGATTTGGGAGGCCGCGATGGCCATACACAAGTACAAGCTGGACAACCTCTGCGGCATAGTGGACGTAAACGGCCTGCAGATAGACGGCAAAACCGCCGACGTCATGCCCAGCGAGCCGCTGGACGCCAAGTTCGCCGCCTTCGGCTGGCACGTAATAAAGGCCGGCGGGCACGACTATGAGTCCCTGCGCGCCGCCTTCGCCGAGGCCGCCGCGACCAGGGGCGTGCCGAGCGTCATACTCGCCGCGACCACCAAGGGCAAGGGCGTCTCCTTCATGGAGAACAACGCCGGCTGGCACGGCAAAGCGCCCAACGCCGAGCAGTACGAACAGGCCCGCGCGGAGCTGGTCTCCGCCATAGAGAAGCTGGAGGTGGAGTGAGATGGGCGAGAAAATTGCAACCCGCGCCGTATACGGCAAGTGCCTTGTTGAATACGCCGGGCAGTACCCCGAGCTGGTGGTCCTCGACGCCGAC
>CALWYQ010000049.1 GCA_944385815.1 uncultured Oscillospiraceae bacterium | reverse complement strand
TGTGCTACATGGGCTCCACCGTCACCTACGGCCGCGGCAGCGCCGTCATAACCGCCACCGGCATGGACACCGAGATGGGCAAGATAGCCGACGCCCTCTCCCGCGCCGAGCAGGGCCAGACCCCGCTGCAGATAAAGCTCAGCCAGCTCTCCAAGATACTCACCTGGCTTGTCCTCGGCATCTGCGTGGTCATCTTCGCCGTGCAGATCCTCCGCGCGGGCGGCTTTGAGTTCGACGCCATCCTCAACAGCTTCATGGTCGCCGTCTCCCTCGCCGTCGCGGCGATACCGGAGGGCCTTGCCGCCGTCGTCACGGTGGTGCTCTCCATCGGCGTCACCAACATGTCCAGGCGCAACGCGATAATCCGCCGCCTGACCGCGGTTGAGACCCTCGGCTGCGCGCAGGTCATCTGCTCGGACAAGACCGGCACCCTCACCCAGAACAAGATGACCGTCGTTGACCACTACGGCAGCGACGAGAAGCTCCTCGCCACGGCCATGAGCCTTTGCTCCGACGCCGAGGAGGACGATAACGGACAGGCCGTCGGCGAGCCCACCGAGGCCGCCCTTGTCAACTATGCCCACGGCCTCGGCCTCGGCAAGCCCGCCCTCAAGGCCGCGCAGCCGCGCGTGGGCGAGGCCCCCTTCGACTCCATGCGCAAGATGATGAGCACCATCCACAAGACGGAGCGCGGCATCGTGCAGTACACCAAGGGCGCGCCCGACGAGGTGCTCAAGCTCTGCGTGGGCTACCTTGAAAACGGCGAGATAAAGCCCATGACCGACGCTAAGAGGGACGAGATCCTTGCGGCCAACAAGGCCATGGCCGACCGCGCGCTCCGCGTCCTTGCGGCCAGCGAGCGCTTCTGGGACGCCGTGCCGGAGGACTGCAGCCCGGCGAACCTTGAGCATGACCTTGTGTTCATCGGCCTCACCGGCATGATTGACCCGGTGCGCCCGGAGGTCAAGGCCGCAATCGAGGAGTGCCGCAGCGCCGGCATCCGCCCGATAATGATAACCGGTGACCACATCGACACCGCCATGGCCATAGCCCGCGAGCTCGGCATACTCACCCCGGACACCAGGGCCATCACCGGCGCGCAGCTCAACGATATGAGCGACGAGGAGTTTGACCGCGAGTTTGAGAAGATCTCCGTCTACGCCCGCGTGCAGCCGGAGCACAAGACCCGCATAGTCAACGCCTGGAGGGCGCACGACCACGTCACCGCCATGACCGGCGACGGCGTCAACGACGCGCCGAGCATCAAGAGCGCTGACATCGGCGTCGGCATGGGCATCACCGGCACGGACGTCACCAAGAACGTCGCGGACATGGTCCTCGCGGACGACAACTTCGCCACGATAGTCGGCGCGGTTGAGGAAGGCCGCCGGATTTACGACAATATCCGCAAGGCGATACAGTTCCTGCTCGGCTCGAACATGAGCGAGGTCATAAGCATCTTTGTAGCCACCGTCATGGGCTTTACGATACTCCAGCCGGTGCACCTGCTCTGGATAAACCTGGTCACGGACTGCTTCCCGGCGCTCGCGCTCGGCATGGAGAAGGCCGAGGCGGACATCATGCGCCGCAAGCCGCGCGACGCCAGGGCCGGCGTGTTCGCCGGAGGCATGGGCTTTGACATAGCCTACCAGGGCCTGATGATTTCCATCCTGACCCTCGCGAGCTACTTCGTCGGGCACTATATCGAGTCCGGCGTCTGGGAGATAGCCGACAGCGCAGACGGCACGACCATGGCCTTCGTCACCATGAGCATGGCCGAGATATTCCACAGCTTCAACATGCGCTCCCAGCGCGGCAGCCTCTTTAAGATAAAGGGCTTCAACAAGACCCTGACCTACGCCGCCCTCGGCAGCCTGCTGCTGACCACCGCAGTCTGCGAGATACCCTTCATCGCCGGCGCCTTCGGCTTTGAGAGCGTCGAGCTCAACGAGTACCTGATTGCCATGTGCTTCGCCATCAGCGTCATCCCCATAGTCGAGGTTGTAAAGCTCATCCAGCGCAGCCTCGCGAAGGACAAATAAGCAGAGCCGCAAAAGCCCCGGACATTGCTGTCCGGGGCTTATTTTATCTCAGCAGCGGCTGCAGCTGCCTGCCCTCTAAGGCGGCCTCGGCGGTCTCGGCGATTTTTGAAAAGTCCGCCTGCAGGCTTGACGGCTTTGCGGCCGGGTCGTCCTGGCCGAAGGGGACGAAGTAGTAGTTCTTGCGCAGGAGCAGCGCGGCTATGTTCTGCGCGCTCGCGGAGAGGCCGTCGTTTGTGGAGAGGGCGATGACCACCGGGCGGCCGTTGCGCAGGTGGCTCTTGGCGGCCATGGTCACCGCGCCGTCGGTCACGCCCCGGGCCAGCTTTGCGAGGGTGTTGCCGGTGCAGGGCGCGATGACCAGCACGTCGAAGAGCCGCTCAGGCCCTATGCGCTCGGAGCCTGCCACCGTGCGTATGACGGCGCGGCCGCTGAGCGCCTCGAGCCGGGCGATAAAATCCTCCGCGCGGCCGAAGCGCGTGTCCGTCCCCGCGGCGGTCTCGCTCATGACGGGGAAGAGCTCATAGCTTTCGCTCAGCTTTTCAGCCTCGGATAAAACCTTGTCAAAGGTGCAAAAGGAGCCGCAGAGCGCGAGCCCCATCTTTGTTTTGCTCACTTTTCAGCCTCCATAATTTGATAAACGGCGCGGCGCACGGCGCCGGCCGCCGCCTCGGGCGACCACTTTCCGGGCAGGCCGGGGGCCGCCGCGCAGCGTATGCCGAAGGCGCGCGCGGCGTCCAAGTCCACGCCGCCGGGGGCGCTCGCGAGGTCGAGCACAAGCGCGCCGTCGGGCAGCGCCGTCAGCCTCGGCGCCGTAAGCACAAGGGCGGGCGCGGTGTTTATTACCAGCTCCGCGCCGGGCAGCACGGGCGTGAGCGCGTCGGACGGCGCGGCGGAAAGGCCCGCGGCGCGCGCCCAGGCCCGGCTCGCCTCGGAGCGCGAGGCCACGGTCACGCGCAGCCCGAGCGCCGCCAGCCTCGGCGCAAGCGCGCGCGTAATGCGCCCGGCGCCGATTATAAGCGCGCTCGCTCCGCAGAGCACGCCCTCCGTCTCGCCGAGCAGGACGCCGATAGCGCCCTCGGCCGTGGCGAGCGAATTTTCCGCGCGGAAGCTCTCGAGCGCGGCGTAATCGCGAAGGCGCGCGGCGCGCGCCTCGCAGAGCTCGCGCAGCTCGCGCGTCACGTTCCCGGCGCAGACGAGCGCGCCCTCCGGCAGCGCGGCGGCGAGCGCCGCAAGACAGCGCGGCCGCGCGCTCAGCGGCGCATTCAAAAATCCGCGCTGCTTGACGGCCGGAAGCGGCAGCACCACGCAGTCCGCGTCCGAAACGCACTCGGCGGCAGTTCTGCACCGGCGTACGCCCTCGGGCAGCCCGGCATCGTCAAGCGCCCAGGCGCGGACCGCGTGACCGTCTCCGAGCAGCTGCGCGGCGAGCCTCAGGGCGCGCCCGTCGCCCCCGCATAAGGCAAAAATCATAAACCTCACGCCCCTTTCCCGCCTCATTCTATGAGCTATGACGCTTGCCTGTTACAGTACAAAAATGGTATAATTATCGCAGATTTGGCGAAGGAGGCGGCGCACTATGAGCAGAGCCGATGAGATATTCATCCAAAATTGCCGGGAAATACTCGAAAATGGCTATTCTGACAACAATTTGCCCGTACGTCCGCGTTGGGAGGACGGCGCGCCGGCGCATACGGTAAAGCGCTTCGGCATTGTCAACCGCTACGACCTCTCAAAGGAGTTCCCCATCCTCACCATACGCCGCACCTTCTGGAAAAGCTCCGTGGACGAGCTGCTGTGGATCTGGCAGAAGAAGTCGAACAACGTCCATGAGCTGCGCTCCCGCGTCTGGGACGCCTGGGCCGACGAAAACGGCAGCATAGGCAAGGCCTACGGCTATCAGCTCGGCGTAAAATACAAATTTCAGGAAGGCGAATTCGACCAGGTTGACCGCGTGCTGTATGATTTGAAGCATAACAGGGCCTCAAGGCGCATACTTACAAGCCTTTACAACTTCGCCGACCTGAACGAAATGGCGCTTTATCCCTGCGCCTATTCCATGACCTTCAACGTAACGGGGGACACGCTCAACGCCATACTCAACCAGCGCAGCCAGGACATGCTGACGGCCAACAACTGGAACGTCTGCCAGTACGCCGTGCTTGTGCACATGTTCGCGCGCGCGAGCGGGCTGAAGCCCGGCGAGCTGGTCCACGTGATAGCCGACGCGCATATCTATGACCGGCACATACCCATCGTCGAGCGCATCCTGTCTAACCCGCAGTATCCGGCCCCGCAGCTTGTGCTTGACCCGGACGTGACGGATTTTTATGCCTTTACGCGCGACAGCTTTTCGCTGCCGGGGTATAAATACACGGAATTGGACGAGAAAATTCCCGTTGCCATCTGATAGTGGTACTTATATACAAGGAAGGTAGGAACCAAATGGAAGCTATAGTCGCAGTATACAGTGACTGGGGCATCGGCGCGGAGGGTACGCAGCCCATCGTTGTGCCCGAGGACCGCAGGCGCTTCGCCGAGCTGACCCGCGGCGCGACGCTTATAGTCGGCAGCAAGACCCTGCGCGATTTTCCCGAGAGCCAGCCGCTCAAGGGCCGGCGCAACCTTGTCATGACCCGCCAGGACGAGGAGATACCCGGCGCGGAGATCGTGCACACGCCGGAGCAGGCGATGGAGCTCTGCCGCGGCGAGAGGACCTTCGTAGTCGGCGGCGCGACTGTGTACATGGCTATGTTCCCATATCTTGACAAGATATATGTCACCAAAATTAACGCGGCTCCCGCCTGCGACGCATATTTCCCGAACCTTGACTCCCTGCCAGACTGGGAAATGACGGACAGCGAGGCCTTCCGCTCGGACGGCGTGCCCTGCGAGTTCTGCGTGTACGAGAAAAAATGATGTTGATTTCCCCCGGCTCCGGCCGGGGGGAAATTTTTGCCCCACAGCTTTTTCTGATGGCGGCGCGGGCCGGGGCGTGGTATAATCGGGCTGAAAAAACTTTTTGGGAGGCATCAGCATGAAGAAAAGGCTTGGGCTTATCCTTGCGCTGCTCCTTTGCGTGCAGCTGCTCGGCGCCGGGGCGCTCGCGGATGAGGAGGAGGCCGCCGCGGCGGTCCGGCTCGGCGGGCAGACCCTCGCCGAGGGCTATTGGAGCCTCGGCGAGGACGGAATGGAGGCGGCGGACGAGGACGGCTATGATATAGCCCTCGACGGCGCGGAGCTTAGCCTCAACGGGGCCGCAATAGGCGCCGGTATCGAGATAGACGGCGACGCGGAGCTTGTGCTCAGCGGCGTCAACAGCGTCGAGGCTGCGGGCGGCGTCGGCATTTACTGCGGCGGCAGCCTTGCCATAAGCGGCACGGGCAGCCTCTCCGTCAGGGCGGGCGCCGGGCATGAGGGCAGCGCGGCCATTTACGTCGAGGGCGGCCTCACCGTCAGCGGCGGGTCCATAACCGCCCGGGGCGCGGCCCCCGGCGAGGCGGCGGGCGCGGAGTATGTCAGCGCCGGCGTCACGGTGATGGACGGCGAGCTGGTCATAAACGGCGGCAGCCTCAAGGGCGAGAGCGCGGCCTCCGCGGCGCACGGCTGCGGCGTGACCGCCGGGGAGATCACCGTGAACGCGGGCCGCCTCAGCGGCGAGGCCGCGGGGACGGACAGCTTCGGCATAGCGGCCGGGAGCCTTACAATAAACGGCGGCTCCGTCAGCGCCGAAAACGGCGCGCGCTCCGGCGCGTCCGGCAGCGGCAGGACCGGCGCGCTCAGCGTTGAGGAGCTGACCGTCTTGGGCGGCCTTCTCACCGCGGACGGCGGCGACGGCGCCGCCGCCGGAAGCCCCGGCATCGACGGCGGCTATATAACCATCATCGGAGGCACGGTGACCGCGCGCGGCGGAAGCGGCGGCTCGGCCTCGGGCTACGGCATGATCTGCGGCAGCCTCACCATAGCCGGCGGCAGCGTCACCGCCAATGGCGGAGACAGCGAGGGAAGCACGGCCGGGGGCGGCATAGGCGTCTCGGGCGGCAACCTGACCGTCAGCGGCGGGGACCTCATCGCGGCGGGCGGAGACGCCTCCGGCGAGGGCTCCGGCGACGCCGCCGCGTACGGCGGCGACGGCATTTATGCCGACGAGGGCGTCGTATACATAAGCGGCGGCAGCGTTGAGGCCAGTGGCGGCGGCAGCGCCGCGGGCGCCAGCGGGAACGGCATCTATGCCCAGTCCGGCTCCCTCGGCATAGCCGGCGGCGCGAGCGTAAAAGCCGCGGCGGGCGAGGCGGAGGATGGGGCCGCGGGCGGCTGCGGGCTATATTCCTATTCCGGCAGCATCAGCATATCCGGCCGGGCCGCAGTGACCGCTGAGGGCGGCGATGCGGAGAAGAGCGGCGCCGGCGGCGCTGGCATAGCCTCCTCCTACGGCGAGGTAATCATAAGCGGCGGCAGCGTCAGCGCCGATGGCGGCATAGCCGGCAGCTTTTCCACGGGCGACGAGGGCACGGCCGTCATCTTTGCGGACAGCATCGAGGACGGCGGCGGCAGCGGCGAATGGCACGGCGTCATATTTACAGGCGGCGAGGGCCGCGTCTACGGCGAGCGCGTCGAGACCGCGGACTTCAGCGTGCCGGAGGGCATGAAGCTCACCGTCCCGGCCGGAAGCAGGCTTGTTGTAGGCCGCCTGAGCGTTGACGGCGAGCTCTCCGAGCTGGGCGAGATAGACGGCGAGGTGGTGTTCAGCTCCGTGCAGAACCCCTTTGACGACGTGGACGAGGGCGACTGGTTCTATGACGAGGTGCTTTATGCCTACGCGAACGGCCTGATGACCGGCGAGAGCGCGAGCGTGTTCAACCCGGACGGCAAGCTGACCCGAGCCATGGTCTGGGCCATACTCGCGCGCATGGACGGCGAGGAAATCTCCGGCGCGGGCTGGGACGGCGACGCGCGCGAGTGGGCCGTGGAGAGCGGGGTCTCCGACGGCAGCAACGCCAGCGGGAGCATCACCCGCGAGGAGTTCGCCACGATGCTCTACCGCTACTCCGGCGAGCCGGAGCCCTCCGGCAGCCTTGAGGGCTACAGCGACGCCGGCGAGATAAGCTCCTGGGCCGGGGACGCCATGACCTGGGCCGTCTCCGAGGGCATCATAAGCGGCAGCACGGCGACTACAGTAAACCCATCCGGCAGCGCCACCCGCGCGGAAGCGGCGACGATGCTGATGAGGTACGCCGAAGGCTGATGGAAAAATAAAAAGCCCTCCCAAACGGGAGGGCTTTTGGTATCTGCCTTAGTTCAGGGCCTTGTTGGCGTTGATTTTAACGCCGGGGCCCATGGTGGAGGCGGTGACGCAGCTGCGGATGTACTGGCCCTTGGCGGCGGCGGGCTTGGCGCGGACGATGGCGCCGATGAGGGTGTTGTAGTTCTCAACGAGCTTCTCAGCGCCGAAGCTGACCTTGCCGATAGGGCAGTGGATGATGTTGGTCTTGTCGAGGCGGTACTCGATCTTACCGGCCTTGGCCTCGGTGACGGCCTGGGCGAGGTTCGGGGTGACGGTGCCGGCCTTCGGGCTGGGCATCAGGCCCTTGGGGCCGAGCAGCTTGCCGAGGCGGCCGACAACGCCCATCATGTCCGGGCTGGCGATAACGGTGTCGAACTCAAACCAGTTCTCGGTCTGGATCTTCTGGACGAGCTCCTGGCCGCCGGCGTAATCGGCGCCCGCAGCCTTGACCTCCTCCTCGCGCTCCGGCTTGCAGAAAACGAGGACGCGGACGGTCTTGCCAGTGCCGTTCGGAAGGACGACGGCGCCGCGGACCTGCTGGTCGGCGTGGCGGGAGTCAACGCCGAGCTTGACGTGCAGCTCGACGGTCTCATCGAACTTGGCCTTGCTGGCCTTGCAGACGAGGTCAAAGGCCTCCTGGGGGTCGTAGAGCGTGGACCTATCTATGAGCTTTTCGCTCTCTTTATAATTCTTACCTCTGAACAATTTGTTTTCCTCCTAAAAATGTGGTTCGTCGGAGTTGTGCGCGTACGCGCCGCTGTCCTCCCACGTTAGGGGTGGAATAAATACCTTAGTCGCCGACTACGACGCCCATGCTGCGGCAGGTGCCGGCTATCATGCTCATGGCGCTTTCAACGCTGGTGCAGTTGAGGTCCGGCATCTTCTGCTCGGCTATCTTGCGCAGGTCCTCCCTGCTTATCGTGGCGACCTTGTCGCGCTGGGGGACGCCGGAGGCCTTGTCGATGCCGCAGGCCTTCTTGATGAGCAGGGCCGCGGGCGGGGTCTTGGTGATGAAGGTGAAGCTGCGGTCGGAGTAGACGGTGATGACCACGGGGATCATCATGCCCATGTCCGCCTTAGTGCGCTCATTAAAGTCCTTGGTGAACTGGCCGATGTTAACGCCGTACTGGCCGAGGGCCGGGCCAACCGGGGGCGCCGGAGTGGCCTTGCCGGCGGGAACCTGGAAACGGATATATCCGACAACTTTCTGTGCCAAGTCAAAGCACCTCTTTCATAGTATCTTAATAGTAATTGGCAGGCGGGCGGTCATTCCCTGACCGGCTCCACCTGGTCGAGCTCCAGATCGACCGGCGTTTCGCGGCCGAACATGGATACCACGACGCGTACGCGGTCCTTCTCGGGCTCCAACTCCTCAACCGTGCCGAGGAAGCCGTCGAGCGGGCCGTCAATGACCTTGACGGTGTCGCCAATCTCATAGCCTACAACGATCTCATGCCTCTCGACGCCGAGGTCGTATATTTCCTGCTCGGTGAGCGGGATGGCCTTGTTGGCCGCGCCGACAAAGCCGGTCGCGCCGCGTACGTTGCGGACAAGATGCCAGCTCTCGTCCGTCATAATCATCTTTACGAGCACGTAGCCCGGGAACACCTTGCGCTCATAGGTCTTTTCGCCCGCGTCGGTGTGCTCGGTGACGGTCTCGAGGGGGATGTTGACCTCCTGGATGAGGTCGGTCATCCTGCGGTTTTCCGCCGCCTTCATTACAGCGGCGGCAACGGCATTTTCGTATCCCGAGTATGTGTGAACCACATACCACTTTGCCTCTTCAGCCATCTCGCTTACACCAGGTCGATCAGGGTCTGGACCCCGAGAGAGGCCAGGGTATCAAAAAGCCAGAGCGCGACGGCGCTCACGGCCATCATCGCCAAAGCGACGCCGGTGTTGGTGGCGGCCTGCTTCGGGGTGGGCCACACGACCTTCTTGATCTCGCTCCTGAATTCGCGGTGCCACTTGGCTACGCGCTTGAGGAACGGGAGCTTTTCGTCGGATTTCTTGACGGCGGTCGTGGAGGTCTTGGCGGGGGCGGAATTCTTGTTTGCTTCTGCCATTAGACTGAAAACTCCTTTCGCGCCTTACTTGGTTTCGTTGTGAACCGTGTACTTGCGGCAGCGCGGGCAGTACTTCTTCATCTCGAGACGGTCGGGCGTGTTCTTCTTGTTCTTGACCGTGAAGTAGTTGCGCTCCTTGCATTCGCTGCACCTGAGTATAACCTTGACTCTTGCGCCAAC
>CALWYQ010000048.1 GCA_944385815.1 uncultured Oscillospiraceae bacterium | reverse complement strand
GTCGCCCAGGCCGGCAAGTTGGGCGCCGTGACCATAGCCACCAACATGGCCGGCCGCGGCACGGACATCATGCTCGGCGGCAACGCCGAATACCTCGCGCGCAACGACCTCAAGAAGGCGGGCTATGACGACGAGGTCATCGCCGAGGCCACGGGCTACGCCGAAACCGCGGACGAGGAGATTTTAAAGGCCCGCGCCCTCTTTGCGGAAAGGCTCGCCGTACACAAGGCCGTAACCGACGCCGAGGCCGAAAAGGTTCGCGCGGCCGGCGGCCTCTTCATCATAGGCACCGAGCGGCACGAGTCCCGCCGCATAGACAACCAGCTGCGCGGCCGCTCCGGCCGCCAGGGCGACCCTGGCGAAAGCCGCTTCTATCTCGCGCTGACGGACGACCTGCTGCGCCTCTTCGGCGGCGAGCGCATCTCCGGCATGATGGAGACGCTGAAAATCGACGAGGACACCCCGCTCGACCAGAAGGTGCTTACGAACCGCATAGAGCAGGCGCAGAAAACCGTCGAGAGCCGCAACTTCCAGACCCGTAAGAGCGTGCTCGAGTACGACGACGTTATGAACGTCCAGCGCAACGTGATATACGCCGAGCGCAAAAAGGTCCTCGACGGCGAGGACCTCCGCTCGAGCATACGCAAAATGATAGAGGAATACGTCACGAGCACCGTCGCCGACGGCTTTGCGGGCGAGCGCACGGTGGGGCTAAAGCAGATAAACGAGATCCTCGCCCCCTTCGGCCGGCTCTTCCTCGCGCCCGGCGACATTCGCCTGAGCCAGGACGAGGCCGCCGGCATCACGGCGGACAAGCTCAGCGAGCTTGTGCTGCAGAAGGCCTTCGACTTTTACGACAAAAAGGAGGCCTCCCTCGGCGTCCTGCCCAACGGCTCGCCGCTCATGCGCGAGGTCGAGCGCGTCGTCATGCTGCGCGTCGTTGACGAATACTGGATGGACCACCTGGACGCGATGACCGAGCTCCGCCGCGGCATCGGCCTGCGCGGCTACGGCACCACAAAGCCGATAGACGCCTACAAGAACGAGGGCTTTGAGATGTTCGAGGCCATGATACGCGGCATCCGCGAGGAGACCGTGCGCCGGCTCTTTGTAGTGCGCATAACGGCGCAACAGCCGCCCGAGCGCAGGAGCGTCGCCACGCAGCAGGCGGCAAACGTCGGCGGCCCGGCCAAGCGCCAGCCCGTCAAGAAGGCCAAGAAGCCCGGCCGCAACGACCCCTGCCCCTGCGGCAAGCTGCGTCCGAACGGCCTGCCCATGAAGTATAAGGACTGCTGTGGTAAAAATGATTAACTCCGCCTTCAGCGAAAAACGCAGTGGCTCGCTCGTCTATATGAGCGCCGCAACAATACCAGTCCGCCACGCCTTCTCAACGCGCTTCGGCGGCGTCTCAGGCGGCGATTTTTCCAGCCTCAACCTCGGCTTCGGCCGCGGCGACCCTGACGAAAACGTCCTTGAAAACTACCGCCGCCTCGGCGCGGCCGCGGGCATAAACGTAAATAACGCGGCATTTACAAACCAGGTGCACGGCAGCGCAGTGCGCGTTGTTGGCCGCGGCGGCGGCTCCGCTCCCGGCGCAGGGCCGGCGCCGGAATGCGACGCTCTCGTCACCGCCGAGCGCGGTCTCGCGCTCTTCTGCTTTACAGCCGACTGCGTCCCCGTGCTGCTCTGCGACGCCGGGCGCTCCGTTGCGGCCGCGGTGCACTGCGGCTGGCGCAGCTCCTGCGCGGACATATTGGGCAAGGCCGTCGGGGCCATGCTCAGCCTCGGCGCCATGGCCGGGGATATCCACGCCGCGATAGGCCCGTCCATAGGCGCGGGCAGCTTTGAGACTGACGGCGACGTGCCGGAGGCGCTGCGCGCCTGGCTCGGCCGCGACGCCGAGGAATTCATCTATTCCGGCGCGCGCGAGGGCAAGTTCAACATTGACCTGCGCGGAGCGAACGCGCGCAGGCTTGTGAGCCTCGGCCTCCGGCGTGAAAACATCGCCGTGTCCACCGAATGCACCGTCGCCTGCCACGACAAGTACTGGTCCCACCGCTACTGCGCCGCCCACGGCCTGAAGCGCGGCAGCCAGTGCGCCTGCATAGAGCTCTGAGGAGGGGATGTATGAAGAAAAAGCACATATTGGCCCTCGCGCTTGCGGCGCTCATCACGCTGTCCGCCTGCGGCGCCTCCCCCTCCGAGCTGCCCGAGCCCACCACGCCCGGCAGCGAGGCTGAAAGCGAGGAGCTCGGCATCGCCCCGGCGGCTGACGCCGTTTTCTCGCTGAACTATTCCTCGGGCCAGAGCCTCAACCCCTACGCCACGAACGACCTGAACAACATACTCATAAGCCAGCTCGTCTGCGACAATATCTATGAGTTAGACGACGATTACAACCTCACAAGCCGCGTGATAGCAGATTATGAGGTGAGCAACGGCACGTACTGGACCTTCACCGTCAAGGAGGGCATACCCATGCACGACGGCAGCACGCTCACGGCCTACGACCTGGCGTACTCCATCTCCCTTGCGCGGCGGACAAGCCGGTATTCAGGCCGCTTCCTCTGCCTGTACGGCGTCAGCGCCTCGAGCGAGACCACCTTCCACGTCTCCACCACGCGCGCGAACACGCTTCTCCCCTACCTGCTCACCGTCCCCATCGTAAAGGACGGCTCGGCCAGCCAGGCCCGCCCAGTCTCCTGCGGCCCCTACCGCTATGTTGAGGGCCAGGACTACGTTGAGGCTTTCGAGGGCTACGGCCGCAGCATGCCGGTGGACAGGATATACTTCCGCGAATACTCCGGCGCCGAGCAGATCATCACCGCCTTTGAGGACAGCTACATAGACCTTGTCCTCAACGACAGCTCCTCGAGCGCAAACCTCGGCTACGGCGGCAACAATGAGACGCGCTGGTACCACACGACGAACATGCACTACTTCGGCTTCAACATGTCGAGCGAGCTTTTGAGCAACGCCGCCGTCAGGGGTGCCCTGGCCTACGCGGTGGACAGGGAGGCCGCGGCGGACACGTATATGCAGGGCGCCGCCATTGCGAGCGCGCTGCCCATAAGCCCGCTGAGCCCGCTCTACAACGAGCAGATCGCAGCGTCGCTGGAGTTCAACCTCTCCAACTGCCTGCAGGCCCTTAAAAACGCCGGGCTGAGCGACATGGACAACGACGGCATCCTCGAGTACGTGAGCTACTCCGTCATGCACGACGCGGAGATAGACCTCATCGTCTGCTCGCAGAGCGCCGGCAAGGGCGACGTGTGCAAGCGCTTCGCCGAGGACATGGAGACCATCGGCGTAAAGGTGAACGTCCGCGAGCTCAGCTGGGCGGATTATCTCGCCGAGCTCATGGACTATGACCTTGACGGCGAACCCGACGGCGGCTTTGACATGTACTACGCGGAGGTAAAGTTAGGCGCGGACTTTGACCTCTCGGCCATCCTGACGGAGAACGGCAGCCTCAACTACGGCAACCTCGCCGACGAGAGCTATGAGACCTATATAAACGAATTCCTCGCCGCTGGGGACTTTGACCGGGACGAGCGCTGCGCGGACATGCTCAGCTATATAGCCATGAACACGCCGATAATCCCCGTCTGCTTTGAGCGCCATCAGGTCATAACCCACCGCAACGTCATAACCGGCATGGAGGTAACGGCGAACAACATTTTCTATAATATCCCCGACTGGAGCATAACCTTCGGGGAAATACAGGAGGGTTAAGAGATGACAGACAGAGAGCTCATGGACATCGCCGAGCAGGCCTCGAAAAAGGCCTATGTGCCGTACTCGCGCTTTGCCGTAGGCGCGGCGCTCGAGTGCTCGGACGGCACGGTTTACGCCGGCTGCAACGTTGAAAACGCCGCCCTCGGCAGCACCATCTGCGCCGAGCGCACCGCCTGCGTCAAGGCCGTGAGCGAGGGGCACACGGACTTTGTGCGCATCGCCATCTATGGCGAGGGCCAGGGCTACTGCATGCCCTGCGGCGCCTGCCGCCAGTTCCTCTCCGAGTTCTCCACCGACATGGAGGTGCTCTGCGCCAAGGCCGGCGGCCGCTATGTGAGCTACAAGCTCCGCGAGCTGCTGCCGCACACCTTCAACTACTGACAAGGAAGGGAAAAGATATGAGAAGCAAGCTTATCCGCCGCGCGCTCTGCGCGGCCCTGGCCCTCTGCCTGCTGGCCGCCTGCGTGCCTGCCTATGCCGCCGGGCCGAGCTACGGCAGCTATAACTACAGCTTTGACGACGTGCCCGACGACGCCTGGTACGCCGAATACGTCAAGCTCTGCGCCAGCTGGGGCATCATAAACGGCAAGAGCTCCACGGAGTACTGCCCCGACGACGAGCTCACCCGCGGCGAATTCATCAAGCTGCTGTGCACCATCGCAGAGGTGGCCCCGCGCAGCATGGACACCTCTGCCCACTGGTCCTGGCCCTACTGGCAGGTCATGAACGACAACGGCGTTTTCTGGGGTCTTGACATGCCCGGCACCGCCTCCTCGCTCGACAGGCCGATAACCCGCTATGAGATGAGCGTTATGATAAACAACCTCACCAGCAACGTCTACTCCGAAAACCCCGTCAGCCTCGACAGCCCGGAAAAGCGCATAACCGACTACGGCTCCATCTCCGGCAAATACTCCGAGAGCGTGCTCCAGGCCTACGGCAAGGGCATACTCAACGGCCTTGACGACGGCGCCTTCCACGGCGACGAGACGATGACCCGCGCTCAGGCCGCCGCGGTCGTGGTCCGCACCGGCTGGCCGAGCGAGCGCCTTGAGGTCGAGGACGTCAGCGAGGTAGTGCTGCCCGAGACCCCGTCCGAGCCCGCCGACCCCGAGCAGCCCGAGACCGGGACGCTTGACCCGTCCCAGTCCTTCGCCAACCGCGCCAACGCCTCCGGCATGATAGACGCATACGGCCATCCCAACGCGGAGGCCTGCACCATCCTCTTCGGCAGCGCCGGCAAGAGTTACTTCACCGGCAGCGAGAGCAACCTCTCCGACTACATCGTTACCATCCAGGTCCGCACCTGGGACCTCAAGAGCGACGGCACAAAGTATACCCGAACCTGGAACCTGCAGGTCAACAAGGCCGTTGCGGACGAGGTCAAGGCCATCTTTGAGGAGATATACAACGACCCCGAGCAATTCCCGATCCACGCCCTCGGCGGCGCGAGGTACACCGACCAGCTGCGCCACTCCTGGGGCTGCGCCATAGACATAAACCCCGACGAAAACTACAACTGCTACACCACCACCGACCCCTACACCCCCATTGTCGGCAGCGCCTGCTTCAAGACCTCCGACAGCCCCTACTGCATCAGGCCCGATTCGAGCGTGGTGCGCGCCTTTGCAAAGTACGGCTGGGGCTGGGGCGGCGGCACCGCCGAGAACAACTACTCCGGCTGGACCACCACCGCCGACTATATGCACTTCTCCGTGCTCGCCTCCGGCGGCTGATACCTCAACAAAAATCCCCTGCGCGCGCAGGGGATTTTTTCATGCCTCAACCTGTATCTGTCCGGCCCCGTGAGGGGTTATTTTAAGCGGCACCACGCGCAGCGGGGCCAGCTCATGCACAAAGCGGCGCAGATCCCGCGTCGGCACAAAGGCCTGCACGGCCCCGGCGAAGCCGCCGCCGTGGACGCGCACCGCGCCCCTGCCGCGCAGGGCGTATTCGCTGGCAGCCTGGGCTATTAGCATGGGCTGCGCCGCCCCGCCGGGTACGGCAAGGTTCTGCAAATACATGGCCGACGAGCGCCCCGAGGAGCGCACACAGGCCAGGAACTGCTCAAAGTCCCCGCTTCGCAGCGCCTCTATCTCCTTTTCCACGCGGCGCTCCTCGCTGAAAAAGTGGCCCGCGCGCAGCACGGCCCGGTCGCCGCATTTTTCGCGCACGGCGTCTATGTTCTCATACAGCTCCAACTCCGAGACCTCGCGCAGGCAGCTCTTGCCGAAAAAGCGCGCCACCTCGCCCATCTCACGAGGTATGGCCGCGTACTCCTCCGTCAGCTCCTGGTGGCCGGCGCCGCTGTAGACAAGGCAGAGCGTATGCTCATTCTCCTCGAGGCTGAGCCGCAGCCGTTCAACGGCCGGGTCGTCGGGGCCGAAGTCTATGGCGCTGACGCCCCCGGAGGCGCAGGCCAGCTGGTCCATAAGCCCGCTTGGCTTGCCGTAATACACGTTTTCCGCAAACTGCGCCGCGCGCGCGAGCTCGAGCGTGCCGAGCTCAAGCCCGGCGCAGTGCGCCAGCGCGAGGGTGAGGACTATGCCGAAGCAGGCCGAGCTTGAAAGCCCCTCCCCCGCCGGCACGCCTCCGCAGACAAATATGTCCGCGCCCGGGATATGCCCGCCGCGCGCGGTTACGGCGGCCGCTGCCCCGCGGGCCATGGCGGCCGAGGTAAAGCGCTCCGCCTCCTCCGGCTCAAGCGAGCCGAGGTCAAGCTCAAAGCCGCCGTGCCCCTCTGAGATTACGCGCAGGCGGCCGCTGCCGTTGGCGCGCACCGCGGCGTGCATGAAAATATCCACCGCCGCGGCAATCACCTTGCCGCGCTGATGGTCGGTATGGTTCCCGCCGAGCTCCGTGCGTCCCGGAGAAGCGAAAACCGCCTCCGGCTTTGCGCCAAAGGCGCCTGTAAAGCCGCTGTAAGCGTCCATGGCTATCCCCCCTGATATGCTGGAACAATTATACTTTATTCCGCTCCCCTTGTAAAGCCAAAGCAAAACCGCCCCGGGTAGATTCCCGGGGCGATACGCATTTTAAGGGGCGGATGCTTACTTGCTCAGGTTGAAGAAGGCGTCCTTGCCGGCGTACTGGGCGACGTCGAAGAGCTCTTCCTCAATGCGGAGCAGCTGGTTGTACTTGCAGACGCGGTCGGTGCGGCTGGGGGCGCCGGTCTTGATCTGGCCGGCGTTGAGGCCCACGACGAGGTCGGCAATGGTGGTGTCCTCGGTCTCGCCGGAGCGGTGGGACACGATGGTGGTGTAGCCGTGGCGGTT
>CALWYQ010000047.1 GCA_944385815.1 uncultured Oscillospiraceae bacterium | reverse complement strand
GAGCATGTTCTCCCAGTCGGCCTCGTCTATGATGATGTTTATGTCTATTATCTCATCGGTATTGAAAAGCTCGGTCTCATACTCCATGGTGATGCCGCCGTCGGCCAGGGCCGTGAGCCTGCCGGAGGGAGCCGGCGCCCCGAGGCAGAGGCAGACGGCCAGCGCCATGACGGCGCATATGAGCTTCCCGCTGTGTTTCCAAACGCTCATGGCCGGCCCCCGATCAGGCGAGGTATTCGCCGTTATAGCTGAAGAGGGTGGCGCTTTCCACTCCGGGCAGGCGGGAGACGAGGTTCACAAAGCCGGTGGAGGCGTTTTTGGTGCGCAGCTCCGCCGTGAGCTCTATTCCGGAGGCGCCGACGGTCTTCTTCTCCGCGCACTACGACCAGAACGGCAGCCTTACCGGCGTCTATCACGAATACATCGCCTCCGTCTCCGAGGATGAGGCCGTCGCCTACGCCGGCCACGCGCTCGATACAGGCCGGGAGCGCGGCTTTTACGAGGGCTACCGCTACCTTGTAAGCGAAAACGCCGGCGCGAAGAGCGTCATCTTCCTCAACGCGGAGCGGGAGCTCGGCACGGTCAGCAGCCTTATAGCCTCCACGCTGCTTGTCGCGGCGATCGCCTTAGCGGCGGTTTTCATACTGGTTCTGCTCTTAGCGCGCCGCGCCGTCGCGCCGTATATGCGCAACCTTGAGATGCAAAAGCAGTTCATAACCAACGCCGGGCACGAGCTCAAGACGCCACTGACCGCGATATCCACAAGCGCGGACGTGCTGGCCATGGAGGACGGCGGCAACGAATGGGTGCGCAATATCCAGACGCAGTCGGGACGGCTCGCCAAGCTTGTCGGCGACCTTGTCACGCTCTCGCGCCTCGACGAGGAGAACCCCATGCCGGAAAAGGCCCGCTTTTCCCTCAGCGACGCCCTGTGGGAGGCGGCCGAGCCCTTCACCTCGCTTGCAAAGGCGAAGGGCAAGACGTATACGCAGAGCATAGCGGACGGGCTCGGCGCCGTCGGCGACCGCGCGGCAATGCAGCAGGTGATAAGCATCCTGCTCGATAACGCGCTTAAATACTCGCCCGAGGGCGGGGAAATAAGCCTGCGCGCCTTCCGCAGCGGCCGCCGCACGGTCATAGAGGTCTCAAACACCTGCAGCGGCCTCACCGAGGCCGAGCTCCCGCACCTTTTTGAGCGCTTTTACCGTGCGGACAAGTCCCACTCCGCCGCGGTGAGGGGCAGCGGCATAGGCCTCGCCATAGCGAAAGCCGCCGTGGAGGCCCAGGGCGGCAGGATACGCGCCGAAAAGCGCGGAAGCGACATAGTCTTTCAGATTACACTGTAGGCGCGCATATGTAAACGAACGCAGAAAAAATGGCCGGGAAGAGCTCTTCCCGGCCATCGCCGCGCTTACGCCGCCTTTTCCGCCTCAAGCATGGCGCCTATCGTCACGCCATACCCCCGCGCCGGATCGCTCACCAGTACGTGGGTAACGGCGCCGACGAGCCTGCCGTCCTGTATGATGGGGCTGCCGCTCATGCCCTGGACTATGCCGCCGGTGTTTTTCAGCAGCTCGGGGTCGGTGACGGTTACGAGCAGGCGCTCGCCGTCGCGCTTTATCTCGACGTCATACTCGGCCGGGCCGCCGCTGACGTCGGAGATTATAACTGCCGGGCCGTCGGCTATCTCATCGCTTTCCGCGACGGGCATGGGCTCGCCGCCGAAGCCCTCGGCCGTGCCGAAAATGCCGTTCGGCGTGTTGGCGTCCACCGTGCCTATGCTCTCGGCGGCGTTATAGCTGCCGTGCAGCTCGCCGGCGCGGCCGCGCTCGCCGCGCACCACCTCGTCCACCTCGGCGCGGGCGATGCTGCCGCCGCCGATGGGCAGGAGCACGCCGGTGTCCGCGTCGTTTATGCCGTGGCCGAGCGCGCCGTACTCGCCGGTGTCCGGGTCATAATACGTCACCGTCCCGAGCCCGGATACGCTCGCGCGCAGCCAGAGCCCCAGCCTCCACACGCCGTCCGTGTCCTGCACGGGCCGGACGCTCAGCTGCAAGGTTTTTTCGTCGCGCACAAGCGTCAGCCCGGTCTCGCTGCCGTCTAACATGGCGAGCGCGCGGGCGAAGTCCCCCGGCTCCTTCAGCTCCGTAGAGCCGAGGCGCGTCAGGATGTCGCCGGGCTGGACGCCGGCCTCCTCGGCCGGGCAGGCCTCGCCGGACGGCGTGCTGACCCTGGCAAGCGAGGCCACAAGCAGCCCCGCCGTCGAGGCCTCGATGCCTACCGCCTCCCCGACGGGCACCAGGTCCTGCGCCAGCGCGCCGAGAGGCAGCACGCAGGCAGCGAGCAGCCCCGCCAGCGCGCCGCGAAGCGCCCGCGCGGATAATGCCTTCATCTGCATCCCCCCAAAAGAAAATTTTGCCGGCCGCTGAAAAATCGCCGGCATGTTCATTATGCTCGCGGCCGGGCAAAATAAATGCGGATAAATCAAGCAGCGGCCAAATACGCCGCCGCGCCTGAAAAGACAAATTATGCCGCGCGCGCTTGCGCTTGATTTTCGCCGCGGCGTGGTTTAATATGGTGGCATAAGCATTTTTTGCACGAAAGGGGGCGCGGGCATGGGCTTTTGGCTGATACGGCACGGCAAGCCGGAGCTGCCCGGCGGCGCGAAGCTCTGCCTCGGCAGGACGGACGTGCCGCTCGGCGGCGCGGGACGGCTCGAGGCTGCGCTCCTCGGCTGCGTCCTGAGCCCGGCGGCGGTGTATTCAAGCCCGCTCAGCCGCGCGCTCGACACGGCGCGGGCGCTCGCGGACGAGGTCACGGTCCTGCCCGGGCTGGCCGAGCGCTCAACGGGCGAGTGGGACGGGCTCAGCTTTGACGAGATCCGCCGCCGCTGGCCGGAGCTTTATGAGCGGCGGGGCCGCGAGCCGGGGCTCGATATGCCGGGCGCGGAGCCTGCGGGCGAGGCATTAGCGCGCTTTTCCGCCGCGCTGGACGAAATACTCGCGCGGACGCCGGACGGCGCTGCCGTTGTGACCCATGCCGGGGTCATGGAACTGTATCTCGCCTCCCTCGGCGCGGACTGCGCAAGGCCGCCCTGCGGCTCGGTCACGCTCATCGAGGGCGGGCGGGTGCTCAGCGCCGGAGTGCTGCCGCGGCCGGAGCTCGACGACGCCGTATGCCGCCGCCTGCTCGAGGCCGCGCCGATACCGGACAAGGTGCGCGCGCACTGCGCCGCCGTCGCGGACGCCGCCGGTGAGATAGCGCGCGATACCGGCCTTGACGAGCGCGCCGTGCGCTCGGGCGCGTACCTGCACGACATCGCGCGCACGCTGCCGCATCATCCGTACGCCGGCGCCGCCTGGCTCGAGGAGCTGGGCTACGCCGGGACCGCGGAGCTTGTCCGCCGGCACAACGACCATGACGGGCGCGTCCTTGACGAGGCCGGCGCGGTCTGCCTCGCCGACAAGTTAGTGCTCGGGACCCGCCGCTGCAGCGTGACCGAGCGCTTCGCCGCGAGCGAGGCAAAGTGCGATACGCCGGAAAAACACGCCGCCTGGGCCGCAAGAAGGGCCGCGGCGGAGCGATTATACGAACTTGCCGTTAAGAAAGGGGCCAGAATATGAGAAAGCTGCTTAAAATAATGGGCGAGCGCCTTGCCGCGGGCGAGGACCTTGTGCTTGTAACCGTGGTCGCGTCCTCGGGAGCGACGCCTCGCGGCGCCGGCGCGCGTATGCTCATTGGCCGGGAGGGCCGGCTCTGCGGCACCATCGGCGGCGGGAGCGTGGAGTACCGCTCGGAGCACATCGCCGCGGAGCTGCTCGCAAAGGGCGAGAGCCGCGAGGTGGACTTCTCCCTCACCAGGGACGACGTGCAGAACCTGGGCATGGTCTGCGGCGGGGCGGTCAACGTCTACTTCGGCTTCATCCGCGCCCATGACGAGGCCGTGATAGCCATGACGCAGGAGGCCGAGCGCCTGTTCGCGGCCGGGGAGAGCTTTTACCTCATAACCGGGCTCAAAAGCGGGGAGCTGAGCCTCACGTCGAGGCGCGGCGCGCCCGACTGGCTGCGGCCCGGGCTCTCCGGCAAGCCCTGCCGCGTCACCGGCGGCGGGCACGACGTCTTTGCCGAGCAGCTCAACAGCCCGGGCAGGGTGTATATCTTCGGCGGCGGCCACGTGGCGCAGGCGCTCGAGCCGGTGCTGACCGGGGTGGGCTTCCGCTGCGTCGTGCTCGACGACAGGCCGGATTTCGCCTCGCGCGAGCTTTTCCCGACGGCGGAGGAGGTCCGGCTCATAGACTTCTCCAACATCGCCGCGAGCGTCTCCGTGACGGGCGAGGACTATGTCTGCGTAATGACGCGCGGCCACGCCTACGACACCGTTGTGCAGGCGCAGATCCTGCCGCTCAGGCCCTATTACGTCGGCGTCATCGGCTCGCGGCACAAAACCGCCGCCGTCCGCCGCGAGCTCATAGAGCGCTACCACATTGCCGAAGCCGACATAGACCGGGTGAACACCCCGATAGGCCTCGCAATCGGCGCGGAGACGCCCGCAGAGATAGCTATCTCCATAGCGGCCGAGATGATACAGGTCCGCGCCGCCCGGAACAGCAGGGAATAAAAAACGCGCCCCGAGAGGGGCGCGTTTTTTACAGCCTTGTTATGTCCGCCGGGCGGCGCGGGGCGCGGCGGAGGTATTTGACATCGGGATGGCCGAGGACGAGGGTCACGGCGGGCTTGAGCCCGTCCGGCAGGGAGATTATGTCCCTCAGCTCGCCGCTGAGCCTCGCGGCGGCGCAGAAATAGCCGCAGTAGAAGCCGCCGAGGCCGAGGCTTTCGGCGCAGAGCTCCATATATGCCGCGGCAAGCGCGGCGTCGGTTTCGTTCGCCGAGGCGCAGACTATGGCCAGCGGCGCGCCCATGAAGAAAAAGTTGTCCGGGACGCTTTTCGGCAGCGTTTTAATGAGCACGGCGAGCTTCCCGGCGCGCCGGAACAGCCTGACGGCCGCCGCCTCGGCCTCGGCAATGCGCTTTTGCAGCACGATGAAATGCACGTCCTGGGCGTTGCAGGCCGTTGGGCAGCAGCGCCCGGCCTCGAGTATCCGCGCGAGGTCGGCCTCGCTTACGGCCTCGCCGGTGAAGCGCCGCACGGAGCGGCGGGACTGCATGGCGAGCAGCAGGCGCTCGGGGCCGAATTCGCTCATGGACGCCGTTTTTTCAAGCCCGGCGAGCTCGTACCCGGCCATTGAGACCGCGCCGGCAGGGCAGACGGCAAAGCAGTGGCCGCACTCGATGCACTGCCCGCCGGCCACGCGCGCGACGCCGCCCAAAAGCGAGAGGTTGCGCGCCGGACAGTCGCGCACGCACTGGCCGCAGCCGGTGCACAGGCTCTTATCAATAGATACAACAGACATATAATTATCCTCCGATTATACGTAAATTATGGGAATCAGCGCCTTTTTCAGGCCGGAAGCAAAGCTCCGGGAGCCGTTTTCCGTAAAGTGGACGCCGTCATACGCCAGCTCCACGCCCCAGCGCCCGGCGTCGGCGAAATGCAGGCCGAGCTCGCGGGCGGCGGATTCATAGAGCGGCGCGAGCAAGCGCGACTCGCTTAGCTGCCGCTCGTCCCGCACCCAGGCGCCGCGCCGGAGCGCGGGAGGGGCGATGACCATCGCGCGGCTGTCCGCTATGGAGCAGCCGGCTAAGAAGCGCCTGAGCCGCGCGGCGCACTCTGCCGCCGGCGCGCAGCATAGTAGGTCGTTCGTGCCGAGCATCACAAGCAGAAAGTCGCCCGGAGCGAGCCCCGGGCCGCCGGAGCGCGGTATCATGCGGCCGTTTTCCCCGAGGTTGAGGCAGGCGAGGCCGAGCTCGCGGGCGATTATATCCACCCAGCGCGAATCCGCCGCATAGCGCCCGCCGAAATACCCGCGCGGGTCGAAGCCATAGGTGTTTGAGTCTCCAAAGCAGATAAGACGCATGGCTTGCCTCCTCTTATCAGCGCACGCGCTCGCCGTCCCCAAAGGACAGGAGCTCAGCGAGAAGGGCGATGAATTCGCTGTTGGTGGGCCTGCGCTTTGCCGGGAAGAGCTCGGCCATACGCTCCGTCGGCTCGGAGTGGGCCGCCGTCACAGCGTTGCGTATGGAGCGTTCGACCTGGCTGCCCGTCGCGCCGAACCTCGCCGCGACCTCGGGATAGAGCCGCGTCGTGACCGCGCGCACATAGCCTCCGTCCTGCATCACAAGCCGCACGGCCTCGCGCAGGTAGCGGTAGCCCTTGAAATTGACCGGCACGCCGAGCTCGCGCAGCAGCGCGGAGATAACCGCGTCAAGGCTCCGGAAGCGGCGCTCAGCGCGCCGCGGCAGCGCGCTCAGCACGGCGGCAAGAGCGCCGTCCGCAAGCGGGGCCGTGAGCACGCAGTCCACCCCGAGCCGGGTACACTCATCGTAGACATCGCGGCTCAAAAAGCCGCAGATGAGCATGGTTCTGAGCCCTGGGCAGGCATCGCGCGCGAGGCGGACGAGTGCGAGGCCGTCGAGGGAGGGCAGGAGCAGGGAACAGACGAGGACGGACGGCTTTTCGCGGCGGACGGCGGCGAGGGCTTCGAGGCCGTCGGACGCGGCGGCTGCGATGGTGAAGCCGGCGGCGCAGGCCTCGCGCGCGAGACGTCTGAGGGACGCGGTATCCGCGTCGGCAATTACAACAGCAGGGAGATTGTCCAAGAGAATCACTCCAAATAGCAGAAGCCGAAATGGATATATATAGTATAACGCGAAAGGCGGCGGGCGTCAACGCGCGAAAGTTCGACAAAGAGCCAACAAAGCAGAAATTAATGTCTTAAAAGGGCGAAAATTCCCCGGGATTCGACAAAACGGCGTCGCAAGCAACAAGTAATGCCAAATTTACATGCGCAAAATCATCGAAATGACGGACAAAAAATCCGCCCCGAAAACCGGGGCGGAGCGGGCTTCAGATGGCGGCGAGGGCCTCGCGTATCTTCTGCTTGATCTCGGGCGAGACCTTGCTGTCGGGCACCATGTTAAAGACCGCCTCTACGGTCTTGCCCTTGACCAGCTTGACCATCGGGCTCTTGAGGATTTTGGGGTCGATGGCGTTCATCGCGTCGCAGGCCTTCTGATTGGCCAAAAGCTCCTTGACCGTTACCTTGCTGATATCCATTTTGAATCTCCCTTCGGTAATTTGCTAACCCCGGCGGCTGCCGCGGGCTGAATTGTGTACATTTTAACATATCCTGCGGCATATTTCAAGCCCCGCCTGCAAGAGCG
>CALWYQ010000046.1 GCA_944385815.1 uncultured Oscillospiraceae bacterium | reverse complement strand
AGGCGGATGCAACCGCCGGTTGACAAGCTTCAAGCCCGATTTGGTTGAATGCAACCGGCTGATGCGCTATTCTGTGCTCTGGCAAGGAGGTGCCGAATATGAATATTTCAGACAGGATCCAGGCTCTCAGGAAGGCCAGGGGCATTACCCAGGAAACCCTCGCCGACGCCCTCGGCGTTTCGCGCCAGGCAGTAAGCAAATGGGAGAGCGAGCAGGCGACGCCGGACCTCGAGCGCGTTGTTGACATGTGCGAATACTTTGGCGTCACGGCCGACTACCTGCTGCGCGGCATAGAGCCCGCGCCTGAGGGCCGGCCGGCCCACATCAGCGCGCAGTCGCTCAGCGTCATTGCCACGGCGCTCGACTTCTGCGTCCTCGTCGCGGCCGCGGTCTGGTGGCGGCTCAATGTGACCGGCTGGGCCTGCGCTCTGGCCCTGATGGGCCACGCCGTGGGGCTTACCATGTGGATTTTGAGCGGCGAGGGGCGGCCGCGCTGGTTCCCGCGGCTGAACGTCTGGCTTTTCGCCCTCGCCCCGGCGTACGCAGTCTTTTTTATTGGAAGCGCGTATCTCAGCGGCGGCGACGCCGCTCTGTTTATCGCCGCGGCGCTCTATCTTATTGTCTGCGCCACAGTAAGCGTTAAATTTAAAAAGTAGCGAATATTCCCCGGCCGGCGCGCATATTCTTGCGCAGGGGTGAGGAAATGAAGCAGCTCTTTTCAAAAATACCGCGCTTTATCCGCCGGCACAGGGCGCTTTCCGGCGGCGCTGCGCTTGCGCTCTGCGTTGTGATGATTTTCGCCCTGGTTAACTCCCCAACCATGGTCGGAGCCTCCGCTGCGGAGCGGAGCCTGCCCATCTACAGCGTCCAGCGGGACGGAAAATATGTTGCGCTGAGCTTCGACGCGGCCTGGGGCAATGAGGATACCGGGGAGCTGATCGACATTCTCGGGCGCTACGGCCTCCGGGCGACCTTTTTCCTCGTCGGCGAATGGGTGGATAAATATCCGGAAAGCGTCAAGCAGCTCGCCGCAGCCGGCATGGAGGTAATGAACCATTCGGACACACATGCGCACTTCGCAAAGCTCGATTCAGACGGCATCGCAAAGGAGCTGAACGCCTGCTCCGACAAGATTGAGGCCCTGACAGGCATCCGTCCGACGCTTTTCCGCTGCCCCTACGGCGAATATGACGACCACGTGATCGACACCGTCAACGCCCTCGGCGTCACGGCCGTGCAGTGGGACGTTGACAGCCTCGACTGGAAGGGCCTCTCCGCGCAGGAGATAACAAAGCGCGTCCTCAACGGCGTGAACCCCGGCAGCATCGTGCTCTTCCACAACGCCGCCGAGCACACTCCCGAGGCCCTCCCGGGCATCATAGAGGGCCTGTTGGCGGAGGGCTACACCATCGTCCCCGTCGGCGAGCTGCTGCTCGACTGCGAGTATCTGATAGACCACACCGGCAGGCAGTATCCGCTCGGATAGATTATGGCAATATATTATGTTAACTTAATATGAAAATCAAATCCCGGCGGAGAAGTCCGCCGGGATTTTTCACGTCATCTTTTCCTGCTTGACTTTATGGTCAATTATATGCCGGCTCGCGAGCTCGGCGCGCAGCTCGTCCGGCGTGATGTCAAGCTCAGCCATAAGCACAAGCGCGTGGTAGGCGAGGTCAGCGAGCTCATAAACCGTCTCGCGCTTATCCCGCGCGTGCCCGGCGATTATAACCTCGGTGCTCTCCTCCCCAACCTTTTTCAGGATTTTATCGAGGCCCTTTTCAAAAAGGTAGCTCGTGTAGCTGCCCTCCGGGCGCGAGGCCCTGCGCTCAAGGAGCAGTTCGTAGAGCCCGTCCACGGAGAATGTCTCGGGCTCCGTGCGGGGCAGAAGCTCGTTGAAAAAGCAGCTCTCTGAGCCGGTATGGCAGGCGGGGCCGAGCTTGTGCACCCTGACCTCAAGGGCGTCGAAGTCGCAGTCGGCGGTGATGCTCACGACCTTCTGCCGGTTCCCGCTGGTCTCACCCTTGCGCCACAATTCCTTGCGGCTGCGGCTCCAAAAGCAGGTATAGCCCTCATTTATGGTGATTTCCAAACTTTCGCGGTTCATATAGGCCAGCATCAGCAGCGCTCCGCTGTCCGCGTCTATCACGACGGCCGGGATGAGACCGTTGGCGTCGAATTTAAGGGAATGCAAAACCTTGTCGTCCATATTATAACCTCACACATATGCCGTTTTCGCTCAGCGTCCGCTTGAGCTCGGGTATCTTGACCTCCATGAAGTGGAAGATGCTCGCGGCAAGGCCCGCGCTCACCTGCGGCGCCTCTTTGAAAAGCGTAACAAAATCCCGCTCGCTGCCCGCGCCGCCCGAGGCCACGACCGGCACCTTCACGCGCTCGCATACGGCGCGCAGCAGCTCCAAATCAAAGCCGCCCCTGACGCCGTCCGTGTCGATGCTGTTTACAACCACCTCGCCGGCGCCGCTGCCGACGCAGCGCTCGATCCAGCCGAGGGCCTCAAGCCCGGTGTCGTCCCTCCCGCCTCTGGCAAAGACCCTGAATTCGCCGTTTACTCGTTTTATGTCAACTGAGAGAACCACACACTGGTCTCCGTAGCGCTTGGCGGCCTCGCCTATCAGCGCGGGGTTTTTTATCGCGCCGGAGTTCACGCTGACCTTGTCCGCGCCGCAGTTGAGCACGCGCGCAAAGTCGTCGAGCGTTGTGATTCCCCCGCCGACCGTCAGCGGGATGAAAACCCTCGACGCCGTCTCGCGCAGGACGTCTGTGAACAGGCTGCGCCCCTCGGCGGAAGCGGTTATGTCGTAAAACACAAGCTCGTCCGCGCCGCAGTCCGTGTAAAAGCGCGCGAGCTGAACCGGCGAGTTGACGTCCTGCAGCCCCTCGAAATTTACGCCCTTAACGACCCTTCCGTTTTTGACGTCGAGGCAGGGAATTATACGTTTTGTTATCATTTCGCCGCCTCCACTGCTTCTTTAAGCGAAATTGCGCCCGTATAGTACGCTTTTCCTATGATGGCCCCGTAAAGCCCGAGCGCCCTCAGCCGCCTGACGTCCTCCATGCCAGACACGCCGCCGGAGGCTGTCAGCTTTATGCCCGGGTGCCTGAGCATGAGCTCGGCGTACAGCGCCGCGTTCGCGCCGCGCATCGCCCCGTCGCGGGCGATATCGGTGCAGATCACCGTGTCTATCCCGAGCGCGAGCATATGCGCAAAAAACGCGTCGGCTGTAACGCCGGAGTCCTCGAGCCAGCCCCTGACCGCGACGCGCCCGCCGCGCAGGTCGCAGCCCGCGGCGATACGCCCGGGATAGCGCGCGGCGGCGGCCTCCATGAGCTCGGGGCTGCTGACCGCGGCGGTGCCCAAAATAACGCGCGCGGCCCCCGCGTCAACGGCGCGCGAGATGGCGTCCATGTCGCGTATGCCGCCGCCCAACTCTATGGAAAGGCCGGTCGCTTTGTATATCCGGGAAACAATATGCAAATTTGGCATCCCGCCGTCCCTCGCGCCCTCGAGGTCCACCATGTGTATCCACTCCGCGCCCTGCGCCGCAAAGTCCTCGGCCACGGCGAGCGGATTTTCCGAATACACGGTCATATTCTGATAGTCGCCCTTGAAAAGGCGGACGGCCTTGCCCTGAAACATGTCAATAGCGGGAAAAATAAGCATTACCGGCCCTCCATTGCGCAGAAGGCGCGCAGTATATCAAGGCCGGCGGAGCCGCTTTTTTCGGGGTGGAACTGGCAGCCGCAGACGTTTTCAAGCTCGACCGCCGCCGTCATATTTATTCCATACTCCGTTGTCGCGGCAAGCGATGGCTCGCAGCCCTCAGCGAAAAAGCTGTGCACAAAATACACGTATTCACCTTCGCGCGTGTTGGACAGGATGCGGCTTTCCTTTGTCTTTTTGAGCTGGTTCCAGCCGATTTGAGGTATGGCGATGCCAGCCGGGATGCGTCCGCGCATAGGGACTATCTCGCCCTTCAGCAGGCCGAGGCCGCTGTACTCGCCGTACTCAAAGCTGCGCTCAAAGAGCAGCTGCATTCCGAGGCAAATGCCGAGCAGGGGCTTCCCGGAGTCCGCGGCGGCGTAGACTGCCCTGTCAAGCCCGCTGCCGCGGAGCTTCGCGCAGGCGTCGGAAAAGGCGCCGACGCCGGGCAAAATGACGCGGTCGGCCTTTAAAATTGCATCCGCGTCCCCTGTTACAACGCTCTCCTCGCCGATGGCGTTCAGCGAACATTTGAGCGAAAAAAGGTTGCCGACGCCGTACTCGATGATGGCCGTCATCACAAAACCCCCTTGGTGCTGGGCAGAGAGCTGCCCGTAACGGCGACAGCCTGCTTCAGCGCACGGGCGAGGGCCTTGAACATGCCCTCAATAATATGGTGCGAATTCTCCCCATCCAGCTGCCGGATATGCAGCGCAAAGCCGCCGGAATTGCAAAACGCCTGCATAAATTCACGCACCAACTCAGTGTCGAAGCCGCCGACTCGCTCAGCCGGGATCTCCGCCTTGAAGCGCAGGCAGGGCCTTCCTGAGAGGTCGAGCGCGCAGAGTATGAGCGCCTCGTCCATTGGCACGACGGCCTGGCCGTAGCGCTCTATGCCGCGCTTGTCGCCGAGCGCGGTCCGCAGCGCCTCGCCGAGCGCGAGGCCGACGTCCTCCACGCTGTGGTGCGCGTCTACCTCAAGGTCGCCGTGGCAGTTAAGCGTGAGCCCGAGGCCGCCGTGGCGCGTCAGCTGCGCGAGCATGTGGTCAAAAAATCCCACGCCGGTGGAAATGTCCGACTCGCCGCCGTCAAGCGACAGCCTGAGCGAAATATCGGTCTCATTGGTTTTGCGGTTAATCGTTGCGATTCTCAACTAAATCATCTCTTTCAGGGACAATTTCGGGATATTATTGGAGCTCGTCGAGCGCGGCGAGCAGCGCCTCCATCTGCTCCGGCCTGCCTATGGTTATGCGCAGGTAATCCGCTAATTCTCCGCCGAGGTAGCGCACTAATATGCCGCGCTCCCTGAGCGCCCCGGCTATGCCGGCGGCCTCTCCCCTCGGCGGCCGGGCGAGGACGAAGTTCGCCCTGCTGTCCGTGAGCTGCCAGCCGCGATTTTTGAGCTCTTTGGAGAATTTTTCGCGCGTTTCGGCGATTTTGGCGCAGTTTGCCTCGTAATAAGCGCTGTCTTTTACCGCGGCGACGCCGGCCGCGAGGGCGCTGCGGTTGACCGAGTAGGGGTTTGTCGAGTACTTGAGCCTGCGAAGGTCGGCAATCAGCCCCGCGCAGCCCACGGCAAAGCCGAGGCGCGCGCCGGCCATGGAGCGCGACTTTGAAAAGGTGCGGACGACAAGTACATTATCGTACTTTTTTGTGAGCGGCAGCGCGCTTGTCCCGCCGAAGGCGACATAGGCCTCGTCCACTACAACGATGCTGTCCGGGTTG
>CALWYQ010000045.1 GCA_944385815.1 uncultured Oscillospiraceae bacterium | reverse complement strand
GCCGCTCTGGCTGGCGATGATGTTCCAGCCCTCGCGGTCAGCGACCTGCTTGAAGCCCTCGGTGCGGCCCAGGGTGGCGGAAGCGCCGACGGAGCCTTCGATGACGAGGATGTTGAGCTCCTCAATGCTCTTGGCCTCGGCGTAAGCCTTCAGCCACTCGCCGGCGGCAACGCCCTCGGTGGTGAAGTCGGAGCCGACCCAGGAGACGTACTTGTCGGAGTCGTCAACGGTACGGTCGATGATGATGACGGGCACGCCGGCCTCTTCGCACTCAGTCAGGACCTGGTCCCAGCCGGTGGCCTGGATCGGGTCGAGGATGATGTAGTCAACACCCTGCTGGATGAAGTTGCGGAGGGCCTCAATCTGCTTCTGGACGTCCTGGTCGGCGTCGACGAAGTTCAGCATGTAGCCGTTCTCCTCGGTGAAAACGTTCTGGGCGCTCTGGGTGGAAGCGGTGCGCCAGTCGGACTCGTGGCCGACCTGGGCAAAACCGACGACGATGAGCTCATCGCCTTCGCCCGCGGGGGCCTCGGTGCCGGGAGTCTCGTCCTCGGGGGCCTCGGTCTCGGGAGCCGGCTCCTCGCCGCAGGCGGCGAGAGCAAACACCATGACGAGAGCAAGAAGCAGTGCAAGGAACTTCTTCATTTTGGTTTGTCTCCAATCTTATTAAATTTGTTCTCGGGTAACCTCCCTCGAACTTCATGGCCAAATTATACAGTTAATTTTCTGTCACGTCAAGAATTTGTATGGATGAATTAACACTTTTGTATCACTCAACAATACAAGTTGTTCAACAACTTTGTGGCCCAATATTCATTTTTTAGAAAATTCACGTGTTTCAGGCCGATTCTGGAACTTTACGGGCGCTGAGCTAACATTTCTGTAACAATTAATTTGTACGGTTTTCGCCGTTCGCCTTAAAATGGCATATGGCAATCTGCACAAGGGCGCCCAAAACAGGCAGGTTTATCCGGCGAATTCGGTCAAAATTGCGTATATGGTAAATATTGTTGTAAGAAAGCATTCAAACAAGCTCCTGCCGCCCGCCGCCGCCTTCGGGCATAGTGCACAATTTGAGGCGGCGATTTCTGTGAATAACTGACATAGTTAGTGATTGCCATTGCATTGTAAATACAAATGGAGTATAATGCGCTTAGTTGTACGTAATTGAGGTGAAGGCAAATGCCGCCCAAATACCAGGCCATCGCGGATGAGCTCCGCATCCATATAGAAGCGGGCAAGTACGCCGGAAGCGACTCGCTGCCGACGGAGTTCGCCATCGCCGAGGAGTACCGCGTCTCGCGCCAGACCGTGCGTCAGGCGCTGGCCCTGCTCGTCAGCGACGGGCTCATAGAAAAGCGCCAGGGCAGCGGCTCCAAGATAGTGCGGCACAAGGTTGAGCGCGCGGGCGCGCAGCCGCTTACGATTGCGGTCGTAACCACCTATATAAGCGACTACATCTTCCCGAGCATCCTCCGTGAGGTTGAAAATACCCTTGCGCAGAACAACTGCACCCCCACCCTCTTCAGCACGCAGAACCAGGTGGACAGCGAGCGGAAGATACTCAAGAACATACTCAGCATGCCGGTGAGCGGCGTGCTTGTAGAGGGCAGCAAGACCGCCCTGCCGAACCCGAACATAGACCTCTACAGGCAGCTGCTGGACAAGGGCCTGCCGCTTGTGTTCATGCACGGGGCCTACGGCGACGTGCCCGGCGCGCTGACGGTGTTGGACGACAATGTCGGCGGAGGGCGGATGCTTGTGGAGTACCTCTACGGCCGCGGGCACAGGAGCATCGCCGGCATCTTCAAGAGCGACGACATCCAGGGCGTGCAGCGCTACGCCGGCTACATCGACGCCCTGCGCGACCTGAACCTGCCCCTTGACGACAGGAACGTTTTCTGGTACGACACCCAGGCCAAGGAGCGGCTTCTGAACGGCCAGGGCGCGATGGAGCGCGTGGACGAGGCGCTTTCGGGCTGCTCGGCCGTGGTCTGCTATAACGACGAGGTCGCCAACCGCATCGTGAGCTACCTCATCAAAAAGGGCCTGCGCGTGCCTGAGGACATGGCCGTTGTCAGCTTTGACAACAGCCAGTACAGCGAGCTCTCCCCCGTCCGCATAACCAGCCTGTCCCACGGCAAATACAACGTCGGGCGTATGTCCGCCGCGCTGCTCATACGCATGCTCAACGGCGAGCCCTGCCGCAGCGAGACCGCGCCCTGGGAGCTTATAGAAAAGGAATCGAGCTGACGCGCAGCGCAGCATAAAACCCCCGGACCATGTGTCCGGGGGTTTTGCTTACATGTCGCAGAGGGTCGCGGCCATTACGGCCTTTATGGTGTGCAGGCGGTTTTCGGCCTCGTCGAACACCACGCTCTGCGGGCCCTCAAAGACCTCGTCGGTGACCTCGAGGGCCTCCAGGCCGTACTTTTCGCCGACCTCGCGGCCTATCGCGGTCTTGTGGTCGTGGAAGGCGGGCAGGCAGTGCATGAATATCGCGCCGGGCTTCGCCAGGCTCATGGCCTTCGCGTTCACCTGATAGGGCAGCAGGGCCTTTATGCGCTCCGCCCAGGCCTCGGGGCTCTCGCCCATGGAGACCCATATGTCGGTGTACACCGCGTCGGCGCCCTGCAGGGCCATCTCCGGCTCCGTCCAGAACTCGAGCACGGCCCCGCTTTCGGCGGCGAACTCCTGCGCGAGGTCCTGAAGGGCCGCGTCCGGGAAAAATTCCGCCGGGGCGCAGGCGGCAAAGTTCACGCCGAGCTTGGCGCAGCCTATCATAAGGCTGTTGCCCATATTGAAGCGCGCGTCGCCCATGTACACAAGCTTTTTGCCCTTCAGTCCGCCCAAATGCTCGCGCAGCGTAAGCATGTCGGCAAGGATCTGCGTGGGGTGGAACTCGTCCGTCAGGCCGTTCCAGACGGGGACGGAGGCGTATTCGGCGAGCTCCTCGACTATGGCCTGGCCGAAGCCGCGGTATTCTATGCCGTCGAACATGCGCGAGAGGACGCGCGCCGTGTCCGCAATCGACTCCTTCTTTCCTATCTGCGAGCCGCCCGGGTCGAGGTAGACCGCGTGCATGCCGAGGTCGAAGGCCGCCGTTTCAAAGGCGCAGCGCGTGCGCGTGCTGGTCTTTTCAAATATCAGCGCCACGCTCTTTCCCTCGCAGAGCCGGTGCGGCACGCCGGAGCTTTTCTTCGCCTTGAGCTCCGCGGCGAGGTCGATGAGGAAGGTGATCTCCTCTGCGCTGAAGTCTATTAATTTAAGGAAGTCCCGGCCTTTGAGGTTCATTTTATCATCCTTTCTCAGTCCGCGCAGGCGGCCTTTATAACGTTCACGGCCTTTTCGACCAGCTTCATGGGTATGTTCAGCGCCGGGAGCAGCCTCAGCCTGCCGTGGGCGGTGAGGACAAGCACGCCGTTTTCGCGGCAGGCGTCCACAACCTCGCCGGCGGGCTTCGCCGTCTTTATGCCGAGCATGAGGCCCAGGCCCGAGACGCTCTCCACGCCCGGGGCGCCCTCAAGCTCGCTCATTATATAAGCGCTCTTTTCCCTGACGTCCGCAAGCAGTGCGCCGTCTATGCGGCCGAGTATGCTCAGCGCGCCGGCGCATACGGCGGGGTTCCCGCCGAAGGTGGAGCCGTGGCTGCCGGGGGTCATCGTGTCCTTGACCTTCTCGCCCATGAGGCAGGCGCCTATGGGCAGGCCGCCGCCGAGGCCCTTTGCGGTTGACATAATATCCGGTTTTATCCCGTACTGCTGCCAGGCGTAGAGCGTGCCCGTGCGGCCGTTGCCGGTCTGGACCTCGTCGCATATCATAAGTATGTCCCTCGCGGCGCAGAGCTCCGCGATGCACTGCACGAATTCCTGCTCGAGCGGTATGACGCCGCCCTCGCCCTGGACAAGCTCGAACATGATGGCGGCGATGCTCCCGTCGCCCTCCACAAACTCCCTGAGCGCGGCGCAGTTGTTGGCCTCGGCGTAGACGAAGCCGGGCGTGAGGGGCTGGAAGTCCCTGTGATAATCGTCCTGCCCGGTGGCGGCGAGGGTGGTTATGGTACGGCCGTGGAAACTGTTTTTGAGCGTGACTATCTTATAGCGCCTGTCCGCGCCGTACTTATCGGCGGCGTATTTGCGGGCGCATTTTATGGCGCACTCGTTGGCCTCCGCGCCGGAGTTGGCGAAAAAGACCTTTTTCATGCAGGTGCGCGCGCACAGCTGCTCGGCGAGCAGGGCGCAGGGCTCCGTGTAATAGAGGTTGGAGCTGTGCTGAAGCCTGCCCAGCTGGGCGGTGACGGCGGATATCCACTTGCCGTCCGCTATGCCGAAGGCGTTTACGGCGATGCCGCTGCCCATGTC
>CALWYQ010000044.1 GCA_944385815.1 uncultured Oscillospiraceae bacterium | reverse complement strand
GCATAGAGCGCTTCATCGGCGTCATCACCGAGCACTTCGGCGGCGCCTTCCCCACCTGGCTCGCCCCCGTGCAGGTCAAGGTCATGCCCATAACCGACCGCAGCCGCGACTGGGCCCAGAAGGTGGCCGACGAGCTGGGCGCTCTCGGCGTCCGCGTCGAGACCGACTTCCGCAACGAGAAGATAGGCTACAAAATCCGCGAGGCCCAGAGCAAAAAGATACCCTACATGCTGGTGATTGGCGACAAGGAGAGCGAGGCCGGCACGGTGTCCGTCCGCACGCGCTCCGGCGGCGACAAGGGCGCTATGGCCCTCGCCGACTTTGCCGCGCACATCACTGAGGAGATTAAGAACCGCAGCCTGAACTGACCGAAAGGAGAAACCCGAGATGAAAAAGCTTTTCTGCATGGCGCTCGCGCTCTGCATGATTTTTGCCCTCGCTGCCTGCGGGCAGAACGCCGACCCCGACGCCAGCCCCACGCCAACAAATTACGAGGGCGTCACCCCCAGCGACCTGCTTACCACCCCGCACCCGACCAGGACCCCGGAGCAGCAGCCCCTTGAGAACCTCTCCGTCGGCGGCGTGGACCTTGTGAGCGACGGCGTGCGCGGCAACCTCGGCTACGAGGGCTTTGAGTACGCCGACGGCGTCCTCACCATCACTGACGTAACCGTCCAGACCGACACCGGCAGCTTCCCGGTCATCGCCTTCGACGGCGGCGACCTCGAGATTGTCATCTCCGGCGAGGTCACCCTCGCGGCCGAGAACGGCGCGAGCGCCATCTCCGGCGGGGACAACAATCTCACCATCACCGGCGACGGCACGCTCAAGGTCACTGCCTCCGGCGAGGCCGCCGCGATCGACGTCACCGGCGGCGTGAGCATCTCCTGCTCCGTCACCGCCTCCGGCTCCGACGCCTGCACCAGCGGCAATATCACCGCCGGCGAGGGCTTCTCCCTCACCGACAACGGCGCAGAGCTCAGCGTCGCGGCCGCCGCGGCATGAAAATTTAACCGCGAATAAACCTGTCCGCCCCCTCGTAAGCTATCCGCGAGGGGGCGATTACTATTTACAAACGAAAGCTTATTCTCTCGATTTCCGTGCTGTTTGCGCTGAATATAGGCCTTATAGCGCTGGCGCAGGCCGCGTCGGCCGAGACCTATGAGCGCGGCAGCACCGGCGCGACGGTGCGCGAGATCCAGCAGCGCCTCGCCGACTGGGGCTATTATTCCGGCTCCGTGGACGGCATATACGGCAGCCGGACCGTGGAGGCGGTGGAGTATTTTCAGGAGAAGAACGGCCTTGCGGTGGACGGACGCGCCGGCCCGGAGACCCTTGCCGCGCTCGGCCTGCCCTCGGGCTCCTACAGCCCCGGGGAGGACGCCTCGGGCGAGCTTGCGCTGCTCGCGCGGCTGATATCCGCCGAGGCGCGGGGCGAGCCCTACGCCGGCCAGGTAGCCGTCGGCGCTGTGGTGCTCAACCGCGTCGAGCACCCGAGCTTCCCGAACACGATCGCCGAGGTCATATACCAGCCCGGGGCCTTTTCCTGCCTGCTTGACGGGCAGTGGGACGAGCCGGTGGCGGACAGCGCCTACGCCGCGGCGCGCGACGCGCTCAACGGCGCCGACCCCTCGGGCGGGGCCATATATTACTTCAACCCCGAGACCGCCACGAACGCCTGGATCTGGTCGAGGCCGGAGATTGTGACCATAGGCCGGCACAGGTTCTGCGCTTAGGGCGCAATTTGCAGCCGGCTGTATAAGCCTCCGCGGAGCTGGCAATACTATCCCCGCAAGTAAAACCACGGAGGTAAGCTTATGGACAACAAAAACGGCGCCGGGCCGGGCGCGCTTGAAAAATTCTTCGCCGGGAAGGGCTTCTACATAGTCCTTCTCCTTTGCGCGGCGGTGATAGGCGTTTCCGCCTGGTCGCTGCTCAGCGGGAGAGAGGCTATGCAGGAGGATGACGTGCTTGACGTCTACCGCCCGGCGGTGAGCACGCCGCTGCCCAGCGAGAAGCCGGCCGCGAGCACTCCCGCGCCCACGGCAAAGCCCACGCCGGCGCCTACGCCGGCCCCGACGGCGGCGCCCACGCCCGCCCCGACTGCGGCCCCGGCGAGCGAGCCGGAGAGCTATGCCTGGCCGGTGCAGGGCGGCGTAGAGCGGCCGCACAGCCTTGACGAGCTCATGTACGACAAGACCATGGGCGACTGGCGCACGCACAACGGCATAGACATCGCCGCCCCGCTCGGCGCGCTGGTAGGCGCCGCCGCGGCGGGCACGGTAACGGACATCACGGACGACCCGCTCTACGGCACGACGGTCACGATAAGCCATGCCGGCGGCAGCGAGAGCGTGTACTCAAACCTCGCCGCGCAGCCCACGGTGGAGATAGGCGACACGGTTGCGGCCGGGGAGACGATAGGCTCGGTGGGCGACACGGCCATCTGCGAGTCCGGTGAGGTCACGCACCTGCACTTCGCCATGAGCGTCGGCGGCGTGAGTGTGGACCCGGCGGAGTATCTCGGCTGAGGCGAAAAAGGTCCGTAACGGCGAAAAAAGAGTTTTTAAAAATAACTCTTGACAAACGCGCAGGCGTATTGTATACTAAGCAAGCTGTTACGGACGATTAGCTCAGCTGGTATGAGCATCCGCTTGACGTGCGGAGGGTCACAGGTTCGAGTCCTGTATCGTCCACCACCCCGAAGCCTTCGGGCTTCGGGGCTTTTCCTTGCCCGGCAGAGGCAAAAAATCTTCGGATTTTTTGAGAAAAGCCTTGACAATACTGGCTGCCTATCGTATAATGACAAAGCCGCTTATCCGGGAGCATAGCTCAGCCGGTTAGAGCACTTGCCTTACAAGCAAGGGGTCACTGGTTCGAGTCCAGTTGTTCCCACCACTTTTCCCAGCGGCAGGGGAGCCATAACACGCCTCGGTAGCTCAGTTGGTAGAGCAGCGGACTGAAAATCCGCGTGTCGCCAGTTCGACTCTGGCCTGAGGCACCATTTGCGGGCATAGCTCATTTGGCAGAGCGCCACCTTGCCAAGGTGGAGGTAGCGAGTTCGAATCTCGTTGCCCGCTCCA
>CALWYQ010000043.1 GCA_944385815.1 uncultured Oscillospiraceae bacterium | reverse complement strand
GAGAATATCTCCTTCTCCCAGTCCTCCGTGCCGTCCTCGGCCCAGAGCACGCTCATCTGCGTGCGGTGCGTACAGAAGGCCTCGGCGCTCTGGTCGTCGAACTCAAAGAGGTTCTGTATGAACTCGTTCTCATCCTCGCCTATCGAGCCCTTCTGGCTGCCGGCTATGGCCATCATGCGTATCTCTTCCTCGCTGTACTCGTCCTCCTCGCTGTGCGGGTCTACGCCTATAAGGCGCAGCACGCCGTTCACGGAGACGCTGAGCAGGCTGACAATGGGCTTAAAGACCTTGCTTATGCCGTAGAGCATGCCCGCAAGCTTGAGCGAGACGCCCTCAGGGTTCTTCATGGCGAGGCGCTTGGGGACAAGCTCGCCGAAGATGAGGGTGATGTAGGAGAGGATAATGGTTACTATCACAACGCCGATGCTGACCAGCGTGGAGCGGCTTATGCCGACGCCGAGGGCTATGAGCCCGTCGGCTATCATGCCGGCGAAGTTCGTCGCCGCGGCGGCGGAGCCGAGGTAGCCGGAAAGGGTTATCGCTATCTGGATGGTGGAAAGGAAGCGCTCGGGCTGCTCTGTGAGCTTCCTGAGCTTGACGGCGGCCTTGTTGCCGTCCGCGATAAGCTGGTCGAGCCGCGCGTCCTTGACGGATATTACGGCGATCTCGGCGCAGGCGAACACGGCGTTGCAGGCGATAAGCACGACCTGAATTACAAGCTGCCATATTAGTGTAGTGTCCAAGTTATAAACCTCCTGAGCTTATATAAAAATCAGCTTAAATTCCGTTAAATACCGGCCGCGGCCCGCCGGAAGCCCGGCGGCGAAGCCCCAAAAGAGCGCAAAAACGCCCGCCCCCCGAATTCGGGGCGCGCGCGCCGCTAATCATATCCGGTTTGGTGACAGTTAGATGAGCCGTCGTCCATAGCAGAAATCGTTTCTCCTTTTCGCGTATAGTAACACAAACGCCTCCCGTTGTCAACATGCGCCGTGCCGTGGTATAATTCCTGCGGAGGCGGTTTTATGGAGCTCAGGGTACTCAGATATTTCCTCGTAACCGCGCGGGAGGAGAGCGTCACCCGCGCCGCCGGGCTGCTGCACATCACCCAGCCCACGCTCTCGCGCCAGCTCATGCAGTTGGAGGAGGAGCTCGGCACGCAGCTTCTGCATCGCGGCAAATACCGCGTCACGCTGACGGAGGACGGCGAGCTGTTCCGGCGCCGCGCGCAGGAGCTCGTCGAGCTCGCGGACAGGGCCGAGCGGGAGTTCAGGGGCCGCGGCGCGGATTTCGGCGGCGAGGTCGCCATCGGCTGCGCGGAGACGGACGCCATGGGCTTCCTCTCCGAGAGCATCGCCGCCTTCCGGCGCGAGCACCCGCTCGTGAGCTTTTCCGTCTACAGCGCCACGGCGGATGAGATAAAGGGCAGGATAGACCGCGGGCTTATCGACCTCGGCCTCCTCTCCGAGCCGGTGGAGGTCTCGCGCTATTCCTACATCCGCCTGCCCCGGGACGAGGTCTGGTGCGCCCTGGTCAGGAGCGATTCGCCCCTCGCCGCGCGCGAATACCTCACGCCCGCGGACCTGGCCGGCATCCCCCTGCTCATAGGCCGCCGCCGCGAGGTGCGCAGCGAGCTCGCCGCCTGGTTCGGCCCGCTCTGGGAACGGGTAGACATAGCCGGCAGCTACAATCTCCTGCTCAACGCCGCAAACATGGTCGAGCACGGCGTCGGCGCGGCGCTGGCCTTCAGCATATCCAACGTCGCCGGGGCCGTCAGATTCGTCCCGCTCAGGCCGGAGCTCCGCACCGGAACCCTGCTTGTCTGGAAAAAGGACGAAGCCCGCTCCCGCGCCGCCTCGGCCTTTATCGACGCCGTTAATAATGCTTTTAAAGCATCGCCGGGTATTTGATACAGGTATTTTACATTTTTACGCCACTGCGGTAGAATATGGGCAAACACAATGAAAGGTCGGTTCAAAATGCCTGAATTCACCACCGTATTCCCCCGCGGGGCCGAAAACTCGGCCTATGCGCAGTATTTCACCGGCAGGAGCTATCTCTGCCCGCTGTCGAAGGAGCAGGTAAGCATATCCAACGTGACCTTTGAGCCCGGCTGCCGCAACAACTGGCACATCCACCACGCCGCGAAGGGCGGCGGGCAGATACTGCTCGTCACCGGCGGGCGCGGCTGGTATCAGGAGTGGGGCTCCCCCGCGCGCGCTCTCAGGACCGGCGACGTTGTAAACATTCCGCCCGAGGTCAAGCACTGGCACGGCGCTGCAAAGGACAGCTGGTTTGCCCATCTCGCCCTCGAGGTGCCCGGCGAGGGCCTTTCAAACGAGTGGCTTGAGCCCGTTGACGGCGCGCAGTACGCCGCGCTGGACTGAGGTGGCGCCATGGGACGCATAGATATTGCGGCTGAGAACGTACGCCGCCTCTACGGCGGGGCTGAGAGCCCCCTTTCCGCCACTGACCCCGAGTTCGCGGCCATAAAGGAGCGGCTTGTTTACGGCGAGGTTTACGCACACGTTAAGCTGCCCGCCGTGCTGCGCGAGCAGATAATCATCGCCGTCGCCGCGGTCAACGGCACGGGCGAGGAGGCGGAAGCCCACGCCCTCGCCGCGCTCGCCGCCGGGGCCGGGCCCGCGGAGATAAAGGAGGCCGTCTACCAGTGCGCGCCCTACATAGGGCTCGGCAGGGCTTCCGCCGCGCTCCGGGCCGTCAACCGCGCGCTCGCCTCGCGCGGCCTGTGCGAGCCATACACCGGCGGCGCCGAAACCGGCGAGGACGACAGGCTCGAAAAGGGCATCGCCGCGCAGAAGCGCATCTTCGGCGAAGGCATAGACGCCATGCGCGCCGCCGCGAGCGAGGACACAAGGCATATACAGGACATACTCAGCGCCTGGTGCTTCGGAGACTTTTACACCCGCGGCGGCATGGCCCTTGAGCAGCGCGAGCTGCTCACCTTCTGCGTGCTCTGCGCCCTTGGCGGCTGCGAGCCGCAGCTGCGCAGCCACATATCCGGCAACCTCGCCGTCGGCAACGGCCGCGGCGTGCTGCTCGACGCGCTGACCGTCTGCCTGCCCTACATTGGCTTCCCGCGGACGCTCAACGCCCTGAATCTTATAAACGAGCTGGCAAAATAAAGTTCTCCGCCCGCTTTACTTATGCCCGCCCTGCGGTTATAATGTTAAAAACATGGGAGGCATGAGCTATGGACTTTGAAATTCTGCCCGGATATGAGCATGAGGATGAAATACGCGAGCTTTTCAGCGAATATACGGACATGCTTGTCTCGGAGGACGAGGCCTTCGGCGCCTACCTTGTTATACAGAACTATGACGAGGAGCTGCGCGATTTACGCGCCAAGTACGGCCCTCCGGGCGGGCGGCTCTACCTCGCCCGCGCGGGCGGCAGGACGGCCGGCTGCATTGCCCTGCGGCGGCTTGACGGCGAAAGCTGCGAGATGAAGCGCCTCTACGTCCGCGATGAATTCCGCGGCACGGGGCTTGGCGGCCTGCTTGTGCGCCGGCTCATCTCCGAGGCGCGGGACATCGGCTACAGGCGAATGCTGCTCGACACCCTGCCCTTCCTCACGGACGCCATAGCGATGTATAAAAAGTACGGCTTTTACATAACGGAGCCCTATAACAACAGCCCGCTCGAAACAACGATCTTTATGCGATACGATTT
>CALWYQ010000042.1 GCA_944385815.1 uncultured Oscillospiraceae bacterium | reverse complement strand
TGTCAGCGCCGGCGGCCTGCTCTCCTCAAACGGTCTCCTCCACGAGGAGATACTCGCAATAATCCGCGCGTAAAAAATCCCCCTGCGCGTCAAAGACGCGCAGGGGCGCTTTGTTCAGCCCTGCCAGTATTTGTCCACGGATTCCGAGAGCTGGAGCGTCACCTTCAGCATTCTGTCCGGCAGCTCGGGGCTGGCGAGATATTCCTTGACCTCGCCGATTTCGCCGTGGAAGAGTATGCTCATCTTCATGGCGTCAGTTCCCACTCGGACTACACCGACGGAAACCTGGGTGTCTCTGCCGCGGATATACCGCGTCTGCAGGTACATGTCGTTCTCCGTGCCGGGTATTATGCAGCAGCAGCTCTGAGGCCCCAGCTCGTTATCAGACTCGTTGATTTGCTTGAGCACGATCTCGGCAAGCTTGCCGCAGATGTACCTGAGCTTTTCAAGGTCGATGCCTGTGCCCTCCGGCGCCGGTTTGGCCGGCTCGGGAGCCGGTTTCGGGTCTGCCGCAGGCGCCGGCTTTGGGGCCTGCCCGCCGCTTTTCTGCTGCCCGCGGTCTTTTTTAAAAAAGCCGAACATTTTTCTCCCTCCTGAACCTGGTATTTTCACGTTTTGAAGTAGGCCTCGATCACGGCCCTGCCAGCCGTACTGGTCCCCTGAAGCATGGCGCTTGAGCCGCCGCCGCGGCCTGAAATTGCGGCGTTGATTTCCCCGGACACGGCGCGCAGATCGACGCTTTTGCTGCCTATGACATATTTATAATTGCCGTCCGAGCCCGAGAACGCGGCGCAGATGCCTGAGCACTTTTCAACGCCGGCATTGACCAGCTCCCTCAGGGTGACCGGGTCGAGGCCATCCTCGAAAATGCAGAGGTTCCCATCCGTCTCCGGGAGGCTTGCGGCCTTAAAGGCGAGCAGCTCGCGCTTCAGGGCTGTTATGGCGGAGTGCTTATCCTCATTTTCCCGGAGCAGCCGCTCAACGGCCGCGTCTGTTTCGAGCCGGCGTGCGGACAACAGCGCCGAGCTGTGCGCATTTACGCGGTGCAGCGCGGCGTAATCGCGATAGGCCTGCTCGCCGCAGACGAGGCTTATCCGCGTGCCACCGCGGTGACGCATGGCGTCGAGCACCTTTATGAGCCCTATTTCACCTGTCCGCGCAACATGCGGTGCGCAGCAGGCGCACATGTCAACGCCCGGGATCTCCACTATGCGCACCCGGCCTGCGAGCTCCTTTTTGCTGCGGTATTCCATATGCCGCAGCTCCGTGTCCGAAGGGAGCTGCGAGCGCAGCGGTATGTCCGCCCAGACGGCCCTGTTGGCCTCTAACTCCGCCCGGGCGATGTCCCCGGCAGAGAGCTCTGCTGAAAAGTCAAGCGTCATCTCCCCCGCACCCATGTGGAAGCCGACGTTTTCGCCGCCGAAGAGCCTGTGCACCGTGCCGGAGAATATGTGCTCGCCGCTGTGGCCCTGCATGCGCGGGAACCTCAGGGCCCAGTCCACCGTCCCATGCACGGCGGAGCCCGGCTCGAGCGGCTCCGGCAGTATGTGATAGACTGTCTCGTCCGACTCATACATGCCTGTAACGGGTATGCCGTTGAGAGTGCCTGAGTCGGCCTCCTGCCCGCCGCCGCCCGGGAACAGGGCGCTGCGGTCAAGCTCGACGGAATACGCTCCGTTTTCCTCACGGCAGGACAGTACCCTCGCGTCAAAGGCGCGGAGCTCGCCGTCGTTATAATAAAGCTTATCGGTCACACGATCACCTCTATGCCGACAGTTTATCATATTTACGCTTAGTTAACAACCGCCGCCTTGACGCTTGGCGGAAAAAATTATATAATTTTATAGATTGCTCAAAAGGAGGTATGCCTCACGAACATACTTTTTCTCATAGGCTTTGCCGGAAAGGGCGGCTCGGAGAAATACGTCGAGCAGCTTGCTCGGATATTTATTTCCCGGGGAGAGCGCTGCTTCTTTGCTTACAACGTGCCCGGGCAGCTCAGCGACAGGATGGCGGCTATGGGCGTTGAAAGCCTTCGCTTTGACATTTCCGCCGCCCACGCGCTTGCAGGCGCCAAAACGCTCGCCGCCTTTTGCAGGGAGCATGAAATTGACGTGATCCACGCGCAGTATCCGGCCGAAAATATAGTCGCGCTGCTCTCCCGGCGCTATTACTCGCGTCCCAACGTGGTCTACACCGGCCACCTGATAATAGACGGCGGGGCCAAGTGGCGAATAATAAACCGCATATTCACGCCTAAGAACAAGGCCGTGATCGCCGTGTGCTCCGCCGGGCGCGGCGCGCTCATAAATAACGGCGTCTGTCCGGAGCGCATCGTTGTTATCAGCAACGGCGTGGAGCCAGCGGAAGCGCCTGAGAGGGACAATTCCGCGCGCGCCGGACTCGGCGTCGGGAGCGGGGACTTTATGATAAGCTGCTTCGCCCGCTGCTCGAGCGAAAAGGGCGTGCTCTTCCTCGCCGAGTCCATGGCGAGGCTGCGCTCGCTCACGGACAGGCCGTTTAAGTGTGTTATCTGCGGGGACGGTGAGCAGTATGAGGAGCTCGGCGAAAGGATCGCGGCTCTCGGCCTTGAGGGCTGCGTTATCCGTGCCGGCTACCGCAGCGACGGCGCGGAAATACTCGCCGCGTCGGACCTCTATGTGAACTCCTCTAAGAGCGAGGCCATGAGCTTTGCGCTGCTCGAGGCCATGAACGCCGCGCTGCCGCTCGTAGTGACCGATTTGGACGGCAACCGCGAGCTTGCCTGCGACGATCTTCTCCCCTGCGGCCTCACTGCCCCTTATGGGGACGCTGACGCCTTCGCCGCCGCCGTAAACCGGCTTATGAGCGACCGCGAGCTTTATGAAACCTACTCAAAAAACGCGCTTGCAAGAATAAAACGCGACTTTGACATAGAAAAACTTGCCGATAAGGTTTTGAAATGCTACAAATAACTGGAGGTATACCATGATAGACGAAAAAGGCAGACTTTTCGGTAAGGTCAATATAGTTGACCTTATCATAATCGTAATCGTCCTCGCCGCCGCGGCTTTTATAGGCATGAAGCTTCTCGGGCCGGAGAGCGAGGTTGCCAACACCCAGAAGGTGCGAGTTACCATGTTCTGCGAGGAAAGCCCCGTATATGTCACCGACCAGCTTGAGGCCGGCTGCGAGGCCTGGGACGCTGAAAACCAGGTCACCATAGGCACGCTCAAGGACTGGACGCTCGGCGAATCCAAGAGCGCCGTCACCGACATAACCGGCGAGGTGGTCGAGATTTCCCGCGAGGGCTACCACTCCGTCACGCTTGTCTGCGAGGGCGAGGGAGTGGTCGGCAGCCACGGCGTCACTATCGGCAGCACGCTCTATGCGATCGGCCAGAGCGCAAGCATCTACTTCGGCGACTGCAAGCTCTTCCTGGATATCAGCGGCATAGAGGTTATCGGCTGAGCCGCGGCGAGCCCATAAGCGAGGTGATAACACTTGCTTGCCAACAGCGTCCTCGGAAAGCTGTACTCCTTCTGGCTGTGCAGCGCCATATTTAAGCTCCTCAGGGGCATTTACCGCCCATTTTCACGCTCTTTTCACTCGAGCTCCATAATACGCTTTCTCGGCCGCGAGCCGAGGTTTGAGCACTGGTATGCCGCAAGCGTCACCGGCCGGGTCATTAACGCCGTCTGGGCCTGGCTGCTGCGGCTATTCGGGCGGGTAATGGCCGCCCTGAAGGCCCCGGCGGGCGGCAGCGTGCTTGTGCGCTGGGCTTCCGGCTCGCATTTTTGCAGCTTTGAGTTTCTGCTCTGCGCGTTTTTCTTTGTCATGTTCTGCGCTCCGCACTCGCTCTGGTCCAATTCCTACGCACTTCTGGGCGCCGCGGGGCTGTTCGGGCTGTATTTTCTGATGTCAGCCGCGGGCCTGAGGGAGCCGGTCAGCCCTGTCGCGCTCGGCTTTCCCTTCCTGCTCTTTGTAATTGCCTGTCCACTCAGCCTCATCTTCACGACGGACATGGGCGACAGCCTGCGCGTCATGCTCTTTTTCATTACGGCGTTCCTGCTCGCGTACGTGTTCATGGCCGATATGGCGGATGCCGCGCGGCTCGAGCGGCTCATGCGCTGGATTTACTTCGCCCTGCTCGCCACTGCGCTCTACGCCTGCTATCAGCGCTTCGCCGGCGTGGAGGTCAGCGCCTCCCTGACGGATCTTTCGCTTAACGCCGGGGTTCCCGGGCGAGTATACTCCACGCTTGACAATCCCAACAACTATGCCGAATTCATCGTGCTCTTTACTCCGCTCTCAGTCTCCTGGGCCATGCAGCGGCGCACGCCGGCGGCGAGGTTTTTCGCCTGCTGCGGCATTGCGCTGCCTATCCTGGCCCTGCTGATGACATACTGCCGGAGCGGCTGGCTGAGCATCGCGGTTTCGGTGCTGGTGTTCGTGTACTACCTCGACAAGAGGCTGATCCCCGTCGGCCTTGTGGCCTGCGTGCTGCTCATACCCTTCCTGCCGGACAGCATCATGACCAGGCTGCTGACAATCTTCAATCCGGCGGACTCCTCGGCGAGCTTCCGCATACTTGTCTGGCAGGGCGTGCTTGACCTGCTGGCGGACTTCGGCATCACCGGCATAGGCATGGGCCCGTACACCTTCGCGAATATTTTCCCGCTCTATGCCGTGGACGAGCACACGACCGCCGTCGTCCACTCGCAGATGCTCTATCTTGAGCTCCCGCTCGAATGGGGCGCGGTGGGCTTCATCGGCTTTATGTGGCTGATGCTGCGCCACGTGAAAAACAGCGCCTTTGCCATAACCCGCAGCGGAGACCGGCGCGTGAAGCTCGCCCTGATGGGGACATGCTCCGGCTTTTGCGGCATCGCGGTGCTGTCAATATTCGAGTATATCTGGTACTATCCACGCATACTCTTCGCGTTTTTCATCCTGCTCGGCATAGCCCTTGCCTGTCTCAGGAGCGAAGGGACGAATACATTTGAAAAGGGGGCTTGCAATGCGCGTTAAAACAATACTTGCGGAAAAGCTGCGTGAATCGCTCAGCTCCGTGCTGCCGATTGCGCTGATCGTGGCGCTGCTGTGCCTTTTCTTCGTGCCGGTATCTACCGACCTCATGCTGGCCTTTATGCTGGCCGTGATCCTGCTCACAGCGGGCATGGGGCTCTTCACCCTCGGCACCGAGTCGTCGATGACGCCGATAGGCAACTATCTCGGCTCACGTATGACAAAGTCGCGCAATCTGCCGCTGATCATAGTTCTGAGCTTTATCCTCGGCGTCGCAATTACGATAGCCGAGCCCGATCTCCAGGTCCTGGCGAACAACGTGCCGCACATAAACACCTGGGTGCTTATGATAACCGTATCCGTCGGCGTCGGCTTCTTCCTTGTGGTGAGCATGCTTCGCATCCTGCTCGCCATTGACCTGAAGTGGCTGCTCATCGGCTTTTACGCCGTTGTTTTTGCCGTGGCGGCATTTTCTGACCTCAGCTTCCTCTCCGTCGCCTTTGACTCCGGCGGCGTTACCACCGGGCCCATGACAGTGCCGTTTATCATGGCGCTCGGCGTGGGCGTCGCCTCCATACGCTCCGACCGGAACGCGGAGAGCGACTCCTTCGGCCTTGTGGGCCTGTGCTCGATTGGTCCGATAATCGCCGTGCTGCTCTTAGGCTTCGCCTATGAGAGCGAATCGGTGGACGTCGGCGCGCAGGCGGTGTCCGGCTGGGCCGACACTGTGGAGTTGGGCACAAGCTATGTCGCCGCCATCCCGCACTACATGATGGAGGTCGCAATGGCGCTCGCGCCCATTGTCCTCATCTTCCTTGTGTTCCAGGCTGTGTCGCTCAAGCTGAGACGGCTGCCGTTTTTGAAGATAGTCATAGGCATACTCTACACCTATGTCGGACTTGTGCTTTTCCTTACGGGCGTCAACGTCGGCTTTTCCTCCCTCGGAACGCTGTTGGGCAGCGAAATCGCCTCGGGCGAGTGGAGCTGGCTGCTTGTCCCCGTGGCGATGCTCATGGGCTGGTTCATTATCCGCGCCGAGCCCGCGGTGCATGTGCTCAACAGGCAGGTGGAGGAAATGAGCGCCGGAGCCGTCAGCGAGAAGGCCATGGGCCTGAGCCTTTCGGCCGCCATAGCTGCCGCGAACGGCCTGGCCATGCTGCGCGTCCTCACGGGCGTCAACATACTATGGTTCCTGCTGCCGGGATATGTCCTGGCCCTGGCACTGAGCTTCTTCGTGCCCAAGATGTTTACCGCCATAGCCTTTGACTCCGGCGGCGTCGCCTCCGGCCCCATGACGGCGACCTTTATGCTGCCCCTCGCAATGGGCGCGGCGGAGGCCGCCGGCAGGAATGTTATGACGGACGCTTTCGGGCTTGTGGCCCTCGTCGCCATGACGCCGCTCATAACCGTGCAGATAATGGGCGTGATTTACAAGCTCAAGGCGGAGAAGCTCGCCGAGCGCGAGGCCGCTGTAGCCGAGGCCGTAACGGCCGCCGGCGACGACGTAATTGAGCTTTGGGAGGCGGCATTATGATACTCAATCTCATAGTCATGGTAGCGGACCGCGACCGCGCCGCGGCCGTCTCGGAGCTTATGGAGGGGCACAGGCTGCCCATAGTGCTCACCATGCTCGCAAGAGGCACCGCGACAAGCGAGACGCTCGATCTTTACGGCCTTGAGGCGACGGAAAAGGCCCTGATAATGACGGTGGCCGGCGAAGATATGACGCGCCAGCTGATACGCGCGGCAAAGCGCCGGCTCTTTATAGACGTACCCGGCAACGGCATAATGCTGGCCATACCCATCAAATCCGCAGGAGGTGGACGTACTTTGGCATATCTTTCCGGAGGTACGGTGCCTGACGGCGCTGTGCCGGAGCTTAAATTTGAGCACGAGCTTGTGCTCGCCGTGATAAACGAGGGGCACACCGACCCGGTTATGGACGCCGCGCGCTCCGCCGGCGCCGCGGGCGGCACCGTGCTGCACGCAAAGGGCACGGGCGGCAAGCTCAGCGAAAAATTCCTCGGGGTTTCCCTCGCGGACGAAAAGGAGCTCATAATGATTGTCGCCCGCAGCTCCGAAAAGGCGGGCATCATGCGCGCAATCGCCGCGCAGTGCGGGCCCGACACCCCGGCCGGAGCCATCGCCTTCTCCCTGCCAATATCCGCCGTGGCCGGCCTGAGGGCGTTTGATGAGGAGGAGGCGCAGGCATGAGGCAGTGCATGGACTCCGAAAACCTTCACCGGCGCTTTGCACGCATAATCGGCCAGATCCAGGCCATAGACCGCATGATAGACGAGGACATCCCCTGCGAGGACGTCCTGTCCCAGATAAACGCCGCAAAATCGGCCCTGCACAAGGCGGGCCAGGTGGTGCTCGAGGGGCACATCAGGCACTGCGTGCGCGACGGAATAGAGCACGGCGACGCGGATAAGACCATAGAGAGCTTTACAAAAGCGGTGGAGCGTTTTTCAAACTTTTAATCCCGCGGCGAGCCGCCCGGCGACCGAATGCCGGGCGGCTTTTTGCCGCCGGCCGGGGCTTCGGGCCTCTCCCCTGCCCCGGCGATGTATTTTGCGCCTTACAAGTTTACGTCGGGCTGTATATAATATGACTGATAATTCATAAACGCCGATTCCGGCAAGGGGGTACCCCCTTGCCGCGCTTGTGTGGAACACAAGCGCGGCAATTAAAGGAAATGGAGGCGGGAGCATGACAGATAATGAGCTTTACCGCCTCTATCTGTCGGGCGACGACGCCGGGCTCGAGAGCCTGATGGAGCGCTACGGCGACGCGCTGACGCTGTACATAGACGGCTACCTCGGCGACATACACGAGGCCGAGGACCTGATGATAGAGGTCTTTGCCTATCTGCTGGCGAAAAGGCCGCGCATACGCGACGGGGCCTTCAAGGCCTATATATACAAGGCGGCGAGGCATATGGCGCTGCGCTGCAAGAGCCGCCGGAGGGCGGTTTTCAG
>CALWYQ010000041.1 GCA_944385815.1 uncultured Oscillospiraceae bacterium | reverse complement strand
GACGAGAACTGGGCCATGCCCGCCATAGTGCTGGTCAGCGTGTGGAAGGACATGGGCTTCTTCGGCCTCATACTGCTCTCCGGCATGGTGGGCGTGAACCGGAGCTATTACGAGGCCGCCTCCCTGGACGGCGCGGGCGCGTGGACGAAATTCGTCCGGATAACCCTGCCGCTTATGACTCCGGCCATATTCTATGTCCTGGTCGTCAGCCTCATAAACGCCTTCCAGCTCTTCCCGCAGATTATGATTATGACCGACGGCGGCCCCAACGGCGCGACTCAGGTCATGGTCGAGCGCATATACAAGTACGGCTTCCGCTATTACCGCATGGGCTACGCCGCGGCCTTCTCCTGGCTGCTGTTCGTGATAATCATGGCCTGTACGGGGTTGCAGATGAAGGTCCAGGAGAGGTGGGTGAACTATGACACGTAAACGCATACTCGGCTCTGCGGGCTATTACATCGTCGCCGTGCTGCTGGCGGTCATAGCCCTCGTGCCCTTCGTATGGATGATATCCACCTCGCTCAAGAGCCGCGGCGCGCTCATGAGCATACCGATAGAGTGGATACCGGCGGAGCCGACGCTCGACGCCTACGGCGAGGTTTTCTCGCGCTTCCCCTTCCTCAAGACGATAGGCAACAGCCTCTTTATAACCTGCTCCTTCACGCTGCTGACCATAATCTCGGCGAGCATGGCGGCCTTCGCCTTCGCCAAGATTCGCTTCCGCGGCAGCCGGCTCGTGCTGGGGCTCTACCTCGCGACGATGATGATACCGACGCAGGTGACGATGATACCGCTCTTTGTCGTCATGAACAAGCTTGGCCTCATAGACAGCTATGCGAGCGTCATACTGCCCGGTATCTTCAAGCCCTTCGCGGTGTTCATGCTCGTGCAGCAGATGCGGGCGATACCAAACGACTTCCTGGACGCGGCGCGGATAGACGGCGCGGGAATCTTCCAGGTCTACCGGCGCATAGCCCTGCCCATGTGCGCGCCGACCATCGCCACGCTGGCCGTGACGACCTTCATGGAGAGCTGGAACGACTACCTCTGGCCCCTCCTCATGCTCACCGACCGCAATAAAATGACGCTGCCGATAGCGCTTTCTACGCTCAACGGGCAGTATAACACAGAGTACAACGTGCTTATGGCGGGCAGCCTTATCTCGATGATACCCATCGTCATAATCTACCTCTGCGCGCAGAAGCAGTTCAAAAACGGCCTCATGGCCGGAGGGATAAAGGGATAGGCATGGAACATCTGACAAGGACGATACCCTTTGCGGACTTATACATCGCCGCTTCAAAAGAGACCCCGGCGCGCTTTTCGTGCTCCGGGGCCTCCGGCGGGTATGAGGTGCATATTGAGGCCGGATACGCCGGCGCTTACGGTCTCGGCGAGCGCTACGACGCGCTCAATTACCTCGGCCGCAGCGCCGAGATAGCCGTCGAGGAGAAATTCTGCCGCCAGGGGGATAAAAGCTACTGCCCGATGCCCTTCTTCTGGACGGACGCAGGCTTCGGCGTATGGCTGGATACGGCGCGCGTGACGCGCTTTGGCTTCGCGCCGGGAGAGATCGTGATAAGCGTCCCCGCAAGCTGCGAGATACACATATTCACCGGGACGCCGCAGGAGATTGTCGCGGAATATATGCGCCTCACCGGCGCGCCGGCGCTGCCGCCGGACTGGGCCTTTGAGCCGTGGATATCAGCCAACCACTGGGACAGCCGCGCGAAGTTAGAGGCCGCGCTCGGCGAGGCGGAAAGGCACGGCTTCCCCGTCGGAGTGGCGGTAATAGAGGCATGGAGCGACGAGGCGACGTTCTATACCTTCCGCAGCGATGAGCTATGGCCCGACCCGGCGGGCATGACAGCGTGGCTGCACGAGCGCGGCGTACATCTTGTGCTCTGGCAGATACCGGTATATAAGCAGCTGGAGCCGCATGAGCCGCGAAACGAACAGTTAGAGCGCGACTGGGCCGAGGCCATGGAGCGCGGGCTGTGCGTCATGAACGCCGACGGCACGCCCTACAGGATACCGGAGGGGCACTGGTTCGCCGGCTCGCTCGTGCCGGACTTCACGAACCCGGAGACGGTGAAGAGCTGGTTCGATAAGCGGCGTTACCTCACCGAGTTAGGCGTTGACGGCTTCAAGACCGACGGCGGGGAGTTCATCTTGAGCGGCGAGGCGCGATTTTTTGACGGCACGACCGGCGTGGAGGGACGGAACCTCTATCCGCAGCTCTACACCAGGGCGTATACGGACTTCCTGAAGCCCGGGCAGGTCCTCTTTTCCCGCGCGGGCTATACGGGCGCGCAGACGACGCCCATGCTCTGGGCTGGCGACCAGCTTTCGACCTTCGCAGAGCTCAAGAGCCAGCTGAATGCGGGGCTCTCCGCCTCGGCGAGCGGCGTCATATTCTGGGGCTTTGACATCGGCGGCTTCGCCGGCGAGCTGCCGGAGCCGGAGCTTTACATGCGCTCTACGCAGCTCGCCTGCTTCTCGCCTGTGATGCAGTGGCACTCCGAGCCGGACGGCGGGCAGTTCAAGCTGCTGCAGCCGGGCATGGAGGGGAATAACGAGCGCAGCCCCTGGAACATCGAAAAGGCCTTCGGCCTCACCGGCTACGCGGAAAAGATTAGATATTGGCACCTGCTGCGCATGGAGCTGCTGCCCTATATCCGCGGGCAGGCAAGGCTCTGCGTCGGGCGGCGTATGCCGCTCATGCGCCCGATGGCCTACGCCTTCCCGTCCGACGCGCGCTGCGCCGGGATAGACGACGAATACATGTTCGGCGATACGCTGCTAATAGCGCCCGTCACCGCGCCCGGCGTCACGAGCCGCGAGGTTTATCTCCCCGCGGGCGAGTGGTTCGACTTCTACACCGGGGAGCGCTTCGAGGGCGGACGGGCCGTGAATATCGAGTGCGCGGAGCGGATACCGGTTTTCTCTTTAAGCGGGCTCCTGCGCAGGCAGGGCTGAGTATCCACCCGGCCAAGTCAACAATAAGCCCCGGCGTTCCGCGCCGGGGCTTATTTACCTAACTCGCATCATTTTGCCCCTAACTCGCAGCCACGCCGGCGCCAAAAGCTGATAAAATAATCCCGAAGGGCATGCCCTTCGCGCTCCGGCACACCGGAGCGATAACCCTTGGTAGGAGGCTTTGGTATGAGACGCAGGGGATGGATAACGGCGATAGCGCTCGCGGTCTGCGCGATGCTGCTGAGCATGGGCGCTTTTGCGGACGATGTCAGCTACATAAAGTACGAGTATACGTATTCCGAGAGCGGCGGCAGCTACCTCATGGGCGAAAAAGCGTTTTTGAGCGACGACGAGTATACGATAGTAGACAGCGATTACGAGTACAGCGCTCCGTGGACGGGCGCTTATGTGGTCGTCGGCAACGTTGAAATTACCGAGCGCATAAAGGTCAGCGGCGAGGCCGATCTCATCCTCACCGACGGCTGCACCCTCACAGCGAGCGCCGGTATCAGCGTGACAAAGGACAATACGCTCAATATCTACGGCCAGAGCGAGGGCGACGGCGCGCTTACAGCGACGGGCGTAACAGCGTCCGGGACAAAGGGCGCGGCCGGAATCGGCGGCGAGTACGCTGCTGATGAGGCCAGCCTCTGCGGCACGATAAACATTCACGGCGGGGTTATTACGGCCCTGGGCGAGAATACGTACAGCCTGATACACTTTAAAAACCTCCACCGCGAGTACAGCGTTGCGACCGAGGAGGAGCTCAACGCCCTTGTTTCGGCCTCCGAGCTCGAGGACATCACGGTTGAGCCTACGGAGGACGGCATCAGGTTCACGCTTCCCGGCAATCTCGCCAAAGGCAGCTTCTCGCCCTTCGCGCTGCGCTGGGAGGAAAAGCAGCCGGGCCTCAGCGTCAGCAAGAGCGCGGATACCGCGAGCGCCGGGGTTGGGGAGACCATAAACTACACCATCGTTGTTGAAAACACCGGCAACACCGCGCTTGAGAACGTTGTCATAACCGACAGCTTCACCGGTAATGGCGAGCTTGAGTTCACGCTGCCCGAGGGCGTCGTGGATAACGGCGGCGGCACGTTCACGATAGCCGAGCTCGCCGTGGACGGGATCGTGACCATCACGGCGGAGTACACGGTAGTTGAGGCCGACGCCGGCACGACGCTCAGCAATACTGTTGCGGCCGAATCCGGCGAGACTGAGGGCGGCGACGGCGCCGAGGTCGAGGTACCGGAGGCTGAGGAACCGGACGATGACGACGATGACGACGATCCCTGGTGGCCGCCGTACATCCCGCCGGTGGACGAGCCGGATGACACCGTCCCGCCGATGCTCAACGGCGAGGACCACTTTGCCTACGTCATCGGCTATGAGGACGGCACTGTGAAGCCGGAGGGCCGGATAACCCGCGCCGAGGTTGCGACGATAATCTTCCGCCTGCTCGACTCGGAGGTGCGCGACGCGAACCTGACGACCGGGAACAGCTTTACGGACGTGAACGATGGCGACTGGTACAATACCGCCGTCTCCACTCTTGTGAAGCTTGGGATAATCTCTGGCCGCAGCGAGACTGAGTTCGACCCCGACGCTCAGATAACCCGCGCGGAGTTTGCTACGCTCTTTGCCCGCTTCGACGAGAGCGGCGTGACGCCGGATTACGGCTTCAGCGACATAGGCGCGCACTGGGCGCGAGAGAGCATAGGCCGCGCGGCGGCGCTCGGCTGGATAACCGGCTACAACGACGGCACTTTCCGCCCGGACAATAAGATAACCCGCGCTGAGGCGATGACGATGATAAACCGCGTTCTCAACCGCGACCCGGTGGAGGACGATGACCTGCACCCGGATATGCGTACCTGGACGGACAACCGGCCCGGCACGTGGTACTACTTTGCAGTGCAGGAGGCCACGAACAGCCATGAGTACACAAGGCCCGACGCCCACGAGGACTGGACGGCAATAACCGCCGACCCCGACTGGACGCGGTACCAGTAAACAGCACTCAGCCCCGGCGATAATTCGCCGGGGCTTTTGCCTGCTCTTATATATGCCCGCTCAGGCGGTGCGGCGGCCTGCGCTCTGCTTTTCGCGGCTGCGCATATGCCTGATTACTGCGGCAGCGGAGATGATGGTGCAGCCGAGCGCTGCGGACGGCCATCCGCGGGCGGTGAGTAGCGCCGCGGATATGCACCCGAAGAGGCCGAACACAAGCATGCTCCTGCGGCTGTGAGGCTCGATCTTAACGACGGTGGAGAAGAAAACATAGAGCGCGGCGAGAATAAGCCCGACGCGGCTGCGAGGCATAAGCGCAAAAACCACGCCGAAGGACGTGGATATGCATTTGCCGCCTCCGCCGAGCTCAAAGGGTGAGAGCGCGTGCCCGAGCACGGGCGCCGCCATGACGGGCGCAAAGAGCGCAGACCCGGCGTCAAGCCTGCCGAGGGCGATATACACCGGTATGAAGCCCTTCAGCAGGTCGAGGCTCAGGCACAGAAGCCCGAGCGCCGCGCCGCAGTGCCTGAATACGTTGAACGCGCCGGGGTTACCGTCGTCGCTGAGCGCGCGTATGTCCGTGCCGGTGAGCAGCTTCGGCAGCCACTGGCTGAACATCAGCCCGCCAAGCATAAAGCCCAGAGCCATATAAAAAACATACTGCTTCATGCCGCGCCGGCCACCCTTGAGGCTATGTCGTCCGCGGCGCGCGGGTTTATATACCTGCGCTGCAGCTCGCGCATGTGCTCGGAGGCCTCCCTGCTGCGCATGAGCGCCAGGGCGGCGTCCACGGCCTCACGGCTGTCCCGCGCCCTGACGGACATGCCGCGGGAGCTGAAATAGTCCACATTGCCTGTTTCGCAGGCCGAGTAGACGCTGAGATGCACAAGCGGCAGATTAACGGCGGCGGCCTCGGTGCTGCTCAGCCCGCCGGGCTTGGTGATGAGTGCGTCGGCTGCGGCCATATACAGCCCGGCGTTATCGGTAAAGCCTACGGCGCGCACGGCTTCGCCAAACTCGCCCGCGAGCCTCTCGCGGAGCTCCGCATTGCGCCCGGTGAGCACCACCGTTGTGAGCGAGGGGCAGCGCGCTGCCTCCCGGCACAGGCCGGCGATATCCCCGCAGCCGGCGCCGCCGGACATTATCAGCAGCACCTCGCCGCCCTCCTCGAGGCCGAGGGCGCGCCGGGCCTCGGTCTTTTCGGGCCGCCGGCTGAAGCAGCGCCTTACCGGTATGCCGGTGCTGAACACCCTGTCCGGCGCTATGCCCTTCCGTACAAGGCAGCCGGCGGACTCCCGGGTGGCGGTAAAATAGACGTCCGCGCGCGTTTCGGCAAGGAAAGGGATGCAGGCATAGTCCGTGTGTACGGCGTAATATGGCAGCGCGCAGCCGTATTTTTCACGCACGGCGCGCATCGCCTCCATGGCAAAGAGGTGCGTGCAGACGACCGCGCCGTAATTGCCGGAGGAGATGTAGTCGTTGAGCTCTCCGGCGAAGCGCCGGCACAGGCCGTATACCGGCGAGGGCAGCGGCTTTGAGTTATAGGCCTCGCCAAGGCCGTAGAGCATGTTGAAAAGCCCGGGCGCGCGCCGCAGCATCGCAGCATAGGCCTCCGACAGCCGCTCTCCGGCGTGGCTCCCGCCGAGGCTGAGGGGGTCTGCGATCTCGCTCGCGACGCCCAAGTCCTCAAAGGCCTCTGTCAGGGCCCGTGAAGCGCTGTTGTGACCTTCGCCGGTGCCGCCGCTGAGAATGAGCACTCTGCCGATTTTGCTTTGGTCCATAAAATACATCCTTCGTGAAAAAATAATTCCCGGTCTTGAATTTTACCTCGTATGTGTAATATAATACATGCGAGGCATATTCAGCAATGGACGCGGATGGCGCGGCATGGCGCTTATGCCGCGCAAAAGCGGAAATCCGGGGCATAAGCCGCGCTTATGGGCGCGTATGAGGAGGAATTATGGAGCATACGGAGAAAAGGACGGACCGCAGGGTTGTAAAAACGAAAAAGGCCATTCGCAACGCCTTCGCCAAGCTTCTCTCGGAAAAGGAGCTTGACAAGATAACGATGAAGGACATAGCGGAAGAGGCAAATATAAACCGCAAGACGCTTTACAACTACTACGGCGGCATATATCAGTTGGTTGACGAGATAGGCGACGAGGTCATTTCGGCCTTTGACGAGGCGATGCGGGATGTGGATTTCCGCCGCGCGATGAGCGAGCCGTCAACATTTTTCCGCAGGCTGACGGAGATACTGCTCCGGGACATGGAGTTTTACGGCCATCTGCTGAGCATGAGCGGGAATGTGAGCCTGGCGAACAAAATTGCCGACACGGTAAAGCTGAAGGCCCGCCAGGCCGTAATGAACCAGCTCAACGTGGACGAGGGGGTCGTGGACGTGGCGGTTGACTACTCCGTGACGGGCATGATGACCGTGTATAAAAGCTGGTTCAACTCGGGGAGGAAAATGAGCATCGAGGAGCTCAGCGAGATCGTGAGGCAAATCTGTATTTACGGCGTCTCATCGGTGCTCGGCGATTAAAAAAGGCGGACACGCGTCCGCCTTTTTCAGCGCTTATACAAAGCTGCCTCATAGCTGAGGCATAAGCCGCATAAGCTGTCCAAAACGTATAATATGCCCCAGAGCCCGCGCAGCGCTGCCCATTGCGGGACGCGGCGCGCGGATATAAACTTTCAGGCATATAATATCCGTGAAAGGACAGACAATTGATGAACGACAAAACATTGGCCGAGACTGCGAAGGCCGCCGCCGTAAAGCAGGCGCTGAAGCTGCTGCGCGAGCCCCCGGAGCAGAGCATACCCAGGCTTATGGACTGGGTGAAAAAGTTCGACAGGGAGGGAGTGCTGGATAGCCAGATAGCCGGCGTCGAGGCCGTGCTCTCCGACCCGAACTGGAGAGGCTACATAAATTCGCTCTGGACGGATATAGACGAGAGCGTCAGGAAGAAGGTTTTTGAAAACTTTGTTGTCAACAGCGCCCTCATTGGTATGCCCCGCCAGCAGAAGGTGCGCGCAGAGCACGGCTACTCCGTACCCTGGGCCATACTAATGGACCCGACAAGCGCCTGCAACCTGCACTGCACCGGATGCTGGGCGGCCGAGTACGGCGGCAGGCTTAACCTCAGCTATGAGGAGATGGATTCCGTCGTGCGTCAGGCGAACGCCATGGGCACATACATGTTCCTCTTCTCCGGCGGCGAGCCGCTGGTGAGGA
>CALWYQ010000040.1 GCA_944385815.1 uncultured Oscillospiraceae bacterium | reverse complement strand
GTGCAGCAGGCTCAAATCCGCGTGCCCGGCTACGCGCCCGTCCGCTCCGGGCGCGTCCGGCAGCCACAGCGGCTCGGCGCCGAGCGCCTCGAGCGCGCGGCCGAGCTGCGGCCTGTATCTCTCCCCTATCGCGCACAGCCCCACCTTTCCCATGGGAAGGTGGGGCGTTTTTACGTATCCGGACATCACAGCGCCGCCTTTATGGCCTCGCGGACGTTCCGCACGCGGATGAGCTCGAGGCCTTCGGGGTTTACCACGTCGCCCTTTATGCGGGCCGGGATTATGCAGCGCTTGAAGCCGAGGCGGGAAATTTCGCTCAGGCGCAGATTAAGCTGCTGCACGGAGCGCACCTCGCCGGAGAGGCCAACCTCGCCCACCGCGGCAAGGTCCGAGCCTATCGGTATATCCTTGCAGCTGCTCGCCACGGCGAGTATTGTAGCAAGGTCTGCCGAGGGCTCGTCCAGCTGGAGCCCGCCGACAACATTTATATACGCGTCGCAGCCGGAGACGGACATGCCCCCGCGCTTTTCAAGCACGGCGAGCAGCAGCATCGCGCGGTTATAGTCTATGCCGTTGGAGTTCCGGCGGGCGGAGGCGTAATTTGTCTGCGCCACAAGGGCCTGTATCTCCGCGAGGATGGGCCGCGAGCCCTCCATGACGCAGGCGACGCAGGTGCCCGGCGTGTCAACCGGGCGGCCGGAGAGCAGCGTCTCGGACGGGTTCGGCACCTCGCGCAGGCCGTTGTCCGCCATTTCAAAGACGCCTATCTCATTTGTCGAGCCGAAGCGGTTCTTTGCCGCGCGGAGTATGCGGTAGCTCATGGACTGCTCGCCTTCAAAGTACAGCACGCAGTCCACCATGTGCTCGAGCACCTTGGGCCCGGCAATGCTGCCCTCCTTGTTGATATGCCCGACTACAAAGGCTGTAAAGCCGTCCGATTTGGCGCGGCGCATTATGGCCATGGTGCTCTCACGCACCTGGCTGACGGAGCCCGGGGCCGCGGAGACCTCGGCGTCGAACATGGTCTGTATGGAGTCGATTATTACCACGCTCGGCTTCACGTCCTCCGTGACGTCTAATATTTCGCTGACCTGTGTTTCGGCAAGGACGTATATTTCGCCCTCGGAGACGCCGAGGCGCTGCGCCCTGAGCTTGAGCTGGCGGCGGCTTTCCTCGCCCGTGACGTACAGCACGCGCTCGCTCCTGCCGACAAGGCCGCAGAGCTGCAAAAGCAGCGTGGACTTGCCGACGCCCGGCGCGCCGCCAACCAGCACGACGCTTCCGCGCACCGCGCCGCCGCCGAGCACGCGGTCAAGCTCTCCCACGCCCGTTGAAAAGCGTATCTCCTCCTCGCTCTCAAGCTCGCTGAGCTTTTGGGGCGTCTGGCGGGCACGGTGAGCCGCCGCGGCTGCCTTATTCCCGCCCTTTGGCTTAACCGGCGCCTCGGTAAGCGTGTTCCAGGCCCCGCAGGCCGGGCACTGGCCGGACCAGCGCGCGGTCTCGTTGCCGCACTCGGTGCAGTAAAATACTGTTTTCTGTTTCATATCACCATTCCGTTCACGGCGCTGCCGCATTGCAGGTATGCCGAAAGCAGCACGGCTGCGATTTTAAACTGATAGCTGCCGCTCTTGAGCTTTTCAAGCTCGGCCGGGTTTGACATGAAGCCGCACTCGACAAGTATGGCCGGGCACTCGGCCGAGCGCATTAGATAGACCTCATCGTCCACGGGCGCGGCCACGCGGCGGTTCGAGCTGTCTAACTTTTCAACAAGCAGCGACTGCGCTGCCTCGCCGAGCTCCCGGCTGCCTTCCACCGCGGCGTACAGCACCACCGCCCCGCTCGGCCGCTCGTCGGGGTAATAATTCTGATGTATGCTTATAAGGACGCCGTCCGGCACTGAGGCTATAAGCTCCGCCCTCGCGTGCTGGTCCGCACGCTTCATGCCGGCGATGCTGTCCGCCCCGTCTGGGTAGGCTATGTCCTCGCTTTCGCGTGTCATAACCGTCTCCACGCCGAAAAGCCCGGCGAGGGCGTTGAGCTTTTTCGCAACGGACAGGTTCAGCGCGCTCTCCACGCTGCCGTCCGCGGCCTGCGCCCCGCCGTCCGCGCCGCCGTGGCCCGGGTCTATTATAAGCACCGGGCCCTCGGGCGCAAATACGGCTATCTCGCCGCCCGCCTCATAGGGCGGCAGCAGAAAGGCCGCGGCTATCAGCAGAGCCGATACCATAAGCGGCAGAGTGTCGCGCAGCTTTATTGATAAGAACATGGCCGTCCCTCCCGGCATAAGACTATGCGGGACAGGCAGCTAAAATAACGTCTCAGCCCTCGGCCAGGAATTTTTCGAGCCTGTCGAGGCCGGCCTTTATGTTGTCCATGCTTGTAGCGTAGGTCCAGCGCACAAAGTTCTTTATGCCGAAGCCGGAGCAGGGCACGACGGCGACAAGCCCCTGCTTGAGGAAGGCCTCGGCAAAGACGTCGTCATCCGATATTATAACGCCGCCTATGCTGCGGCCTATGAGCTTCTCGATGTTCATCATCACATAAAACGCGCCCTCCGGCATGATACAGCTGACGCCGGGGATGCTGTTCATGCGCTCGACAATATAGTTGCGGCGCTCCTCAAACACGCGGCGCATTTCTTCTATGGTCTCCTGCTGGCCGGAGAGGGCCTCAACGGCGGCCCACTGGCTTATGGTGCTCGGCGCGCCGGTGGAGTGGCTCAGATAGTTGCTCATCGCCTTTGCTATCTTACTGTTCGCGGCGGCGTAGCCGATGCGCCAGCCGGTCATGGCATAGGACTTTGATACGCCGTTTACCAGTATGGTGCGCTCCTTTACATCCTCGCCGAGGGAGGCAAAGCTTGTGAAGGGGCGGCCGTCATACATGAGCTTATAGTATATCTCGTCGGCAATGACGTACAGGTCGTGCTTTACGCAGACCTCCGCGAGGGCGCGGAGCTCGCTTTCGGTGTAGACCATGCCGGTAGGGTTGGAGGGATTGTTGAGCATAAGCGCCTTGGTCCTGGGCGTTATTGCGGCCTCAAGCTGGGCGGGACTCATCTTGAAGTCCGCATCCTCGGTGGTCTCGACAACCACGGGCACACCGGCGCACATGCTGACCATCTCGCAGTAGCTCACCCAGTAGGGCGCGGGGACTATGACCTCGTCGCCGGGGTTCACAAGCGCGCGCAGGGCTATGTAGACATTGTGCTTCGCGCCGGAGGCGATAACGATCTGCGTGTAGTCGTAGTCAAGGCCGCAGTCTGCCTTCAGGCGCGCCGCAGCGGCGCGGCGAAGCTCAGCTATGCCGGCGGCGGGGGTATACTTGGTCTTGCCGGAGCGTATGGCCGCGATGCCGGCCTCGGAAATATTGTCCGGCGTCATAAAATCGGGCTCACCCGTGCCGAAGCCTATGACGTCGAGCCCGTCGGCCTTCATCTGCTTGGCCAGAGAATCTATGGCAAGCGTGGTAGAGGGGTTTACCTTGAGCGCTATTTTAGAGAGTTCCTTCATGGGTCAATACCTTCCTTTGCTTTTTCCTGCTGAAAGCAGATACATTATATAGCTAACCGTGCCGCATTGCAACTTGAAATACGGGGCAAAGTATAATATTATAGCCATGGAAGGCTCCGCGCGAAAGGTGGGATCTGTATGCCGGTAAGGACAGGCTTCGGCTGCATGAGGGCGGCCGCAAACTTTTTGGGCCTCGGCATAGCCGTCGTTGTAATAGGCTCCGTACTGCCACTGCTCCGGCCCTCGCTGTGTGCGGAGGAGGCCTTTGGGATCCGCTGCATCGGCTACTGCCTGCTCGCCGCCGCGGCGCTGTTCTTCTTATGCGGCAAATTCCGCCGCTGGCTGTACCTGAACGCCGCGCGAACGGGCTCGGAGGTCAAGGCCCGCCTCGTCCTTATCTATCACGACCATATCCCCTGCCGCGAGGACGGTTCGCACCCCTACATAGCCGTCTGCGAATATTACTGGGACGGGAAAAGATACCTCGCAACCAGCCCGACGCTCAAAAGGCGGCCGGAGCTTTACTGTTCTCCGATTGTATACGTAAGCAGACACAGCCCTAAGCACGGCTTCCTTGACATAGACACGCTTTATAATAAGGAATAAGCAAACGCGAGAGCCATCCGGCCCTCGCGTTTTTACTGTTGACATACGGAGCAGCATGTGCTAATATGAAGTAAACTTCACGTGAAGTAAGCTTCATATGAAAGGCGGTGCGCGATGAAAACAATACTCAGGGAAATGCGGGCGGCCCGCGGCATGACGCAGCAGCAGCTGGCGGACGCTGTCGGGGTCTCGTCGCGCACGATAATATCCATAGAGAAGGGGCAGTACAACCCCTCGCTGATGCTCGCCTACCGCATGGCCAGGGTTTTTGATGTCAGCGTTGAGGAGCTCTGCTGCCTTGAGGAGAATATGAGAATGGAGGATGAGAGATGAAGCTAATAAAGAGGAAAGCGAACCTGATAATAGCGATAATATGCGCAATAAATGTACCTGTTTGTGTGTTTGTGGCGTTGAGGCAGAACGAAGCCCGCTTTGCTGTTACTGCCGCCGCTTCGGTGCTGCTGGCGTTTTCAAACCTGTATTATGCCCTCGCTCCCCGAAGCTCTGCGGTTTGCGAGGACGAGCGCGATATTTTCATCGCGCAGAAGAGCGGCTCAGACGCTTTTAAGCTCTCATGCTGGCTTGTAAACGCTGCCGCGCTGATATTCGCAATAGTATACGCCGTGTCCCGCGAGCCGGCATGCCTCACGGTATCACTGACGCTGATAGCGGCTTCCGCCGCGCTCTGTACCATTTACGTAGTAGTCAGCTGTTACTATTACAAGCATAATTGAGGTGATAATATGAAGCTTTACAATAAGAAGGGCCTGCTGCTTGGCATTTTCTGGCTCGCCGTCGGCCTCGGCGGCCTGATATTGGAGATAGCGAGGCCGAGCTCGGTAAAGGCGGTGTTTATACGCGACATAGTGCTATTCTCCCTGCTGCTGCTTTTCAGCCTACGCCAGATAGTGCGCGCGTTTTCCGCGAGGGCTTCGCGCGAGGATTTTCTCGAGGAGCGCGACGAACGAAACCGCTACATAAGGCTTAAAACCGGCTGCACCATGTTCAAGGTAGCCGAAGCGCTGCTGCTTATATGGGTGATCGGCTCTGCCGCAGCTTTTGGCCTTACTCGGGACGAGATATGGACCATGGCCGTTATAGTCTCCGGCTTAACGCTGGGATTGCTCTTTATCATCGAGCTGATAGTTGGGATACATTACGAAGGCAAGGAGTGAAACCATGAATAACCCGCCCCGTGAGCGGCCGGTAAAAGACGAGCGCGATAAGATGATAGACCGCGACGCGAAAAACTGGTCGCTCGAGCTTATGATATGCGCGACGCAGGTGATGACGCTTATCTGCGCTGTCAAGGGAAACGCCGCCTGGAAGGGCTGCCTGTCGCTGCTGTTCTTCGGCGTGGCCGCCGGGCTGCTGCATAAGTACGGCGCTTACCGGGAGAGGCCCTACCTCGGTGCCGGGCTTGCCTCACTCGCTGCCGGCCTTGCGCTGATAATCTGGTTTTGCGTAAGCGGGTAAGCCGCGCTTAATAGAAACTTTAATATTTATGGGCTTTCCATTCCGGGCGCAAAGTGCTACAATGTCAGGGACACACAGCCAAGGAGGCAAATCCCATGGATAAAAAGACCATCGCTATTATTTTCGGCGGCTGCTCGCCCGAGTACCCCGTTTCTCTTGAATCCTCACACTCGGTCATCGTCAATATTGACCGCGATAAATATGAGCTCATCCTGCTCGGCATAACCAGGGGCGGAGAATGGTTCCGCTACTACGGCGGCCCCGAGGGCGTCGAGAACGACACCTGGCGCGAGGGCAAGTGCGTGCCCGCCCTTATTTCTCCCGACCGTGAGGTGCACGGCATAGTTGAATTCGGCGAAAACGGCGTCGTTACCACGCGCATAGACGCGGCCTTCCCGGTCATGCACGGCAAAAACGGCGAGGACGGTACCATTCAGGGCCTGTGCGAGATGGCGGGCATACCCATAATCGGCTGCGGCGCGCTCTGCTCGGCGCTCTGCATGGACAAGGACCGCGCGCACAAGCTCGCCGCTCTCGCCGGCGTAGACGTGCCGCGCGCCGTTGTGCTCAGATCCATGCCCGGCGAGGCTGAGCTCAGGTCGGTTGCCGCCGCGCTCGGCTATCCCGTGTTCGTAAAGCCCGTCCGCGCCGGCTCGAGCTTTGGCATTACCAAGGTCTCGGCGGAAAGCGCGCTTATGAGCGCCGTCAGCTTTGCCTTCAGGTACGACCGCGAGGTCATAATTGAGGAGACGATTGACGGCAACGAGGTCGGCTGCGCAGTCATGGGCAACGACGAGCTCATAATCGGCCGCGCCGATGAAATCGAGATCTTCGGCGACATTTTTGACTATGAGGAAAAATATACCCTCAAGACCGCAAAAATACATATGCCCGCCCGCGTAGACTCCTCTACCGAGGAGAGGATAAAGGCCGCCGCGGCCACGATTTACCGGGCGCTCGGCTGCCGCGTAATGGCCAGGGTGGACATGTTCCTCACGCCGGAGGGACGCATAGTGTTCAATGAGGTCAACACGATCCCCGGCTTCACGCCGCACAGCCGCTTCCCGAACATGATGAAGGGCATCGGCCTCGGCTTCCCCGCCCTGCTCGACCACCTCGTCGAGTACGCCTTTGAAGGATGAAGCCTCCCCTGCTTGTAAACGCATGGCATCCCCTGCCCGCGGGCTATGCGCCGGGAGGGCTGTCTCCCGCGCTGCCGGGCTCGCAGGTGCTGCTTGAGAGCGGATGCGCTGCGGCGCTGGCCGCGCTTGTTAAGTCTGCCGGCGGCGAGGGCCGGATCGTCGCCGTCAGCGGCTACCGGCCGCATTCGGAGCAGCTTGCGCTCTGGGAGGAAGTCCTCCGCGATAAGGGCGAGGCTTTTACGCGCAGGTATGTCGCGCTCCCCGGCTGCAGCGAGCACGAGACGGGCCTTGCGATAGACCTTGCGCTCGACGACGGTTCGGAAATAGATTTTATACGGCCGTATTTCCCCTATGACGGCATCTGTGCCGAATTCCGCGCCAAAGCGGCGGAGTTCGGCTTCATAGAGCGCTATCAGGCGGGCAAGGAGCCCGTCACGGGCATAGCCGCGGAGCCCTGGCATTTCAGGTACGTCGGCGCGGAGCACGCAAGGCGCATCGCCGCCCTCGGCCTTGCCTTAGAGGAATACGTGCTGCAATTCAATCGGAGGTCTCCTGAATGAGGACTGCTCGAAGCTATAAGGGTATAGAGCTCTTTCGCGTCGCCGCGGCTTTTCTGGTCGTGGCGATACACACCTCGCCGCTCGCGGCATATTCGGACACGGCGGATTTTGTTTTCACGCGGGTGATAGCCCGCGTCGCCGTGCCGTTCTTCTTTATGGCCACCGGCTTTTTTGTCCTGAACGGCACGGGCGTGCGCAGGAGCCTTAAAAAGCTGCTGATTATCTACGCCGCGAGTGCGGCGCTGTATCTGCCGGTAAACGTCTACGCAGGGCATTTGCAGGAGTGGGACCTGTTGGAGCTCATAAAGCAGGTGTTTTTTGAAGGCAGCTTCTACCATCTGTGGTATCTCCCCGCCGCCATACTCGGCCTCGCTCTGACGGCCCTCCTCATGCGGCGCCTCAGCCGCGGCGCCTGCGCCGGGGCGGTGCTGGCGCTGTACGCGCTCGGCCTGCTTGGGGACAGCTACTGGGGGCTTATAGAAAATATCCCCGGAGTCAGCGCGGCGTACCGGGCGGTATTCGCCCTGGCCGGATATACGCGCAACGGGCTTTTCTTTGCGCCGGTGTTCTTCTACCTCGGCGCGCAGATGCGCGTTAAAAAGCCCCGTCCCGTCGGGATCGAGGCCGCCGGACTCGCCGTATGCTTTGCGCTTATGCTTGCCGAGGCCATGGGCCTGCGTGCCCTGGGCTGGCAGAGGCATGACAGCATGTATGTGCTGCTGCCTGCCGTAATGTACTTCCTCTTCGCGCTTTTGATGCGCGCGCGGGGGAGCGTATCGCTTCCGCTCGGCAGCTTTTCGCTGCTCGTATACATCCTCCACCCCGCCGTCATCCTTGTTGTCCGCGCCGCGGCCAGGGTGCTCGGGCTCTGGGATATATTCGTAGTCAACAGCCTCGGCCACTATATTGCCGTCTGTGCCGGGAGCGCGGCAGCGAGCGCCGTGCTGCTCTGGCTGTGGTCGCTTATAAGGCCCCGCCGCGTGTCGGATACCGCCCGTGCGTGGGTTGAGGTGGACCTTGACGCCCTGCGCAATAACGCCGAAAGGCTTGAAGCCTTCGCGCCTGGCAGCTGCAGCCTGATGGCGGTCCTCAAGTGCGACGCCTACGGCCACGGCGCCGTGCGCTCGGCACTGGAGCTAAACCGCATAGGTGTCAGGGCCTTTGCCGTGGCCTGCTGCGCCGAGGGCGTAGAGCTCAGGCGCGCCGGCGTCAAGGGGCTGATTTTGATTTTAGGCTATACTCCCGCCGACCAGTGGCGCGTCATCCGGCGCTACCGCCTGACGCAGTGCGCCGTCGATGCGGCCTATGCCCATGCCCTTGACAGCGCAGCGAAGGGGCGCGTGGATGTTCATATTAAGATAGACACCGGGATGCACCGCCTCGGCGAAAGCTTTGAGCACGTGGACGCCGTCGCCGGCTGCTTTGCCCTGACGCATCTGCGCGTTACCGGTATGTTCACTCATCTCTGCGTTTCCGATTCGCTCGACGGCGCGGACGTAAGCTTCACGCAGGAGCAGCTCCGCCGCTTTTTCGCCCTGACGGACGAGCTTAAGGGCCGCGGCATAGACACCGGAGCGCTGCACACCCAGGCGAGCTACGGGCTGCTGAATTATCCTGACGGACGCTGCGCTTACGCGCGGGCCGGCGTTGCGCTCTATGGGGTCAAAAGCGACGGGCACGACGGTGTCCGCGCCTGGCCGGAGCTTGCTCCGGCGCTGAGCCTTCGCGCGCGGATAGGCCTTGTGCGCGAGCTGCCGGCCGGAGAGGCCGTGGGCTATGGCCGCGAGTTTATAACCTCTCGGGCCACGCGCATAGCTGTGCTTCCCATTGGCTACGGAGACGGCGTGTTCCGCTGCTCGATGCACGGCGGCGCCGAGGCGCTTGTCAACGGGAAGCGCTGCCCCGTCGTCGGGCGCATCTGCATGGATCAGCTCTGCCTTGACGTCACCGACGCAGGAGAGGTGCATCCTGGCGATATCGCAACCTTTATAGGCACGGACGGGCCTGAGACCATAAGCTGTGAGGAATTTGCAGCAAAATCCGGCACAATCAGCAACGAGGTGCTGAGCCGGCTCGGAAAACGCCTGCCGAGAGTGTACAGGAACTGAAAAAGCGCTCCCTTGGGAGCGCTTTTTTCCTCACCACGGGGAGGTGGCGAGCTGGATTTCGTTGTAGTACCAGGCGGAGGGCGGGACGTCGAGGTATTCGGTTATGTACCGCGGCTGGCCGCTGCGCTTCAGGATGCGGTTCATTATCTTTGCCGCTTCGGCGC
>CALWYQ010000039.1 GCA_944385815.1 uncultured Oscillospiraceae bacterium | reverse complement strand
AGCCCCTGCCTCATCCTCTCCGAAAACCCCTCGGCGAGCGTGTCCTCCGGCCTGTGCAGCATAGCCCTGCGCGAGAGCGAGGCCTTCTCGGCCTTAAATGACATGAAGGCCTCGGCCAGGGCCGCGGCGGAGAGTCTCTGCGCGGAGATGCTCAAAAGCGCCGCCGAAAAAATAGTCCGCCGCTCCACCAGCAGGGCCGCCGACGCCATGCAGGCGGCGGAGTTCAAGGGCGAGGTCAGGACCCTGAAGCAGCTTGCGGAGGCGGGCCGCAATTCGTACAGGTACGACGCAAAGCGCGCCGCTGAGTGCGCCGGCCTTGTCAACGGCGCCTTCAGGATAGCCCTGGACAGCTGCCGCGGCGGCCTTGTGGAGAGCTTCAACGCCCTCGCGGGCAGGCTTTACGGCCAGAGCCTCAGCGCCGGGGACCTCGGCATCTCCGGGCTGGACACGTCCTTCCCCGGCTACGACTTTAAAAGCTACGGCTTTCAGGGCGAAATATACGAGAAAATCTTCTCCGACGGCTGGCTTACGGCATACGGGGTCATCGGCGGCCTTGCCGGCCTTTTCGGCCTGACGCGCATCGAGCAGTGGGCGAAGAGCAGGCGCAAAAGCTATGACCGGCCGCTTGACAACGAGCTCTGCGGCAGAATATACGGGCGGTTCAACGACATCAGCAATTTCAGCGCCTCCATCAACGGGATAGAGAAGGATCTCCGGGAAAAGACCGATATCGCCGCCCTTTTTGAAGCCGCGGCGGCGGAGCTTTTCGACGTGGCGCTGGGCAAGACCCTGCTGCTTATTTACAACGAGCGCGGCGACGGCGCCAAGGAGGCGGAGGCGTGAAATACTTTAAGATGAACGGCGCGCAGGTGTGCTGCGCCCGGGACTTCTGCGAGAGCTTTGAGGCCACGGCGCTGCTCGCCGCGCGCGAGCTTGCCGCCGGCTTTGCCTGGCAGCAGCTGCGCGGCCGCTCCGCCTTCGGCGACTACAACTGCGAAATGCTCTTCCGCGCCGTATTCGCCGGCGCCGCCGCCCTGCCGGCCCGGCCGGAGGACTATTTTGGCGCGCAACGGGCCCTCGGCATGTCCCCCGGCGCAAAATGGCTCGGCGACGAGGACAAGCTGAGGCTGCTCAGGCAGGTGTGGGAGCTCTCGGACGGCACCTCCCTCGGCGAGGAGGACAGGCGCCGCCTTGCGGTATGCCTCGCCGCGGGCTGTATGCTCGCCGGGAAGGCGCCCGGAATCACGCCGCCGGAGGCGGAGCGCGCGTACAGCGAGCGCATAACCTCCGACGAGGCGCGGGAATACCTCTCCGTCCGGCCCGGCAGCGTCAGCCTGAGCGGCAGGGGCGTGCAGCGCCTTGTGCTCGATCCGCGCCGCAGCGCCGGGCTCAGGCCCGGCGAGAGCATAGGGCTCTGCCGCCTTGACGCCCCCGAGGGCGCGGAGTTGGAGCTCTATTACGGCAAATACGACCGAAGCCCGGAGCGCTTTTCAATAGCGCCGGGCGATTACCGCTATCTGAGCCTCGCCGGGGGCAGTCCCGTCTATCTCCACCCGCTCACGGTAAAAAACGGCTACTGCAGCATGGAGCGCCGGGGCGGCAGCCTTTTTTTGAGCGTGCCCGGGCGCGGGGAGCGTGAGTTCCCCTGCGGCGGCAGGGTGGTCAGCTTTGCCCCGGAGGAGGACGGCGGCGGCTTTGTGCTGCTGCGCGAGGACGGCCTCGACCTCGGCAGCTACAGCGCCGGTCTTGCCAACAGCCACTACGCGAGGCGGCTGCGGAGCGCCGTGGAGCCCGTGGAGGTCACGCTGCGCGGCAGCCGCTGCGAGGTACTGCAGAGCTCCGGCGTGACTGTGTCAAACCTCCAGGGCGGGGCTGCCGGCTCCCGCCGCGTCTGCCTCGGCGCGCTCGGAGCGCACTCCGGCAAGAAGCCGCGCGAGCGCGTTATGGACGCGCTCACCCGCCGCTGCCGCGAGGCCTGCGCCGCCGGCCGCCCGCTCATCATGGTGGACACCCTCGAGCAGGAGCTGATAAACGAGCTGGCCCTCTCCGGCGCGCTTGTCGGGCTCGAGGCGGACGATAACGAATACGCCGGGCGCGAGGGCCGCTACTTTGACTTTATCGGTGTGCGGCCGGACAGCTTCTCGCGCTGCACGAACCTGTTTTTCGGCCCCGAGGGGCTTGAGGACTTTACGCAGGAGGCCGCCAACGCCCTCCTGGCCGAGAATGTAAGGCCGAGGCTGTACGTCCTGGCCTCCCATGAGCTCAAGGGCGGGCTCGACGGGCTGCGCTGCTTTGTGCGCGAATACCTCCGCTGCGGCGACAGCTGCTCCGTGCTCCGCTGCAGCCGCGTGCTGCTCTACGGCGAGGTCTCCGCCCTGCCCGCCGAGCTCCTGCCATATGCCGAGATCATAGAGCCCGATTACCCGGACAAGCTGGAGCTGAGCGAGCTTGTTGTCTCGCTCTGCGAGGCCGCCGGGCGCAGGCCGCCCGAGGGCGGGGATCTGCAGGAGCTGGCCTCGAGCCTCTCCGGCTTCGGGCTCTGCGAGGCACGCAGGCTGGTTTTGCGCCTGCTCGCCGCGCCGGATAACGGCGGCGTCGCCGTAATGGACGACCCTCCCGCCCGCGAGGAGATGATCCTCGGCGAAAAGGCGCAGTCCCTGCTGCGCGGCGGGAACATACTCACGCTCTACCGCGACCGCCCCGGCGATAACGGCGGCCTCGGCGGCATGGAGGAATTTGTCCGCTGGGTCGATATGCACCGCGAGCAGCTGCTGGACCCCGACGGCTATATGCTCACGCGCGGCGTGCCCCCGCTCAAGGGCCTGCTGCTCTGCGGCGTGCCCGGCTGCGGCAAAAGCGAGGGCGCAAAGGTGCTCTACCGCCGGCTCAACCGCCAGCTCCCCCTCGTCATACTCAGCGTGGACCGGCTCATGGGCAGCTACATCGGCGAGTCCGAGCGCAACATGCGCAGCGCCCTGCGCCAGGTCGAGGCCATGGCCCCCTGCATAGTCCTTATAGACGAGCTCGACAAGGGCTTCGCCGGGGCGAGCTCGCAGTCGCAGGGCGACAGCGGCACCTTCAAGCGCGTGTTCGGCCAGCTGCTCACCTGGATGCAGGAAAACTCCCGCGCCTGCTTCATCTACGCCACCGCCAACAGCATCGGCGCGCTGCCGCCCGAATTTTTCCGCAGCGGGCGCTTTGACGCGCTGTTTTCCGTGTTTATGCCCTCGCGCTCGGAGTGCGTTGGCATCTTTGCCGAGCACATGCGCCGCGCCGGGGGCCGCCGCGCCGCCGAGGCGGAGAGCCGGGGCCTCCCGGGGCCCGGGCCGCTCTTTGACGCCGGCGATGGCGGCGCGGCGAGCGACTGCTTCAGCGCGGAGCTCTGCCTTGGCCCCATTGTAGACGCCTTCGGCGCGGCCGGGAAATTCCTCACCGGCGCGGACATCGCCAAGGCCGTCTCCACCGCGCTCTCGCGCCTGCCGCTCAGCCGCGGCCGGAGTATAACCGCCCCGGAGTGGAGGGAGGCGCTGTGCTCCATCGCGCGCGAGGCGGACTTTGCCTCCTACGGCACGGGCAGCTCCGGGCTCAACAGCATCGCCGTAAACTGCGTGCGAATGCTGCGCGGCAGCTTTATCCCCGCCGGCGAAGAGCTATTCAGGCGCGGGAATTACCGCTGCTGTGAGGACGAAAACGGCGGCGTCCGCGCGGAGTACTTGAGCCCCGGCGCTCCGCAAAACAGCTACGACCGCGCGCTCTATGAGGCGGTGTTGGACAGAATAAACCGCATCGCAAGCCGCATAGAGACGTTTGAGCTGCACAGGCTCTGCGAAAGCTGAGGTGTACGATATGGAAAATAAGGGCCTTGATCTTGAGCATTACGCCGCGTTTTTCGCGCAGGGCAGCGAGGACAGCTCCGCCCTGCTCTGCGAGGCCTACTGCCGGTTCATGGACGGCTCCGAGGCCGCCGGCGGCGTCATCGCCGCCGCCGTGAAGGACACGCTCGGGCGCTTCATCTCCCTGCAGCTGCTCGCCGAGCGCGACGGCGAGGGCTTCGCGCAGTACTTGGCCGGCGAGCTCGCCGCCGTGGACGGGCTTACGGGGCGCTTCCTCGCAGCCTCCGGCGTGAGCGTGCCCGAAAACGCCGCGCCGGATGAGCTCAGGCGGCTCGCCGCCGGGGCCATCCTCCGCTTTGAGCCCATGGAGGCCGTTAAGGCCGCGCCCGCCCTGCCCGGCGAGCGCTGCGGATACTATAACCCCGCCGCCTGGGAGGCCATTTCGCTCTATGCCGCGAGCTTTGACGGCGGCGGGACGCCGGAGGCCGCCGTCGAGCAGCTTTGCGCCGCGTCCTGGGCGGAGCAGTGCTCGTGCTGCCTCGCGCACGAGGAGGCGCGCGGCGAGGTGGACGCGAACACCGCCGCGCGGCGCAGGAGGGCGCTCGGCATGGTGCTCGGCTGCATGCTGCTTTTTATCGCGCTCAGCGGCGAATTTTTTGCCGTGCTCTTCGGCGGGAGCATAGCCGCGGCCGTGAGCTCCGCCCATGCCGCGCGGCGTCTCGCTCGCGAGAACACCGCGGCGTTCAACTCCCTGCTCGCCGCCGGCCTTGAGGAAAGCGGCGCGCAGGTCCCTGAGTTGGAGCTGGAGATAGACGCCGGCCTCGCCGCGCCGCAGCCCGACGCCCCACGGCAGAGCTCCCGGAGCCGGCAGCGTGACGCCGGCGGCGAGGAGCAGGAGCGGCTTAAAATATGAGCCGCGCCGCCATCGAGCGCGCCCTCGCCTCAACGGCGCGGCGCGAGGCGCGGCTCGACCGCCGCGCGGGCGCGTCCGAGCCCGCCTGGCGCACGGCGGCTGCCGCCCGCATACCGGAAAAGGCCGAAGCCGCCCTGCGCGCGGCCTTCGCCAGGGCCTTCGCGCTGCTCTTTGAGCGCCCCGCCCTGCTCGAGTACGGCGTCCGCCCGGATGAATTGGCCGCGCTGTTTTCCGCGCGCGACGCCGCCTTCGACGCGCGGCCCGGACGCGCCTCGCTCCGGCGGCTCGGCAGCGGCGCGCGCCGGGCGAACTCGCTCAAGGCCGCGGCCAGCGCCGTTGAGGGCGTGGCCCTCGGCGCGCTCGGCATCGGCCTGCCGGACATAGTTTTGTTCCTCGCGCTGCTTATGCGCGGCGTCCGCGCCACGGCGCGCAGCTGGGGCTTCGGCTGCGATACCGCGGCCGAGCGGCTGTACATGCTCAGGCTCATGCGCTGCGCCCTCAGCCGCGGCGGCGAGCGCGCCGCCCTCTCCGCCGGGCTTGACGACGGCGCGAGCGAGCCGGCCCCGGGCGAATTTGAGCTCGAGCTCAGGCGCACGGCCGACGCCTTCGCCCTCGGCCTGCTGACGGTGAAGTTCGTCCAGGGCATCCCCCTCGCCGGAGCCGCCGCCGGGGCCGCGAACCCTGTATATTACCGCAAAATCACGCGTTATGCCGAGCTGAAATACCAAAAACGCTACCTTAAACTCAAGCTCGCTTCAACTCAATAAAAAGCGCCGGTTTCCCGGCGCTTTTATTTTCTCAGATATTTTTCATCCGCCTTCGACAGGGCAGCCGGGGTATAGGCTTCGACGCGCATGCACAAATCGTATTTTTCCCTCAGTACCGCAATTTTCTGCATCATCGGCGACGCATGGTGCCGGTCAAGAGCAGCCTGATCTGCCCAGCCGTCAATCAGCAGCACCGTCTCCTTGTCCTCCGCGGGAAAGAAGTACTCATACCGAAGGTTGCCCTCCTCTGCTCGTATTTCATCAACCAGCCCGGAAGAGAGCATCTCCGCAGCAAAGCCCCGCGCAGCCCCGCCGCGCCCGGAATAATATATGTTCACGATAATAGACAATTTGAACCCTCCTTACATTATTGACTATTTTAACATAACTCCCCGCAAAAATGCAAAGCCGGGGGGCAATGACCCGGACTATTTCCGCAGCCTGTAAATGCGTTAAGGCTCACCTCGCAGCCCGGAAAATGTATACGTTAATAGACATTCGCTGCCGATCCGCGCCAATAACAAAACCGCAACCCAGCGCAGCGGTTGCGGTTTTGATAAGGAAGAACGGAGCGGGCTCCACTCCAACGTGGCGCAAGTGCTCTTACCGCGTCAATATTTGCAGCGCAAAAACAAAACCGAAGCCCAACGCGGCTTCGGTTTTGA
>CALWYQ010000038.1 GCA_944385815.1 uncultured Oscillospiraceae bacterium | reverse complement strand
CGCGGCGGCTACGAGCACGTGGCCAAGGCGTACATCCTCTACCGCCGCCAGCGCGAGAAGCTGCGCAATATGAGGAATACCTATCTCGACTACAAGAACGTCGTGGACGGGTATATCAACAACTCCGACTGGCGCGTGAAGGAGAACAGCACCGTCAATTACTCCATCGGCGGGCTCATACTCTCCAACTCCGGCGCCATCACCGCCAATTACTGGCTGAGCGAGATCTATGACGACGAGATCGCCAACGCCCACAAGAACGCCGACCTCCACCTGCACGACCTCTCCATGCTCACCGGCTACTGCGCGGGCTGGAGCCTCAAGCAGCTCATCCAGGAGGGCCTCGGCGGCATTCCCGGCAAGATAACCTCCTCCCCCGCCAGCCACCTCTCCACGCTCTGCAACCAGATGGTCAACTTCCTCGGCATAATGCAGAACGAATGGGCCGGCGCGCAGGCCTTCTCGAGCTTTGACACCTACCTTGCCCCCTTCGTCAAGGTGGACAACCTCAACTATAAAGAGGTCAAGCAGTGCATCCAGAGCTTTGTGTACGGCGTGAACACCCCTTCCCGCTGGGGCACGCAGGCGCCTTTTTCCAACATCACCCTTGACTGGACCGTCCCGGCCGACCTCAGGGACCTGCCCGCCATTGTCGGCGGCAGAGAGCAGGACTTCACCTATGGCGACTGCAAGGCCGAGATGGACATGGTCAACAAGGCCTTTATCGACATCATGATAGAGGGCGACGCCAACGGCCGCGGCTTCCAGTACCCCATACCGACCTACTCCATCACCAAGGACTTCGACTGGTCCCCCACGGAGAACAACAAGCTCCTCTTTGAGATGACCGCCAAGTACGGCACGCCCTACTTCTCCAACTACATCAACTCCGACATGGAGCCCAGCGACGTGCGCAGCATGTGCTGCCGCCTGAGGCTCGACCTTCGCGAGCTGCGCCGCAAGGGCGGCGGCTACTTCGGCTCCGGCGAGAGCACCGGCTCCATCGGCGTAGTCACGCTGAACATGCCGCGCCTGGCCTATCTCTCCAAGGACGAGGAGGACTTCACCCGCCGCCTCGACCGGCTTATGGACATCGCCGCGCGCAGCCTCAAGGTAAAGCGCGACGTCATCACCAAGCTTATGAACGAGGGGCTCTACCCCTACACCCGCCGCTACCTCGGCACCTTTGACAACCACTTCTCCACGATCGGCCTTGTCGGCATGAACGAGGCCGGGCTGAACGCCAAATGGGTCCGTGCGGACATGACGCAGGAGAGCTGCCAGGAGTTCACCAAGCGCACCCTCCGGCACATGCTCAGCCGCCTGCAGGACTATCAGGAGATGTACGGCGACCTCTACAACCTCGAGGCCACCCCGGCCGAGAGCACCTGCTACCGCCTCGCCAAGCACGACGTGGAGCGCTATCCCGACATTATCACCGCCGCGGAGCCGGGCGGCACGCCCTACTACACCAACAGCTCCCACCTGCCCGTCGGCTACACGGAGGACATCTTCGCCGCGCTCGACATCCAGGACGAGCTCCAGACCCTGTACACCTCCGGCACGGTTTTCCACGCCTTCCTCGGCGAGAAGCTGCCCGACTGGCAGGCCGCCGCGAGCCTTGTGCGCAAGATTGCCGAGAACTACAAGCTCCCATACTACACGCTCAGCCCCACCTACTCCGTCTGCAAGAACGACGGCTACCTCGCCGGCGAGCAGTTCACCTGCCCCCGCTGCGGCGAGAGCGCCGAGGTCTACAGCCGCATAACCGGCTACTACCGCCCCGTTCAGAACTGGAACGCCGGCAAGACCCAGGAGTACAAGGAGCGCAAGACCTACGACATCGCGCACAGCCACCTCGACCCGGCAAAGCACCCCGCCAGCTGCGCCTGCGGCGAGGAGCCGGCCGCCGGCGAGCAGGCCTCCGCCGCCCCCGCCGCGGGAACCGCCCTGCTCTTTACCACCCCGACCTGCCCGAACTGCCGCCTTGCGGTGACGCTGCTCGACAGGCAGGGCTTCTCCTATGAAAAGCTCAACGCCGAGGAGAACGCCGACCTCGCCCGCCACTACGGCGTAAAGCAGGCCCCGACGCTCATCGTCCCCACCGAGGCCGGATTTGAAAAGTACGCCGGCGCGGGCGCGATAAAGCAGTACATCAGCCAGTGACCGAATTTGCAAAAAACGTATACGCAGCCGTGCGGGCGATACCGCGCGGCTGCGTTATGAGCTATGGGCGCGTGGCCGCGATGGCCGGGAACCCGCGCGGGGCGCGGGGTGTGGGCTTCTGCCTGCACCGGAACCCCGAGCCTGGGCTCATCCCCTGCCACCGCGTGGTCTTTGCCGACGGCTCGCTCGCGGCCGGCTTCGCCTTCGGCGGCGAGGGTGTGCAGCGCGCGCTGCTCGAGGCGGAGGGCGTGGAGTTCCTGCCCGACGGCCGCGTGGACATGGCCCGCTGCGCGATATAGGCCGGCGCCGGCTGCACAGCCTCAGATATCTATACAAGGAGCGGAAAAATGCCTGAACGTTACGACATAATAGTCACCGGCGGAGGGCCGGCGGGGCTTACTGCGGCTATCTACGCGCGCAGGGCCGAAAAAAGCGTGCTGATACTCGAGAAGAACGGCTTCGGCGGGCAGATAGCCCAGTCGCCGAGGGTAGACAACTTCCCCGGTATCCCCTCCGTGCCCGGCGCGGAGCTCGCCGACAGGATGCTCAGCCACGCGCTGGGCCTCGGCGTCGAGGTGGATCTGGCCGAGGTGACCGGCCTTGAGCGGGACGGGGACGGCTTTACCGTCCGCACCCCGGAGGGGGACTATTCCGCCGGCGCGGTGATTGCCGCCACGGGCGCGAAGCACCGCAGGCTCGGCGTGGAGCGCGAGGAGGACTTCGCCGGGAGCGGCGTGTGCTACTGCGCCGTCTGCGACGGGGCCTTTTTCCCCGGGCGGCCGGTAGCCGTCGTCGGCGGCGGGGACACCGCCGTCAGGGACGCGCTGCTGCTCGCGAACACCTGCTCCGAGGTCTATGTGATACACCGCCGCGGCGAATTCCGCGCCGAGGCCGCCAACGTGGAGGCCCTGCGCGCGAGGGAAAACGTCCGCCTTGTCATGAATTCCCGCGTATGCGCGCTGCTTGGCGAGGGCGCGCTCTCCGGCGCGGTGGTTGAGGATGTCGGCACCGGCGAGAGGCGCGAGCTGCACGTAGACGGGCTCTTTGTGGCCATAGGGCACGAGAGCGACAACGCCCCCTTCGCCGCCCTTGCGGAGGTGGACGCCGGCGGCTGGTTTACGGCCGGCGAGACCGGCGTGACCAGGACCCCCGGCCTCTTCGTCGCGGGCGACTGCCGCAGCAAGAGCGTAAAGCAGCTTGTTACCGCCGCGGGCGACGGCGCCGCCGCCGCCGTGGCCGCCTGCGCCTATCTGGACGGCAAGAGCCTCTGAGTCAGAAAACAAAAAAGACCGGTCGCATGACCGGTCTTTTTTTGTGCTTATTGCGCTGCTCAGGCAAGCTCGACCTCGGCGCCGACGGCCTCGAGCTGCTTCTTGAGGGCCTCGGCCTCGTCCTTGGAGACCTGCTCCTTGATCTTGGTGGGGGCCTTCTCGACAAGAGCCTTCGCCTCGGCGAGGCCCAGGCCGGTGATGGCGCGGACTTCCTTGATGACCTTGATCTTCTCGCTGCCGAAGCTCTTCATAACGACGTCGAACTCGGTCTTTTCCTCCTCGGCGGGAGCAGCGGCGGCGGCGCCGGCGGCAGGAGCGGCAACGGCGGCGGCAGAGACACCGAAGGTCTCCTCAAGGGCGTGGACGAGCTCGCTGAGCTCCAGAACGCTGAGGTTCTTGATTTCCTCGATAAGGGCGGCAATCTTTTCGCTCATTTTAGTTTCCTCCTAAGTAATCAGTGTAAGGTAGTGGGTGCCGCGGTCTTACTCCGCGGCGGGGGCCTCTTCGGCGGCGGGCTCCACGGAGCCGCCCTTCTGCTCAAGGATCTGGCCGAGGCAGACGGCGAGGCTGGTAATGGGCGCGAGCATGGTGCCGAGTACCTTCGCGTACAGGGCGTCTTTGCCCGGCAGGGCGGCGATTTCGACTATCTCCTTCGCGTCGAGCACCTTGCCGTCCATGAAGGCGGCCTTGATGTTGAAACGGTCGCCGAGCTTGGTGGCATAGTCGTTCACGATGCGGATGGGGGCGATGGGGTCGCCGGCGCTGGTGGCGAGAGAGGTCGTGCCGTTGAGCACGCTGTCCAGACCGGAGAGGCCGGCCTTGTCAAGCGCGAAACGGGTCAGCGTGTTCTTCACAACGCTGTACTCGACGCCGCTGGCAACCAGCTCGCGGCGCAGCGCGGTGTCCTCCGCCACGGTGATGCCGCGGTAGTCGACGAGGACGCCGGCGGTCGCGTTCTGGAAACGCTCGGTAAGGGCCTCGACTATCGCCTTTTTCTCGCTGAGGATTTTTTCGTTAGGCATTGCTTCCTGTTTCACCTCCGAAAGTGTCTTAGCGCCCAAAAAATGCCTCCGCGTCGCAGGACACGGAGGCAGAAAGCTTTTAGGTAAAGCCGTCCTCGGCAGGACTTCCGCCCCGGATGGCCCGGCCCTGATGGGCCGCCGCACAACCGGCGCCGCCTGCTGTCTTTGGAGCGCCATAGTATGATATCAGAAGCGGCGCTGTTTGTCAAGTGTTTTTGCCCCTGTCGGAGCCGCGGAAGGCAAAAAATCTCTGCCCGAGGTAGTTGAGCGGGACGAAGAACACCATCCCGGCCAGCATCGCTATATTATCCCGCGCCGTGGGCGTCAGCCCGCTGAAAATGAGCCGCGCAAGGGGCTTGGCCACGCCGTAGGCGATGAGATAGCAGAAGAGGATGTTCACGATGAAGCGGGCTATCTCCCCTGAGCTGCGCTTTTTGCTGTTGAAGGTGAAGTATTTGTTCAGAAAATAGCTCACAATGCTGCCGACAACGTAGTTCATCGCCGTGGAAAACCAGTAGCCGCAGTGCGCAAGGTTATAAAGCCCGTACATCACGGCCGTGCCGACCAGCGTGTTCACCACGCCGACGGCGCAGAATTTCAAAAAGCGCTTGTCAAAAAACGCCAACACAAGCTTTTTTACCGCCGAGGTAAGCCTGTCCATTGCTCTCGCTCCCTTCCCGCCTGTCCCTTGCACGGAGGCGGAAAATATGTTATAGTTCTGATATAAACAAGAATGATTCCTGTTATGAGGTGAACGCCATGAAAGACGCAAAGCCAAAGCTCTATGACCCCGGCGGCGCAAGGCTGGACGCCGGGCCCTGGGCCGCTGATTTCTCAGCGGCGGAGAGGTTCGGGCCCTTCCGCGTGGGGGCGCTGGCCTTTTACTACCGCGCGCAGCTCAAGCAGCGCTGCCTGCCCTATGCGGACTTCGACCAGGTATTCCGGCGGGCCACGCTCTGCTCCGCGCGCCACTGCGGCGGCGTGAGCGAGATGAACAGCTTCTCCCTTGTGTTCTGCCGCGAGGGCAGGGAGTTAGCCGAGGCGAAGGCCATCGAGGAGGCCCCGGCCGCGGAGGCCTTTGAGCGGCTGCGCGCGCTGCTGCCGGAGGTGAAATTCGGGCTGTGACCGCAATTTTTAATGATATCACATCCGCCGGGGATTATCAAGCCCCGGCGTTTGGGGCGCACATGACCGTTATTGACCTCACGCAGGCCATTGCGGAGGGCATGCCCGTCTATCCGGGCACTGAGGGCCCGCGCCTTGCGCCCGCGAGCAGCTATGAGCGCGACGGCTTTAAGGAGACGCGCCTTACAATGTACTCGCACACGGGCACGCACATTGACCCGCCGGCGCATATTTTCCCGGGCGGGACCACGCTTGACCGGCTTCCGGCCTCGCAGTTTATCGGCACGGCGCTGGTTATAGACTGCCGGGACGTCCCCGCCGGCGGCGAAATAGGCATGGAGCGGCTCGAGCCCTACGGTAAGGCGCTCCGTCAGGCCGGCTTCCTGCTCTTCAACACTGGCTGGGACAGGTTCTGGGGCCGGGAGGAGTATTTCTTCGGCTACCCCTGCGTGTCGGCCGGGGTGCTGGACTTTGTCCTCGCCGGGGACTACAGGGGCATAGGGCTGGACACCATCGGCCTCGACCCGGTTGACGACGCGCATCTCACGCGGCACCGGCGGCTTTTTTCCGGCCGGGACATTATAAATATCGAGAACCTTACCGGCCTCGGGCGCTGCCCGGAGGGGATAATCGGCTTCGGCTGCTTCCCCATAAAGCTCACGGAGTCCGACGGCGCGCCGGCAAGGGCGCTCACTTGGTTCTAAAGGAGGCGTATTATGGACGCAGCGGAGGCCAGAAGGCTCGCTGAAGCGCAGAGGGCGCTTTTTTCAACCGGGGCGACGCTGGAGCTCGAGCACAGGCGGCGGGCGCTCGGCGCGCTTTATGACGCCGTGCGCGGGCATGAGGCGGAGATATCCGCGGCGCTGAGGGCCGACCTCGGCAAGGGCGCGGCGGAGAGCTATATGTGCGAAACGGGGCTGCTGCTCAGGGACATCAGCTGCCTGCGGCGGCGCCTCGGCGCGCTTGCAGGGCCGAAGCGGCGCTCCGTCGGGCTCGCGCAGTTCCCCGGCTATGGGGAGCTGCGGCCCATGCCCTACGGCGTGGTGCTTATCATGGGCGCGTGGAACTACCCGCTGCTGCTCACACTGCAGCCGCTCGCGGCGGCGATCGCGGCGGGGAACTGCGCCGTTATCAAGCCCTCCTCCGGCGCGCCGGAGACGGCGCGGGTAATTTCGGAGCTCCTCGGCGGCATATTCACGCCGGACTTCGTGGCCTGCACGCCGGGCGGGCGCGGCGAGCACGCGGCGCTCCTTGAGGCGCGCTGGGACAAGATTTTCTTCACAGGCGGGGCCGCGGCCGGACGCGAGGTGCTCCGCGCCGCGGCGGAGAGCCTCACCCCCGTCGCGCTCGAGTTGGGCGGCAAGTGCCCCGTAATTGTCGAGGCGAGCGCGGATATACCTCTCGCCGCGCGGCGGATTGTCGCGGGCAAGCTCCTCAACTGCGGGCAGACCTGCGTCGCTCCGGACTACGTGCTCTGCGACGCCGCCGTGGAAGAGGCGCTGCTCGACGCGCTGTGCCGGGAGCTTGAGCGGCAGTACCCCTCGGCGCTCGATGACCCGGAGTACCCGCGCATGGCGAGCCGGGCGCATTTTGAGCGCGTGCGCGCGCTTATCGACCCGGCGAAAAGCGTCTGCGGCGGGCGCTGGGACGAGGCCTCGCTTAAAATCGAGCCGACCGTACTGCGCGGAGTGCAGCCCGGCGACGCCGTGATGGCGGAGGAGATTTTCGGGCCCGTGCTGCCCGTGCTGGCGTACAAAAGCCTCGGCGAGGCCGTGGCCTTTGTCGAGGGGCGGCCGAGGCCGCTCGCGCTCTATCTCTTCACGCGCTCGAGGGAGGCGAAGCGCGCCGTGCTCGGCCGCTGCCGCTTCGGCGGTGGCTGCGTGAACGACACGCTCATGCACCTGACGGCGGCCTCCCTGCCCTTCGGCGGCGTCGGGGAGAGCGGCATGGGCGCCTACCACGGACGCTGGGGCTTTGAGGAATTTTCTCACTTGGAGGGTATACTCCACCGCGGCGGAGCGCTCGAGCCGCCCGTCAGATACCGCCCCTGGACGCCCCTGAAGCAGGCCGTGATGCGGCGGCTGCTCCGCTGAGCCGGGCACGCTCTGTGCACCAAGCACAAATATTCCCCTCGCTTTTTGCGCATAGTGTGCAATGAGTGTATTGCCAAACGCGCAGGGCTCGATTATAATATTTTAAACAATATAGACGTATGGAACGTCCTTACAAGCGAGGGAGCATCATGGATATAAACCCCGTACTTATGAATAAGCTGAGCATGGACAGCGACATTCCGCTTTACTCCCAGCTCGTCAGCATAATAAAGCGCAACATCTCCGCCGGGACGCTCGCGCCCGGGGCGCTGCTGCCGAGCGAGGCGGAGCTCTGCCGGACCTTCGACGTGTCGCGCTCCACCGTGCGGCAGGCAATAGGCGAGTTGGAGAGCGAGGGCCTTGTCGTGCGCAAGCAGGGGCGCGGCACCTTTGTGGCCGAGCCGAAGATGCGCCGCCGCACCGAGAACGTGTACTCTTTTACGAGCGAAATCAATGCGCTGGGCATGACGCCGAGCTCCACCATCCTCGAATTCGAGGTCATGGCCCCGCCGCCGGACATCGTTACGATGCTCGAGCTGGAGAGCGCGTCGGTCAAGGTCTACCGCTTTTCGCGCATACGCAACGTGAACGGCCAGCCGCTGATACTTGAGACCAGCTTTTACCCTACCTACATCTACCCCAAGCTGACGCGCGAGCTGCTTGAGACGCACAGCTTTTACAGCCTGCTCTATGAGGAGGGCATCGTGCCCTTCAGCGCGGTGGACAGCTATGAGGCCGTGCTGCTCGGCCGGCGCGAGGCGGAGCTTCTGGGCTGCCGCCCGGGCAGCTGCGCGTTTTCCGTGCAGCGCCGCACGCGCACCGAGCGCGGCGTGGTGTATGAATTCACGCAGAGCCTTATCCGCGCCGACCGCGTCAGCCTTGACGTCTACCTGCACAAGGACGGCGTCAGCTTCACCCGAAGCGTGGACAACAAGCCGGAGGCATAACGCCTCCGGCTTAAATTGTCTGAAAAGGCCTTAAGGCCTTTTCAGACAATAAAGTCCCCCGGCCGCGAGCGGCCGATGGAGACCGGCACTGCGCTTAAGCGCCTCGGTTGCCCGCCAAAGGCGGGCAATTCGACGCTCGCTTCGCGCAAAGTATTTTCGGCGACGTACACGCCGCCGCCGAAAACTGATTTCAGTCCATTTCGCCGCAAGCGGCGAAATTCTGCGAGGCCTTGAATATAAGCTGAGCCGGAGGCATAACGCCTCCGGCTTGTTTGTTTTATGGCGGCGTCAGGCCGCCTGGTCCGCCTCCACGCGGCTTATCCTGAGCAGGTCCTCGCCCTCGAGGGTGCAGAGCCTGTACCACTCCCTGTCCGCTACGATGAGCCGGTCTCCGTACTGCTGGACTACGCCGTCGGCGCTGAGTATTTCATTGCCGTCGCGGTCATAGACGGTGTAGTGCGTGAGGGGCACGGTATCGCTCTCCATGAACCACTCCGAGTTATATTCGGCCGTGTAGATAAGCGCGCCGGGGGTGTTGATGTAGAAGAAGCTCGGGTAGGTCCCCTCCCCCCAGCTGTGCAGCTCATTGCCGTCCAGGTCCAAGAGCCTGTAGCCCTCGCCGACATTTGCGATGACCCTGTCGCCGTCTATCTGGAGGGAAAAATACTCGTCCGCGTCCTGGGGGACAGGGAAGCTGTGCGTCCCTCCGCCGTCCGCCTCTATGGTCACGACGCCGTTTTCGCTCTTGTAGCGCCCGCCGGTATAGTATGACCAGCCGTCGTAGGGGTAATTCCAGGCAGAGCTTACTTCCTCCGGCTCCGAGTCGAGCACCGTGCCGTCGCGCAGGTCTACATAGACATTATCCGACGTCCCGTCGGAGTTCCATGCCGTGGTATATGTCATGTACGGCCCGACTACATAGGCAATGTCGTAGAAAAAGCTGTATTTCCCGGCCTCAAGGCCCTCTATGGGTATCTCGCCGGCCGGCCAGCGGAAGCGCTCCTCGCCCTCGAGGCTCATCATGACGACGTTGCCCTCGGTGTCGAAGAAGAGCACGCCGCACTCGCCCTCGCATATTTTCTCCGCAAATATCTGCCCGGTGGTCCATGAGCCGTCCGAGGCCGCAAGGCCGTAGCGGTTCTCATAGTGCGTGCTCCACTCGTCCTCCGGCGGTATCTCCTTCTCCACGGCGGTGTGGAGAAGCAGGGTGTCGCTTTCCACGGTGCTGCGCGTTTCCTGGTCGTACCAGCTTACCGGCCCCGCGCCGAGGTAGACCGGGTCCGTGACTATGACCCCGTCGCGCGTGGCAAGGCCGTAGTTGTAGGCGTAGCCGTTAACGTTGTCCGAGCCCTCGCCGCCTATGTACCGCACTAACTCGCCGTACTCGTCCGAGGGTATGAGCGTGTCCGTGTACTCCGGGTACCAGCGCTCCGCGATCGGCCCCTCCCGCTCGGGGAGCGCGTCCCAGTGCACCAGCACATTGGGCCCGGGGCTCCCGGCGGCCGGCGTCTCCGCCGGCCCGGCCGTCCCGCAGCCCGCCAGCATAAGCAGCGCCAGCGCAAGTATGGCAATACGCTTCATTTGGTTCTTCCTCCCTTCTTGAACGCAGGCGCGCCGGCGCGTCATTCGACCTCCATAACGCTCACATAGCCCTGCATGTCCACCAACTTCTGCCCGTCCGGGCCGAGTATCCAGTCAAAGAGCACGCGCGTCATGGAATCCTCCGGCTCCGCGGCGCTCATGGCGAGGTAGTAGGGGTTGAGGAAGGGGTACTCGCCGCTGCGTATGGTCTCCGCATCCGGCTCCACGCCGTCGATTTTGAGCAGCTTGAGCCCCTCGGCCATGCGCATGTCGTTGGCGTAATAGTATACGGTGTAGCCGAGGGCGTTGGCGCTGTTGTCATAGCTCTTCACGGCGTCTATAAGCGCGCCCATCGCGCCGAGCATATAGCCCTCCGGCGGCTCCATGAGCTCCGAGCCGTCAATGACCAGCTTTTCCATGAGCACCTGGCTGCCGCTCTCGGAGTTGCGCTGGAAGGGGACGATCTCCATGTCCTCGCCGCCGACCTCGCTCCAGTTCGTTATCTCGCCGGAGTAGATGCCGCGCAGCTCCTCGAGCGTGAGCGAATCGACGGGGTTATTTTCGTTGACCATGAACACCAGCGCGTCCGTCGCAAAGGGCTCCAACTCGTACTCAAACCCGGCCTCGGCCATCTCGTCGAACACGGACGCCGCCGGCTCCGCGGCGATAACAAGGTCCGCGTTCCCGGCCATGAGCTCGCGGTAGCTCTGCGTTGTGCGGGAGAAGTCTATGAGGTCGGCGACCTCCTCCTCGCTCTCGCCGAGCAGCACGGCGGCTATCGCCGCCGCGAGCGGCGCGGTTGAGGTGGAGCCGTCGAGCCGCGGGAAGTTCTCGCGCGTGAAGCTGAGCGGCTCCTGCGTCGGCTCGCTTGTCTGAGCCGGTCCCGCCGGGCCTCCGCAGGCAGCAAGGGCAAATATCATTGCGAGCGCAAGCGCCGCGCAGAGCAGTTTTCGTTTCATAACAGGTCCTCCCTTGTTCCAGATATCAATACGACGCGGCGGCGGGTACAAAAGTTCCCCCGGGGCGGACATTTCCCGCCCCGGGGGATAAATTCAGCCTATCTGTGCCCTGGCCCAAGCCGCGGCGGAGCCGCTTATGCGCGCGCCGTCGGCCCAGTCCGCGTCCGGGCGCAGGGCGCGCATGCGCCGCACGGCCTTTTCTATGCCGCTGCTCCCGCTGGTGCAGAAGGGTATCACGCGCTTCCCGGCGAGGGGCGCGCGCTCAATAAAGCTGTCAATAATTCGCGGCTCGACGTACCACCAGACGGGGAAGCCGAGGAACACGGTGTCGCAGCCCTCAAGCGAGGGGAGCTCGCCGGCAATCGCCGGGCGGGCGTCGGGGTCGTTCATCTCAAGCGTGCTGCGGCTGCGCTTGTCCGTCCACTTGAGGTCGGCGGCGCTGTAGGGCTGCTCGGGCCGGATCTCATAGAGCTCCGCGCCCAGCGCGGCGGCTATGTCCTTCGCCGCCGCGGCGGTAGTGCCCGTCGCGGAAAAATAGGCCGTTACTATGCTGCTCATGCCAAAGCCTCCTTATATCTCGATTATCATATAGTCGCGGCTGCCGATGCCCATGGCCTCGGCGGCCTCTATCGTGTGTATGCCGTTGCGGGAGTTCACGCGCTGCATGAAATGCTCCCTGCCCGGGTCGGTCGAGGTCTCCACAAAGTCTATGGCGGCCTGGTCTATCGCAACGGGGTCAAAGGAGGCGAGTATGCCGATGTCCTTCATGCAGGGGTCCTCTGCCACGGCGCAGCAGTCGCAGTCCACGGAGAGGTTGCGCATCACGCTTATAAAAGCGATCCTGCCGCTGAAGTGCCGGTAGATGCTGCTCGCCGCGTCGGCCATCGCCTCCGGGAAGCGTATCTTGTCCGCGTGCTTTTCCCAGCACTCATAGCGGTCGTCCGTGAGCCCGCCGGAGTGGATAAGCGCCTTGCCCTTCGCGCTGGCGCAGCCGATGGCCAGCTGCTTGAGCGCGCCGCCGTAGCCGCCCATGGGGTGGCCCTTGAAATGCGCCAGGACAAGCATGGAGTCGTAGTTCGCGATGTGCGCCGGCACATGGTTTTCCGTGAGCACAAGCCCGTCCGGGATGGGCCAGACAAGGTCCGGGCCCTCGGCGTCCATGAGGTCCACGTCGAAGTATTTGCTCCAGCCGTGCTCCTCTATGAGCCGCAGATGCGTATCGGTGTGGTCGCGCACGCCGCCGGAGGCGTCGCCGTAGGCCGTGTTGGTCTCGCAGACCGTGCCGCCTACCCTGTCTATTACCGGCTTCCAGAATTCCGGCGTCAGGTAGTTCTGATTGCCCTGCTCGCCGGAGTGCAGCTTTATGGCGACGCGGCCCGGCAGCTCAATGCCGAGGGCATTGTACATCTTAACGACCGCGTCCCCCGTCAGCTCACGGGTGAAATAAACCTGCGACTTCATATCATGACCTCCCGGTATCAAATTCTTCCGTTCTCAGAGCGCCTCGATGTCGGCGATGAGCGCCTCGACGTCCTCCTCCCTTGTAGCCCAGCTCGTGCAGAAGCGCACGGCGCGGTGATTTTCGTCCACGCGGGCCCAGTCGGAGAAGCTGTATTTTTCCGCGAGCCGCGCGAGCACGGCGTCGGGGACTATGGGGAACTGCTGGTTTGTGGGGGAATCGCAGTAGAGCGGCCAGCCCTTCGCCTCGAAGGCCCGGCGCAGCCTCCACGCGAGGGCGACCTCGCGCTCGGCCGTACGCTCATAGAGCCCGCCGGACATCAGCACTCCGAACTGCACGCCCAGGAGCCGGCCCTTCGCGAGCATACCGCCGCGCTGCTTTTCTATGTAGCGGAAATCGCGGTTGAGCTCCGCGTTCGTTATGACCAGCGCCTCGCCGAAGAGCGCGCCTAACTTTGTGCCGCCGATATAAAACGCGTCCGCAAGCCGGGCGAGGTCACGAAGCCCGGCGTCCGCGCCGGGGCAGACCAGGGCCGTGCCCAGCCGCGCGCCGTCTATGAAAAAGATAAGCCCCTTCTCCCGGCAGGCCCGGCTGAGCGCCTCTATCTCCGCGAGGGAGTATATCGCCCCGTTTTCCGTGGGCTGAGAGATGTACACAAGCCTTGGCTGAGGCTGGTGCTCATGGGTCGCGTCGGCCCAGTGCGCCTCGACAAGGGAGCGTACCTGCGCGGCGCTTATCTTGCCCTCCGGCCCGCATGGCAGGGTTATCACCTTGTGCCCCGTCGCCTCGACGGAGCCGCTCTCGTGCACGGCGATGTGCCCGCTCTCCGCGGCTATCGCCGCCTGGTGCGGCCGGAGCGCGGCCGCGATGAAGGTGAAGTTGACCTGCGTGCCGCCTATGAGGAAGTGTACGGCGGCGTCCGGCGCGGCGCACTTTTCGCGTATTTTCTCCGCGGCCGCGGCGCAGTATTCGTCCTCGCCGTAGCCCGGCGTCTGGACAAAATTCGTCTCCGCAAGCGCCTGCATGACCTCGGGCAGCGCGCCCTCGAGGTAATCGCTCTCAAACCTTATCATTACTCCGCCTCCACGCTTATCTGCCCATCCGCCGCGGTAAGGCGCATGGCCTTCACGCGCCCGCGGCGCTGGTCCACGATGACCCCGGCCATCCTGTCCTCTATCTCCTTCTGTATGGTGCGGCGCAGGTTGCGCGCGCCATAGGTCAGCGAGTAGCTCTTCGAGACAAGATAGTCGAGCACGCTCGCGTCCCACGTGAGCTCCATGCCCTTTTCGGCCATCAGGCTGCGCACCTCGCCGAGCATGAGCTCCGCAATGCGCCTGAAATCGTCCTCCGTGAGCTTGTTGAAGCAGATTATCTCGTCCACGCGGTTTATGAACTCGGGGCGCAGGAAATCGCCCAGGGCCTTCATTGCCCGCTCGCGGTCCTTGTCCGTGGCCGAGCCCACAAAGCCGAGGCTCCCGCTCTTTGTGTTGCTGCCCGCGTTGGTGGTCATTATTATGACCGTGTTCTCAAAATTCACCGTCCTGCCCTGCGCGTCGGTTATGCGCCCGTCGTCCAGTATCTGCAGGAGGATGTTCATAACGTCCGGATGGGCCTTTTCTATCTCGTCGAAGAGCACGACGGAGTAGGGCCTGCGGCGTATCTTCTCGGTGAGCTGCCCGGCCTCGTCATAGCCCACATATCCCGGGGGCGAGCCGATTATGCGCGAGACGGAGAACTTCTCCATGAACTCGCTCATGTCCAGGCGTATAAGGCTCTCCGGCGAGTTGAAGAGGTCCGCCGCAAGGCGCTTTACAAGCTCCGTCTTGCCCACGCCCGTGCCGCCTACAAAGATAAAGCTCACCGGCTTGCGCTTGGCCTGAAGCCCCACGCGGGAGCGCTTTATCGCCGAGCACACGGCGTCGATGGCCTCGTCCTGGCCGATTATATGCTCCCGCAGCCGGTCGCCCAGCCTGCCGAGGCGCTCATACTCGTCCTCCGTGATGCTGCTTGCGGGTATCTTTGTCCAGAGCTCTATCACGCGCGCAAGGTTTTCCCGCGTGAGGACGGGCGTCTCGGCCTTGAGGCGGTTTATCTCGTCGGTGAGCTGCATTACGGAGGTGCGTATCACGGCGAGGCGCTCGTAGTGCTCCTCCTCCGTGTCCGCAAGCAGCAGCTCGCGCTCGCGGTTCAGGTCGTCTATCTCCTTCTGGGCCTCGTCTATGCGCGCGAGGCTCCTGTCCTTGAGGTTCACGTCCGAGCAGGCCTCGTCTATGAGGTCTATGGCCTTGTCGGGCAGGTAGCGGTCGGTTATATAGCGCTCGCTGAGCAGCACGGCCTCGCGGCACATCTCCGGCGGGATGCGCACCTTATGGCATTCCTCATAGTAATGCGCTATGCCCTCGAGTATCCTGACCGAATCGTCTATGCCCGGCTCGGCCACGGTGACGGGCTGGAAGCGGCGCTCGAGCGCGGCGTCCTTCTCTATGTGCTTGCGGTACTCGGTAAAGGTGGTCGCGCCTCTGACCTGTATCTCACCGCGGGAGAGGGCGGGCTTGAGTATGTTGGCCGCGTTCATGCTGCCCTCGGCGTCGCCCGCGCCGACGATGTTGTGTACCTCGTCTATGACCAGGATGATGTTCCCGGTCTTGCGTATCTCCTCTATAAGCCCCTTCATGCGGCTCTCGAACTGG
>CALWYQ010000037.1 GCA_944385815.1 uncultured Oscillospiraceae bacterium | reverse complement strand
AGCTTTTCATAATGCACACCTCCAAATATAGCCCGCGGCGCTTGAGAATATCTCACGCCATTTTGTTAAAAGAATCCCCTATATCCGGCAGGAACCTTTCCGCAATCAAAGAAAAGGCCTGGTATTTTTCCACACAAGATATCTGTATCTTTTTTAATATCATTATCTATTATTCAGTCACATGAGCTTGCACAAAAGCATTACCGTCTCCACGTGCGCGGTTTTGGGGAACATGTCCACTGCCGTGGCCTGCTTTGGGATGTAGCCGGCGGCGCGGAATTTTGCGGCGTCGCGGGCGAGGGTGGCGGGGTCGCAGGAGACATAGACTATGCGCTCCGGCGCTATCTCCACGCAGCGGCGCACGGCGTCGCCGCTCATGCCCTTGCGCGGCGGGTCTACGACAATGGCGTCCGGGCGCAGGCCGCGCCGCTCGAACTCCGCCGCGGCCTCGGCCGCGTCCGCGCATATGAACTCAACGTTTTCAACGCCGTTCCTGCGGGCGTTTTCCCGCGCGTTTTCAACCGCCTCGGGCACTATTTCCGCCGCTATCACCCGTCCGGCGCGCCTCGCGAGGCTCAGGCTTATCGTTCCTGCGCCGCAATAGAGCTCAAACACCGTACCGCCGGGCTCGGGCAGCGCAAGCTCCACCGCGCGCGCGTACAGGCGCTCGGCCTGGGGCGGGTTTATCTGATAAAAGGCCTGCGGCGCTATCTCAAACCGGCTGCCGCAGAGCGTATCCGTAAGCGAGGCGGAGCCGTAAAGCGTGTAAAACTCGCCGGCCAGCACGGTGTTGCCGCGGCTGCGGTTCACGCAGAGCACAATGCCCGTGAGCTCGGGGCAGGCGGATAGCAGCGCCGAGGTGAGCGAGCCGGTGAGCGCGCCGAAGCCGCCGGCGGAGACGACGCAGCAGACGGCGGAGCCGTCCCGCGCCGTGCGAGTAAAGACGTGGCGGACCTTGCCGGAGCCGGTCTTGTAATCATAGGGAGCGACGGAGTTTTCACGCATCCAGTCTGTCACTGCCCGGGCGCAGCGGTTGGCGCTCCCGCTTTGCAGCAGGCAGCGCTCAACCGGCACGACCTCATGCGTCCCGGCGCGGAAAAAGCCGTAATAGGGCGCGCCTGCGCTGCCGCCCACGGCGAAAATGGCCTTGTTGCGGTAAAATTCCGTGTTTTCCGAGCCAAGTATCCCGTCAACCTCAAGCTCGAGGCCGCCCACGCGGCGAAGCGCGTCGTTGACCTTGCCGCGCTTGAATTCAAGCTCGCGCTCATAGCTCATGTGCATACAGGCGCAGCCGCCGCATTTGCCGTAGACGGGGCAGGCGGGTTCGGCGCGGCCGTGGGAAGGGGAGAGGCACTCCTCACCGCGGCCGTACGTTACAGAGCGTCCGGCCTTTACTATCCTCACGCGCCAGCGTTCGCCGGGCAGCGCGCCGCGCACAAATACCGCGCGCCCGTTTATGCGGCAGACGCCGAGGGCGTCGCTTGTAAGGCCGGTTATATCGGCTTCAAATATGTCGTTTTTCTTGAAAGCTTCCATGCGGTCATTTTAACACGCTGCGCCCGGCTTTTCAATTGCCAAGTCGTGGACAGTGTGTTATAATATGCGACGGTATAATCCATGGCAAGACCCAAGTGAGGTAAGTATATGAACAGCAAGCTTAAAATCGCGCTGATTGCGCTCGCGGCCATAATCGTGATCGCGCTCGGCGTTATTGTCATCTCGGCGCTCACGGGCGGGGAGGAGCCGCCTGCCGAAAGCGAGGCACCGCAGTCCGCCGCTCCTGCAGCAACCGAGACCCCCGCGCCGGAAACCGAGCCGGCGGAGCCGACCGTTGGCCCGGCCGGGACAAACGTGACCACCGCGACGCTCGCCGTCGGCGGAGACGTTGTTATGCACACCGGCCTTAACGGCGAGGCCCTGAGCGGCGGCAGCTACAACTACACGCCCATCTTCGGCGTGCTGCCCGACCTTGTTGCGGAGGCCGACTACGCGGTCTGCACCCTTGTTACCAGCCTGCCCGGGGCCGGGCAGGAGTACACGGCCTATCCGGTTTTCCGCTCGCCGGATTCCATAGCAAGCTCCATCGCCTCCGCGGGGTTCAAGCTTGTGAACCTCGCTACGAGCCACATAGCCGATTCCTACAAGACCGGCATAGACCGCACTCTCGACGTTGTAGACGCCGCCGGGCTTGTGCACACCGGCGCATACCGCAGCGCCGAGGAGCGCGAGAGCGCCGGGAACCGCACGATGGTGAACATAAACGGCATAGACGTCGCCTTCCTCGCCTACACCTGCGACACGAACGGCGTCCCCGTGTCCGGCTTTGACTACGCGGTCAGCGTCTGCGCCGGGAACTACCTCGACGGCGGCACGGAGATAGACTATGAGCTCATGGACGGCGAGATCGCCGCTGCGCGCGAGGCAGGGGCGGACATAGTCTTTGTGTTTATGAGCTGGGGCGAGGAGCTGTCCACCGAGCCCACCGCGCTCCAGTACGAGATAGCCGACAACCTCATCGCCGCCGGAGCGGACATAATAATCGGCGGGCACTGCCGCGTGCCGCAGCCGATGGAGACCCGCAGCGTAGCGCTTGAGGACGGCAGCGAGCGCAGCGGCTTTGTCTGCTACAGCCTCGGGAACCTGCTCTCCTGCCAGAACGACGAATACACCGATATTTCGGCCATGCTGAGCATAGAGCTCAGCCTCGATAACGACAGCGGCGAGGCCCGCGTCGCCTCCGTCAGCTACAGGCCGATATATATGGCCGATCTCTACGACTACGGCATCAACGACTTTGACTGGCACTACCGCGTTGTAGATCTCCACGCGGCCATAAGCGCCTGGGAGAGCGGCAACGGCTGGGACTTTATGACCGAGGAAATATATACGGACATGGTCGCGGCCCTCAACGCGGCGCACGACTTCTTCGGCCCTGAGTTAGACCCGCAGAGCGGCTATGCTGCGGAAGAATAAAACCAAACTGCCTGAAAACCCGGCAGCCGTACGGCTGCCGGGTTTTTGCTTAAAATTGGCGGATATTTGACGAATTTTAAAAAATACCTTATAATATTGCGTGGAAATATAAGAAAAGGAGAAGGGCAATATTGAAGTATTCACGCAGCGTCATACTCATTTTGGCGGCAAGCTTCTGCTTTATGTCATCGTCCATGCTGGTTACGCCGCTCATAACCGGCTTTTCCGGGAGCGTAGGCGCCTCCGCAGGGCTTATGGGCCTCATTGGCGGGCTGATGAACCTGTGCTCGCTGTTCTGCAGGCCGGTAGTCGGCAACATGGTAGACCGCCTCAACAAGCTCAGGCTCTCGCTCGCCGGCGCGGCGCTTATGGCGGCGTCCTGCCTCGCCTATATGCTTGCGCGGAGCGCGGCGGTAATTGTTGCGGCGAGGCTTGTAAACGGAGTGGGCTTTGCCTGCTGCACGATTTCCATGTCCACCTGGCTTTCAAGCCTGCTGCCGGCAGACCGCATAGGCTCCGGCATGGGCCTGTACGGCATGATGAATGCGCTCGGTATGGCTGCAGCGCCGGCCATAGGCGTGGCAGTCTACCAGCGCCTCGGCTACAGGGCGGCCTTCTCGGCCGCGCTTGCCTTTGCGCTTGCGGACGCCGCGCTGGTCCTGCTTGTTGGCCGCATGGAGAGGGGAGAGGCGGATAAAAGCGCCGCGCGGACGCCTCTGCGGATTGCGGACGTCAGGGTGCTGCCGGTTGCGCTTATCGTAATGCTCTTCGCCATACCATATTGCGCCACGCAGTCCTTCCTTGTCAATTACGTCGAGGCGAGGGGGCTTGAGCTAAGCGTAAGCCTGTTCTTCCCCGTGTATGCAGCAGCGCTGCTTTTGCTGCGCATGACGCTCAAGGGGCTTTTTGACCGGCTGCCCTTTGGCTGCTTCCTGTTTGCCGGGGCGCTGTGCGCGCTGCTTTCAATCGCGTGCCTCGCGCTTATGCGCAGCAACGCCGTCATGCTTTTGGGCGCTGTGTTTATGGCGGGCGGCTATGGGGTCATGTGCTCCGTCAGCCAGTCAACGGCAATCCTTATAGCCGGCGCCGGAGGCCGCGGCCTCGCCAACGGCACGTATTATATTGGCCTTGACCTTGGCATGACCCTGGGGCCAATCATCGGCGGCGCGCTGTTCGGCGCGCTCCCGCTCGAGTGGTTTTATCCAGCGCTCCTTGCTACGGTGCCGGCGCTTATCGCGGTGTATCTCATATGGATGAGAGGGAAACGCGGGAAAATTTGAGGCGGCCTGTCACAAATGCGGCCCCGGCTGCGTTATACTTGATGAAACCGGTTTTAAGCGGCTGATATGTGATCGGCCGGATGGGAGGGAGAAGAATGAAGGGCTTTGAGCTTGACGAGGCCGTAAAGCAGCATTCGCGGCGCATGTTCGCGTATGCCCTCGCCCTGCTTGGGGACTATCACGAGGCCGAGGACGCGGTCCAGGACGCCTTTGTCTCCGCCTGGCTCGCACGCAGGAGCTTTGACGGCAGGAATCTCTCCGCGTGGCTGATGGCGATAACGCGCAGCAAATGCTTCGACCGCCTGCGCCGGGCAAGGCCCGCCGCGTTGGAGGACATACCGGAGACCGTCTCGACACCCGGGCCGGACGGCGCGAGGTTGGATTTTATCTCGGCGCTTGGGACGCTCGGCGCGGAGGACAGGGCCATAGTCCTCTGGCGCGTAATAGAGGGCCTCGATTACGAGGAGATAGCTTCACGGTTCAATATCAGTGAGAGCGCGGCGCGAAAGCGCTATGAGCGCGCCAGGACCCGGCTCGCCGGCGCGCTGCGCGGCCCCGGCTGCGACGATTGAGAAAGGAGGCCGGATATGGACAGGGACGAGAGGCTTATACTTGAAGCCTTCAATGAATACGCTTCGGCGCTTGAAACGCCGGATTTCTCCGGCGCAGTAAAAAAATGCGCCCCGCGCCGGCGCCCGCTGCGCTATATTGCCGCGATAGCCGCGGCCTGCGCGCTGCTTATAATAGGCGCGGCGGCGGCGCTCGGCGGCTTTGAATGGCTGACCGGCACGGTAAAGCCGGGCTTCGGTGACCTGGTGCTGCCCGTGGAGCGCAGCGCTGAGTCGGACGGCATCAGGATGGACGTCCTCGCCGCAAGGCGCTACGGGAAAATAGGCGTTGTGTACGTCGCGCTGACGGACACCGAGGGCAGGGGACGCATTACCGGACAGAGCGCGGCCGACAGCTTCAGGATCAACCGGAGGTGGATGGCCGGCGAAGAAGCGGAGCTGGTATACTACGACAGCGAGACCCAGACGGCGGTGTATGAGTTCCTGCTTTCGGACTTTGGCGGTACGGACGCGCAGGGCGGCGAGTTGGGGACGATTACGGTGGAGCTCCGCAATCTGCCCGTTTCCGAGGTCGTGGAGCTCCCGGACGCCGTGATAGAGTTAGACCCGGCGGAAATAAGCGCGGCGGCCTCGGAGGTAATGGGCGAGGACCGCTTCCCGGAGTCGGCCGAGGGCCATATCGCCGACATCCCGGGCATGGAGGACTGGTGGATAAGCAGCGCGGGCGTGGAGGACGGCAGGCTGTGCCTCAATGTGCGGCAGCCCTTTTCGGGCAGCCCGTATGTATATCCCCGGGACGGCCGGACAGACGAAGATTATTTTATCAATACGGAGACCGGGCGCGGCGAGCACGTCGGCTTCTACTTAGAGGCCGCAAACGGCCTGCGCTACAACGCCGCGAACGGGAACATGCTCACTCTCGACGGGGCTGGCGAGCCCGTCTCGGCCCTTGATGGGTATGAGCTGCGGGGCGCGTGCAGGAGCGTGTATATCACGGTAGATATGGAGAGGCTCGAGGGAGCCAGGCTCTGCTGTGAGCGCAGCTATATGGATGTGGTACCTGGACCGTGGGTTGTGGAGACGGAGCTTGACGACAGCGAGGGCACAAAAAGCTTGGAGGCCGTGCTGACGGACGGCGAGGGCAGGAGCTTCAACGCCGTAATTGAGCTCAGTCCGCTCGGCGTGATAGTGTATGACAGCGGCGGACTCGAGACGTATGTGTCCCTCCCCACGCCTTATTTAGAGACCGCGGACGGCAGGCTCGGCCTCTGCCATTCGAGCGGCCTGAGCTACTATGATGATGACGGAGTGATGCACCAGATCGAGTTTCACTTCGCCTCGGAGAGCATAGACTTGGAGAGCGTGACGGCGATAGTCTTTGCCGGGCAAAGGATAGAAATACCATAAAAAATTGCCGCCCCGGTTGAAGCCGGGGCGGCATTTACGTTATTATGGCTCAATAGTTGGTAGCGCGCAGCTCAAAGTAGGCCTGCGGATGGGCACACACCGGGCAGACGACGGGCGCGGTGGGGCCGACGTGGACATGGCCGCAGTTGCGGCAGACCCAGACCTGCTCGCCGACGCGGGAGAATGCAGTGTTGTCCTCAATGTTCTTGAGAAGGGCGCGATAGCGCTCCTCATGGAGCTTCTCGATGGCGGCGACGCCGTCAAACTTGGCGGCTATGTCGTTGTAGCCCTCCTCGCGGGCGACGCGGGCGAACTCGGCGTACATGTCGGTCCACTCATAGTTCTCGCCGTCGGCGGCGAGGCCGAGGTTCTCCGTGGTCGGGCCGACCTTGCCGCCGTGGAGCTGCTTGTACCAGAGCTTGGCGTGCTCCTTCTCATTGGCGGAGGTCTCGGCGAAGAAGGCGGCGATCTGCTCGTAGCCGTCCTTCTTGGCCTGGGAAGCGTAATATTCGTACTTTACACGGGCCTGGCTTTCGCCGGCAAAAGCGGTTTCCAGATTCTTAAAGGTTTTGCTGTCCTTGAATTCCATGTGTATGGCCTCCTTTGGGTGTCAGGTATGTCTATAATATAATATTTTCAGAAAAAAGCAAGCCTAATCGCCGAATTTTTTCTGCCCTGCGGGTTATACTACGGAGGTGACTACTCAAGGAGGTATACCATGAGAAAAAGCCTGACGATATTATTGCCTGCCGCGGCCCTTGCGCTGCTGCTTGCCGGCTGCGGGGAGGCGGACGACGGGAAGGTCACGACTTCGCCTGACGGCGCGCCGGCGCATACGGCGGTCCACTCGCCCTCACCGGCTCCGGTACACGGCGCCGCGCCGAGCATGTCGGCCATGAGCTGAGCGGTACGCCCGGGAGCTGAGCCCCGGGCGTACTTGCATTTTTCGCGCGCTTGGAGTATTATACGCTTATGTTATCTGCAAAAACGGAGGTAATCATATGAGCTATATACCCACTCCCGAGCAGGCGCTCGAGCTTGTAAAGCGCTACAATTCCGAGTCCTTCCACATTCAGCACGCCGAGACCGTCGGCAAGGTCATGGGCGAGATCGCAAAGTCCCGCGACCCTGAGAACGTCGATTACTGGCGCGCCGTGGGCATACTCCACGACATAGATTTTGAGCAGTGGCCCGAGCAGCACTGCGTCAAGGCGGACGGGCTGCTGCGCGAGCTGGATATAGACGAGGGCGTCATCCACGCCGTGGTCAGCCACGGCTGGGGCATCTGCTCCGACGTGGAGCCCACGCGCGAGATGGAGAAGATACTCTTCGCCTGCGACGAGTTTACCGGCCTCATCTGGGCGGCCGCAAAGATGCGCCCCACCGGCTATGAGGGCATGGACTCCAAGAGCGTTATGAAGAAGTTCAAGGACAAAAAATTTGCCGCCGGCTGCTCCCGCGACATAATAGCAAAAGGCGCGGAGATGCTCGGCATGGAGGTAAAGGACCTCGCCCAGCTCACCCTCGACGCCATGACGGCCTGAGCAGAACAGCGGCCGCCGGGAATAAAAAGCCCCCGAAGCAGGAGACTGTCTCCCGCCTCGGGGGCTTTCGGCATTTACGGGATTTTCCTTTACAGGCTGCCCAGCAAATCGTCCATGTCGTACATGCCGGGCTCCTTCACCGTCGCCATGAATTTTGCGGCGGCTATCGCGCCGGAGGCAAATACCTCGCGGCTAAGGGCACGGTGCTCAAGCGTGAACACCTCATCCGGCCCGGCAAACATGACCTCATGCTCGCCGACGATGGTGCCGCCGCGCATGGAGGAGATACCTATCTCCTCGCGGCGGCGCTTCTGCCTGACGCTGTGCCGCTCATAGACGTACTCGCTCCCGTGCGGGAGGCCGGCTGCGACGGCGTCGGCCAGCATGAGCGCCGTGCCGCTCGGCGCGTCCAGCTTGCGGTTATGGTGCCGCTCGAGTATCTCCACGTCGAAATTATCCCCCAACACGGCCGCGGCCTGCCGCGCCAGCTTCATCATAAGGTTGATACCGAGGGACATGTTGCCGCTCTTGAAGAGCTTGCAGCCGGCGGCGGCCTCGTCAATCGCGGCGAGCTGGGCGTCGGAATAGCCCGTCGTGCAAAGGACGACGGGGACGCCGCGCTCCCTGGAAAGGCGCAGCAACCCGTCGAGGTTCGCGGGATTTGAGAAGTCTATGACCGCGTCGGCCTCGAGTGGACACTCCATGGGGTCGGAAAAGACGGGGAAGCCGTTTTTCGCGACCGGGGTGCGGTTGAACCCGGCGCAGACCTCAACCTCGTCCATGCCCGAGCAGAGGCCTATCACGCTTTGCCCCATGTGGCCGTTGCAGCCTGAGACGATTATCTTTAGCATGGCCCGGCCTCAAACAGTCTTTATGCCGAGCGCGTGCATGCTCTCGATAAGCCTGGCCTTTGTACCCTCGGCCATGTCTATGAGCGGCAGGCGCAGCTTGCCGACATTGAGGCCCATGAGGTTCATCGCGGTCTTGACGGGGATGGGGTTCGTCTCGATGAAGAGCTTGTCGAAGAAGTCCGCAAGGCGGAAATACTCGCCGGCCGCGGCGGCAAAGTCGCCCTTGAGGCAGAGCTCGCAGAGCTTAGCCACGTCCGCGGGTATGCAGTTGGAGGCCACGGAGATGACGCCCCTGGCGCCGAGGGCCATCATGGGCACGGTGTCGGAGTCGTTGCCGGACCAGAATACAAGGTCGTCCCCGCACATGCTGCGGGTGAGGGCGAACTCGGCGATGTTGCCGCTGGCCTCCTTGACGCCGTT
>CALWYQ010000036.1 GCA_944385815.1 uncultured Oscillospiraceae bacterium | reverse complement strand
TGGCGAAGAAGGTCAAAAAGCCGCTCGAGCGCGTTACGGAGGTGCTCTATGAGCTTACGCAGATAGGCCTTTGCCGCGTGAGCCTCAAGGACGGGGAGGACAAGTTCTTCCTGCCCATATGGGTGCCGGGCATCATGGAGATGATGGTCGGCAACAAGGAGCAGTGCGAGCGCTATCCGGTAATAGCCGAGTGCTTTGAGGAGTACACCCGCCGGCGCATTGCGCCGCTCGCGCCCTTCGTCCCCGTCGGCCAGGGCATGATGCGCGTCATCCCCGTAGAGATGGCGATAAAGAACGACGCCCACCGCGGCAGCTATGAGGAGATACACGAGATTGTTGAAAACTCCTGGGCCATCGCGGTGACCGACTGCTCCTGCCGCCGCACCCGCCGGCTTATGGGCGAGGGCTGCGGCCACCTCGAAAAGGACGTATGCATCTTCTTCAACGAGGGCGCAGAATACCATATCCGCACCGGGCACGGCCGCGAGATAGATAAGGCCGAGTGCTATGAGATACTCAAGCGCTGCGAGGAAAACGGCCTTGTCCACGAGATATCCAACCTCGACCCGCCCAACGGCGCGGCCGCCATATGCAACTGCTGCGGCTGCTCCTGCTTCTCGCTGCGCATAGCCGAGTACCTCAAGACGCCGGACGTCATCCGCTCCAACTATGTCGCCGAGGTGGACGCGAGCAAGTGCGTCGCCTGCGGCCTGTGCGTTGAGAACTGCAACCTCGGCGCGCTGAAGCTGGGCCAGAAGCTCTGCTCCACGCCCACCCGGCCGCCCGAGCACGACACCCCACACGACAAGTTCTTCTGGTTCGGCAAGGACAAGTACGACCCCTACTACCGCACCAACCGCGGCTACACCGCCGAGGGCGGCACCGCGCCCTGTAAGACCCGCTGTCCGGCGCACATCCCCGTCCAGGGCTACATAAAGCTGGCCAGCCTCGGCAAGTTTGACGAGGCGCTCGAGCTCATCCGCCGCGAGAACCCCTTCCCCGCCGTCTGCGGCCGCGTATGTCCGCGCTTCTGCGAGGAGAGCTGCTCCCGCGGCGAGGTAGACGCCCCCGTTGCCATCGACGAGGTCAAGAAGTTCCTCGCCCAGCGCGAGCTCGACCCCGAGACGCGGCGCATACCCAGGATGCTCAACATGACCGGCAAGCCCTTTACTAACAGGATCGCCGTCATCGGGTCCGGCCCGGCCGGCATGAGCTGCGCGTACTACCTCGCGCTGCGCGGCTACCCCGTCACCGTGTTTGAAAAGCAGAAAACCGTCGGCGGCATGCTTATGAACGGCATACCGAGCTTCAGGCTCGAGAAGGACGTCGTAGCCGCCGAGATAGACATCCTGCGCGAAATCGGCGTTGAGTTCAAGACCGGCGTTGAGGTCGGCAAGGACGTCACGCTCGACGAGCTCCGCAGGCATGGCTACGAGGCCTTCTTCCTCGGCATAGGCGCCTCCAAGGCGAGCACGCTGAACATCCCCGGCGAGAAGTACCGCGGCGTTATGAGCGGCCTCGAGCTGCTGCGCCGCGCGGAGAGCGCCCGCCCGCCCGTTATGAGCGAGGACACCGTGATTGTCGGCGGCGGCAACGTCGCCATCGACGCGGCCCGCACCGCGCTGCGCCTCGGCGCCAAAAACGTCACCGTCGTCTACCGCCGCGGCCGCGAGGACATGCCCGCCGACCCCGAGGAGGTCGCCGAGGCCGAGAGCGAGGGCGTCGTGTTCAAGTTCCTCGCGAGCCCCATAAGGATAAAGGGCAGCGACGGCAAGGCCGTGGAGATCGAGCTGCAGCTCATGGCCCAGGGCGAGGCCGACGGCGCCGGCAGGCACAAGTGCGTGCCCATCGAGGGCGCCGCCGAGACCATCCCCGCCGGGACCGTCATCGCCGCCATAGGCCAGAAGGTTGACTGGGGCGACATGCTCGCCGGCAGCCGCGTGCAGCTGCGCCGCTCCGGCGCGGCCATGGCCGACCGCGTCACGCTCCAGACCATGGAGCCCGACATCTTTGTCGGCGGCGACGCCCTGACCGGCCCGAGCTTTGTGATAGACGCAATCGCCGCCGGCAAGGAGGCCGCGGAGAGCATCCACCGCTTCGTCCAGCCCGGCCAGAGCCTTACCATCGGCCGCCGCGTAAAGGACTACGCCGAGCTCGACAAGTCCGAGGCCGAGCTCACCGGCTACGACCGCGCCCCGAGGCAGCACACCGCCGCCCCCGACCCCGAGAAGGCCAAAGCCACCTTCCGCGACCTGCGCGGCACCTTCACCGCCGAGCAGGTTATGAAGGAGACCGAGCGCTGCCTCGGCTGCGGCGCCACCGTTGTGGACCAGAGCGCCTGCGTCGGCTGCGGCGTCTGCACCACCAAGTGCCAGTTTGACGCCATACACCTCGTCCGCGTGACGGACAGCTCCGGCAAGGTCTACGAAAAGCTCATGCCCGAGAGCGGCAAGAACGTCGTCCGCCGCGTAAAGGAAATCGCCGTAAAGCGCGTCTCCCGCCCGCGCAGCAAGTAATATGCATGAGATGAGCCTCGCCATCCAGGCGATAAGGAGCGTCCTCGAGTTCGCCGGGGACAACGGCATCGATGAGATAGACACCGTGGTGCTCGAGATAGGCGAGCTGAGCCTTGTGGTGCCCGAGTACATGGAGGACGCCTGGAAGGCCGCCGTGCAGGGCACGATGCTCGCCGGCTCCCGCCTGCAGATTGACGTCACGCCCGGCAACGGGCTTTGCGAGGGCTGCGGCAAGGTCTATAACATCATCGAGAACAAGGGCGTCTGCCCCGCCTGCGGCAGCCGCGAAAAGGAGATACTGTGCGGACAGGAGTTCAACATAAAAGAGCTCCTCGTCCCGGAATAAAAGCAAAAGGGCCGCCTCCCGTTTTGGGAGGCGGCCTTCATAACGCCGCGGCGTCCGCAATATATTATACCTCAGGCAGCCTTGCGATGCTGGCCGCTAACTCGTCGTCCGTGGGGATATAGTCGTCCATAACGCCGTCGTTGTACTTCTGATAGGCGTAAAGGTCGAAGTAGCCGGTGCCCGTAAGTCCGAAGAGTATGGTCTTGGCCTCGCCGGTCTCGCGGCACTTCACGGCCTCGTCTATCGCGACGCGGATGGCGTGGCTGCTCTCCGGCGCGGGGAGTATGCCCTCAACGCGGCAGAAATACTCCGCGGCCTCAAAAACCTTAGTCTGCTCGACGCTGCGCGCCTCCATGAGGCCCTCGTGGTAGAGCTCGCTGAGTACGGGGCTCATGCCGTGGTAGCGCAGGCCGCCGGAGTGGTTGGCCGAGGGGATAAAGCCGCTGCCAAGGGTGTACATCTTGGCGAGGGGGCAGACCTTGCCGGTGTCGCAGAAGTCGTAGGCGAAAACGCCGCGGGTGAGGCTCGGGCAGCTCGCCGGCTCTACCGCGATGAACTGATAGTCGCGCTCGCCGCGGAGCTTTTCGCCCATGAAGGGGCTTATCAGGCCGCCGAGGTTGCTGCCGCCGCCGGCGCAGCCGATGATAACGTCGGGCACGATGCCGTACTTGTCCATGGCTATCTTGGTCTCCATGCCGATAACGCTCTGGTGCAGCAGCACCTGGTTGAGCACGCTGCCGAGCACATAGCGGTAGCCCTCGTGCTTCGTCGCGTCCTCTACCGCCTCGCTTATCGCGCAGCCGAGCGAGCCGGTGGTCTCCGGGTCCTCGGCGAGGATTTTGCGGCCGACCTCGGTGGTCATGCTCGGGCTGGGGGTGACGTTCGCGCCGTAGGTCCGCATGACCTCGCGGCGGAAGGGCTTCTGCTCATAGGAGCACTTGACCATATAGACCTTGCAGTCCAGGCCGAGGTAGCCGCAGGCCATGGCCAGCGCGGTGCCCCACTGGCCGGCGCCCGTCTCGGTGGTGACGCCCTTGAGGCCCTGGTTCTTGGCGTAATAGGCCTGGGCGATGGCGCTGTTGAGCTTGTGGGAGCCCGAGGTGTTGTTGCCCTCGAACTTGTAGTAGATTTTCGCCGGGGTCTGGAGCTTTTCCTCAAGGCAGTAGGCGCGCACCAGCGGGCTGGGGCGGTACATCTTGTAGAAGTCGAGTATCTCCTGCGGGATGGGTATCTCGCGGTTATCGTTGTCGAGCTCCTGCTTCACCAGCTCGTCGCAGAAAACATGGCCCAGCTCCTCCGCGGTGCAGGGCTTGCCCGTCGCGGG
>CALWYQ010000035.1 GCA_944385815.1 uncultured Oscillospiraceae bacterium | reverse complement strand
TTATCGTCCTGCCGGTCAGGAGATAGACCTCCATGGCGCGCACTATGCGCTTTTTGTCCGCCGGGGCGAGCTTTGCGGCGCGCTCCGGGTCGATCTGCCCGAGCTCCGTGAGCATGGCCGCGCCGCCGATCTCGTCATAGCGGCTCTCAAGCTCGGCGCGGCAGGCCCCGTCGGCCTCGCTGCGGGCGGAAAACTCCGTCCCGCGCACAAGCGCGTCTATGTAGAGCCCCGTGCCGCCGACAACTATGGGCAGCTTCCCGCGCGCGAGTATGTCCTGCACGGCGGCGTCCGCCGCGCCGACATAGCGCGAGACGCTCCACTCCTCGGCGGGCGAGGCGATGTCTATGAGGTGGTGCGGCGCGGCGGCCAGCTCCTCCGGCGTGGGCTTGGCCGTGCCGATGTCCATGCCGCGGTAAAGCTGCATGGAGTCGCCTGAGACTATCTCGCCGCCCAGGCGCTGCGCCAGCATTATGCCGAGCCGGGTTTTCCCCGTCGCCGTGGGGCCCGTTATGACTGCTAAACCCTGCTGCATTAAAAGCTCCCCTATATTTTACTTTTTTGTGGTAGAAAAATTGATAATTGTATGCTATGATATGCTGTAACGCAAAAATACTGATTTAACCAAACACCTTTCGGGAGGAACAAACGTGAAAGTCAAGATTTCGACCGACAGCACCTGCGACCTGCCGCGCGAGTTTATAGAGCGCTACGACATAGGCGTCCTGCCGCTGTACATCATACGCGACGGCGTCGCCCTCCGCGACGGGATCGACATCACGCCGGCGGACATGTATGAATACACCAAGCGCACCGGCCAGCTCTGCTCCACCGCCGCCGTCACCGTCGCGGACTACACCGCGGCCTGGACGGAGTGGCTCAAGGACGCGGACGCCATAGTCCACGTCGCCTTCTCGAGCGAGCTCTCCGTAAGCTGCAACAACGCGCGCCTCGCCGCCGGGGAATTTGACAATGTCACGGTCGTCGATTCGCTCAACCTCTCCACCGGCTTCGGCCACCTCGTGCTCGACGCCGCCATCATGGCCGCGAACGGGGCCACTGCCGCCGAAATCGCCGCCGAGACCGAGCGCATGGTGCCCAAAATGGATGTCAGCTTCGTGCTCAACACCCTCGACTACCTGCGCAAGGGCGGCCGCTGCACCGCCGTCCAGGCCCTCGGCGCGAACCTCCTCGGCCTCAAGCCCTGCATAGAGGTCCACGGCGGGAAGATGGGCGTGGCCAAAAAATACCGCGGCAAGATTGAAAACGCCTACCACCAGTACATACGCGACAGGCTCGCCGGCCGGGACGATATCGACCTGAGGCGCGTCTTTATAACCGACTCCGGCCTGCCCGACGACGTCCGGGCCCGCCTGCGCGAGACCGTGCTCGAGTGCCAGCCCTTTAAGGAGGTCTATAACAATCCCGCCGGCTGCACCATAAGCGGGCACTGCGGCCCCTGGTGCATGGGCGTGCTGTACTATCACAAATAACGGGCCGCGGCCTGCGTTTCCGGGGAATTCCTTGAATTCCCCGGTTTTTTATACTATCCTTTTGAACTGCCTGTCCAAATCCTTCCTCGTCAGCGTCCAGGCCACGGGGCGGCCGTGCGGGCAGCAGCGGACCCTGCCCGAGCAAACCGCCTCCGCAATGCGCTCAAGCTCCTCCCTCTCGCTGCCTGTGCCGGCCTTTATGGCGGCCTTGCAGGCGACGGTTTTAAGCAGCTCCGCGCGGGCGGAGGCTATGTCCGGCGTGCGCGCCTCGGCGAGAGCCTCGCCGGCCTCCTCGAGCGCGGCGGCGCCCTCCGCCGGGCTGAGCGACGCGGGCACGCCGCGCAGGGCGAAGGTGCCCGGCCCGAAGGGCTCGTACTCAAAGCCCAGGGCGGCGAGCCGCTCCGCGTTTTCCTCGAGCGCGGCGGCGCATTCGGCCGTGGGCGTCAGCGTTACGGGCGCGAGCAGGGCCTGGGTGTGCACGGGCGCGTCCCCGCCCATGAGCGAGTCGTATATCATGCGCTCGTGCGCGGCGTGCTTGTCTATAATCAAAAGCGCGCCGCCCTGCTGGACAAGGATATAGAGCTCAAGCGCCTCGCCTATCAGCCGGAAGGGCCCGGCCGCGGCCTCCGCCGTGGCTGTTGGCTCCTTCGGCGCGCCGGCCGGCAGCTCCGTCGGGATGGCCGTATAGGCCCCGAGGTCAAAGCTCGACTGCACGCCGGTATCATAGTCCGGCTCCGGCTCCGGCGGCCTGCAGCTGTATTTTACATCGGGCGGGCCCTGCTCCGGCCGGGCCTCGCGGGGCGCAAATTCGCTCTGGCGCAGGCTCCAGCGCGGCATATCGCGCGCGGGGCGGGGCTCCGCCTCCCCGGCGTCCGCCCCGTGGGCAAAGCGGATGGGCTCCCGGCGGCCCTCCTCCTGCGGCACGGGCGGCCTGTCCTCGCTCAGCGCGCCGAGGACGGCGTAGTGCACCGCGTTGAACACCGCGCGCTCGTCGGAGAATTTCACCTCCGTCTTGGCCGGGTGGACGTTCACGTCCACGGCGGCGGGGTTTATCTCGAGGTATATGACGCAGCTCGGGTACTTGCCGGTGAGCAGCGTGCCTTTATAGGCCTGCTCTACGGCCGCCTGGAGCAGCTGGCTTTTTATAAACCGGCCGTTGCAGAAAAAATACTGCGCGCTGCGGCTGCCGCGCCCCGAGGCGGGCAAGCCCGTGAAGCCGTGGACGCGGACGGCGTCCCCCTCGGCCCCGGCGGTCACCGGCAGCATGCCCAGCGCCGTCTCCCGGCCCAGCAGGGCGTATACGGCGCTCTCTGCCCGGCCGTCGCCGGGGGTGAAGAACTCCTCGCGCCCGTCGCGTATGCAGCGCAGCGAGACGTCCGGCCGCCCGAGCGCGCAGCGCAGGGCCGCCTGGAGGCAGGCCGCGCCCTCGGCCCGGTCGCTCTTGAGGAATTTGCGGCGCGCGGGGGTGTTGAAGAACAGCCCGCGCACGGAGATGCTCGTCCCCTCCGGCGCGCCCTCCGGGCGCATTTCGATTATGTCCCCGGCCTCGAGGCTCATGTACGTGCCCTCGGCCGCGCCGTGCTCGCAGGTCCTGAGCTCTATGCGCGAGACGCTCGAGATGGCCGCCAGCGCCTCGCCGCGGAAGCCCAGCGTGTCTATGCGCTCGAGCCCGCGCTCGTCGGCGAGCTTGCTTGTGGCGTGGCGCAGAAAGGCCACGCCCGCGTCCTCGGCGCTCATCCCGCAGCCGTCGTCGGTCACGCGTATTAGCTCCGCGCCGCCGCCGGAGAATTCTACCGTTATGTTCCTGGCCCCGGCGTCCACGGCGTTTTCAGCCAGCTCCTTGACCGCCGACGCGGGCCGCTCAACCACCTCGCCGGCCGCGATGAGGTCGGCGACGTGGGGCGAGAGTATGTTTATCCTTGGCATAGGCCCTCCATGTCTCAATTCTTTGCCCCCTATTATATTGCAAAGGCGTTGAAGTTTCCAGCTGAAAATGTTAAAATAATAAAATCGGAAATATACGCATAAGGAGACTCACATGGCATACAGGAGAGTTGAAATACCCGCCGCGGAGCTGGCCCGTCAGAGGGAGCTCTGCTTTGAGATACGCGCGCGCTTAGAGGCCTCGGGGAAGCGGCCCCTCGCCCTTGTGGACACCTATGGCTGCCAGCAGAACGAGGCCGACAGCGAGGAGCTGCGCGGCTACATGGAGCTCATGGGCTACGGCTTCACCGACGACGAGAATGAGGCCGATCTTATCGTAGTCAACACCTGCGCAATACGCGAGCACGCGGAGATGCGCGTGCTCGGCAACGTGGGCGCGCTTGTCCACGCCAAGGCCAAAAACCCGGACCTGCTTGTAGCGGTCTGCGGCTGCATGGTGCAGCAGCCGCACATGGCCGAAAAGCTCAAAAAGAGCTTCCGCGTGGTTGACCTTGTCTTTGGGCCGCACGAGCTCTGGCGCTTCCCGGAGCTCTACAAGCGGGCGCGGGACACGCGCAGGCGCGTGTTCATGGCCGAGCCGAGCGAGGGCGTTGTGGCCGAGGGCCTGCCCGTGCGCCGCTCGGGCAATGTCAAGGCCTGGCTGAGCATCATGTACGGCTGCAACAACTTCTGCACCTACTGCATAGTCCCCTATGTGCGCGGGCGCGAGCGCTCGCGGCGCTTTGACGACGTGGTCGCCGAGGCGCGCTCTCTGGTTGAGGCCGGGTATAAGGACATAACCCTGCTCGGCCAGAACGTAAACAGCTATGGCAAGGACTTGGACGAGGGCAGGGATTTTTCCGACCTCATCCGCGCGATAAACGACATCCCGGGCGACTTCCTCATACGCTTTATGACCAGCCACCCGCGCGACGCCACGGAAAAGCTCTTCCGCACCATGGCCGGGTGCGAAAAGTGCGCGAGGCACATCCACCTGCCCGTGCAGAGCGGCTCCGACCGCATACTCAGCGAGATGAACCGGCACTACGGCCGCTCGAAGTACCTCGAGGAGGTCCGCCTGGCCCGCGATCTGATGCCCGACCTGGTGCTGACGACGGACATCATCGTCGGCTTCCCCGGCGAGACCGAGGAGGATTTTGCGGACACGATGAGCCTCATCGAGGAGGTGCGCTACGACGCGATGTTCACCTTTATCTTCTCGCCCCGCGCCGGGACGAAGGCCGCGGCCATGCCCGACCCCGCGCCGCGCGAGGTAAAGCAGCGCCGCTTTGACGCCCTTGTCGGGCGCGCAAACGAAATCTCCGCCGAGAAGCACCGCGAATACATAGGCACGCGGCAGCGCGTCCTGGTGGACGGCGCGACGGGCAAAAGCCCCTGGAACCTCTCGGCGCGCACGAACGGGGGCCGGCTTGTCCACCTCGCCGGCGGCGAGGAGCTCATAGGCCGCTTTGTATACGCCGACATAACCGACGGCAACACCTGGGCGCTTTACGGCGTCCCCTCGGAGAAATAAGGAGGCCGCAATGGCAAGGAAAAAAGTCGGCGAGGAAGGGCATATCCCCCTCTCCGAGCGCGGCGAGGCCTCGCTCACCCCGCTGCAGAAGCAATACCTTGAAATAAAAAAGGAACACCAGGGCCAGCTGCTGCTCTTCCGCCTCGGCGACTTTTACGAGCTCTTTGACGAGGACGCCGTGATCGCCTCCCGAGAGCTCGACCTCACGCTTACCACGCGCGACCGGGGCAAGCCCGCCGAGGAGCAGGTGGCCATGTGCGGCGTGCCCTTCCACTCGGCGGATTCGTATATCGCGCGGCTGCTGCAAAGGGGCTACAAGGTCGCCGTCTGCGAGCAGATGGAGGACCCCGCCCTCGCAAAGGGCCTTGTAAAGCGCGAGGTCGTGCGCATAATCACGCCGGGCACGATAACGGACGCCTCCATGCTTGAAAACGGCAGGGCGAACTATATCTGCGCCGTCTACCTCGGCGACGACGCCGGAGCGGCGGCCTTCTGCGACGTGTCCACGGGCGAATTTGCCGCGGTGGAATACCCGCGCAACGCCCTCGGCCACCTGATGAACGAACTGGGCTCCTTTTCGCCCAGCGAGGCCATCCTCAGCGGCGCCGCTGCCGGGCGGAAGCAGCTGACGGAGTTCCTGCTCCAGCGCCTGCGCTGCTCGCTCGAGCAGGCGGAGGAGGCGCGCTTTGACTACGACGCCGCCTGCGCGCGCGTGCTCGGCCAGTTTAAGGCCGAGGGCCTGGCCGCGCTCGGCCTTGAGTCGAAGCCGAACGCCGTCCGCGCCGCCGGCGCGCTGCTCAGCTATATAAGCGAGACGCAGAAGCGCTCGCTCGACCAGATAACCGCCTTCACGCTCATAAGCGAGGACAGGTTCATGGAGCTTGACTGGAACGCGCGCAGGAGCCTTGAGCTCACGAAAAACCAGCGCAGCGGCCAGACGGCCGGCAGCCTGCTCTGGGCCCTCGATTACACGAGCACGCCCATGGGCGCGCGGCTGCTGCGCTCCTGGGTGGAGCAGCCGCTCCTGAGCCTGAACGCCATACGCCGCCGCCTGAACGCCGTGTCGGAGTTAGCGGCGGACAATGTCCTGCGCGGCGAGCTCATGGAGTCCCTCTCCGGCATACGCGACATGTCCCGCGCCGTCTCCCGCGCCGCGTGCCAGAGCGCAAACGGCCGCGACCTCATCGCGATAGGCTCGAGCTGCGAGCGGCTGCCGAAAATCAGGGAGCTGCTCGCCGGCGCGCGCAGCTCCCTGCTCAGCGCCGCCGGGGCCATGGACGACCTCGGCGACATAAGGAACGACATCTTCCTCGCCCTCGACCCGGACCCGCCCATGTCCATACGCGAGGGCGGCATACTGCGCCGGGGCTATTCCGAGGAGGCCGAGCGGCTGCGCTCCGTACACGACAACGCCGCGCAGCTCATCGCCGATTTGGAGGCGCGCGAGCGCGCCCGCACGGGGATAAAAAAGCTCCGCGTGGGCTATAACCGCGCCTTCGGCTACTACATAGACCTGCCCGCCTCGGCCGGCAGCGTAAAGCTCCCGGACGAGTATATACGCAAGCAGACCCTCGCCAACAACGAGCGCTACATAACCGCCGAGCTCAAGAGCCTCGAGGCCGAGATATTCTCCGCCCGCGAGCGTATATGCGAGATAGAATACCGGCTCTTCTGCGAGCTGCGCGCGAGGGTCGCCGGCAAAATCAACCGCGTGCAGGACACCTCCGACACAGTCGCCGAGTTAGACGCCGTCTGCTCACTCGCAGAGGCCGCCGTGCGCAACGGCTACGTCTGCCCCGAGGTGGACGACAGCGGCGAGATAGACATACGCGAGGGCCGCCACCCCGTCGTTGAGCTCATGCAGAAGGACACGCGCTTTGTGCCCAACGACACGCGCCTCAACTGCGGCGCGGACCGCCTCGCCATCATCACCGGCCCGAACATGGCCGGCAAAAGCACCTATATGCGCCAGACCGCGCTCATCGTGCTCATGGCCCAGATGGGCTCCTTCGTCCCGGCAAAAAGCGCCACGATCGGCATCGTTGACAGGGTTTTTACGCGCATAGGCGCAAGCGACGACCTTACAAGCGGGCAGAGCACCTTTATGCTCGAGATGAGCGAGGTCGCCTCCATACTCAAAAACGCCACGAAGCGCAGCCTCATCCTGCTTGACGAGATCGGCCGAGGCACCTCAACCTATGACGGCATAGCCATAGCGCGCGCCGTCCTCGAGTTCTGCGCCGACAGGCGCCGCCTCGGCGCCAAGACCATGCTCGCCACACACTACCACGAGCTCACCGCGCTCGAGGGCAGCATAGACGGCGTGCGCAACTACTACATCACCGCGCGAAAGCAGGGCGGCGGGGTGATCTTCCTCCGGCGCATAGTCCGCGGCGCGGCGGAGGAGAGCTACGGCATCGAGGTCGCGGCCCTCGCCGGCGTGCCCGCCTCCGTCGTTTCCCGGGCGCGCGCCTGCCTCGAGGAGCTCAGCGCCCATGCGCGGACGGAGCCGGCAAAGGCCCCGGAGCCCGAGGGCGAGGGGCAGCTGAGCTTTGCCTCTGCCGCGGCCGACGAGGTGGTCGGCCGCCTGCGCTCGGCCAATATAGAGGCCCTCACGCCCATAGAGGCCATGAACCTGTTATACGAATTACAGAGGAAGCTCAATGAATAAGGAACGCAAAACCATACGCTTCAGCTTTACGGACCTCATGCGCCCGGGCGAGCGCGTCGCCGCGCTGTGCTACCTTTTTATACACGTCTTTGCCCTGCCGCTGACGCTGCCCTACCTGCCGCTGCTCATCCCGGGCCTCAGCGGCGTGGACGTAAACCTCATATACTATGCCCTCGGCCTCGCCTTTGTGTTCATCTTCTGCATGCGCTTCCTGCGCGCCGGGTTTGACGCGGCGCTCGACTTCCCGGCCAATTTCCTGCTCTGCGTCTCCATGGCCTTTGTCATCGAGCTGGGCCTGAGCATGGTCATAAATTCGCTTATGGAGCTCGCCGTGCCCGGCCTCGGCAGCGCGCCCAACAACGAGACGCTCCTGAGCATGGCCCCGCAGGGGCTCGGCAAGCTGCGCGCGATGACGGTCTTTATGGCCCCGATAGTGGAGGAGGTGCTCTTCCGCGGGCTTGTGTTCGGCGCGCTGCGCACCAAGAGCCGCGCCGCGGCCTGGATAGTCAGCCTGCTCGCCTTCAGCCTCTACCACGTCTGGCAGTACATCCCCTCCGGCGGGCTCTCGCAGCTTATCTACTGCGCCGCGTACATCCCCGGCGCCGCGGCCCTGAACTGGTGCTATGAGCGCTCGGGCAGCATCTGGGCGCCAATCGCCTACCACATGCTGATAAACGCCGTAACCCTCGGCGCGCTGCTGTGATTTTACGCAGATTTTGTTGAAAGCCGGACAGGCGGCGTGTTATATTAAAGCATAACTACAACGGAGGTCACGCTTATGGGCGAATTTACGCGCGAATACCTCGAATTGCTCTCGGAAAAATACCCCAATGAGGCCGCGGTATGCTCGGAGATAATCAACCTCGACGCCATACTCGCCCTCCCGAAGGGCACGGAGCACTTCATCAGCGACCTGCACGGCGAGAGCGGCGCGGTGAGGCATATACTCAACAACTGCTCCGGCGTCATCCTTGAAAAGGTCCGCAACCTCTTTGAGGAAAAGCGCGGCGAGGGCGCCTGCCGGGCGCTCTGCTCGATAATCTACTACCCGCGCGAGGAGCTGGCCGCCCTGCGCGAGCGCGGCGAGCTCACGCCGCAGCGCCTGCGCTGCGCGCTCGAGGACCTCTGCCTGCTGGCCGAGACGCTCTCGAGCAAGTACACCCGCGCCTACGTGCGCGAGTCCATGCCCGCCGGCTGGGAGTTCGTGCTCGACGAGCTGCTGCACATCCAGCGCGACGAGGACGCAAACCAGCACCGCTACCACGACACGATACTCGACAGCATAATCTCCACCGGCTCCGCCGACAGCGTCATCGGCGCCCTCGCCCTGCTCATAAAGCGCCTCGCCGTGGACAGGCTGCACGTTGTGGGCGACATCTTTGACCGCGGGCCGGACCCGGCCGGCATAATCGAAACGCTGATGCGGCAGCGGCGCATGGACATACAGTGGGGCAACCACGACATACTCTGGCTCGGCGCGGCGGCGGGCAGCCCGGCCTGCATATTCACCGTGCTGCGCATAACCTGCGACTACGGCAACGAGATGACGCTCGAGCGCCGCTACGGCGTCTCCCTGCGCGCCCTCGGCGAGTTCTGCGAGCGGGTCTACGGCTCCGCCGGGCAGGAGGCGCGCAAGCTGGCCCTATCCGTCCTCGGCTTCAAGCTTGAGGGGCAGGTGATACTGCGCCACCCGGGCTACGGCATGAACGACCGGCTTATGCTCAACCGCATCAACTACCGGGACTGGACGGTCAGCCTTGACAGCGGCGTTTACCCGCTCAACACCACGAATCTGCCGACGGTAAACCCCGGCGAGCCCTACGCCCTCACGCCCGAGGAGGCAGCTCTGGTTGAGGAATACGTCTCCGCCTTCCGCGAGAGCCAGCCGCTCAGGCGCCACCTCGACTTTATCTACCGCCGGGGCAGCACCTACCTTGTCTGCAACGGCAACCTGCTCTTCCACGGCTGCATCCCCCTCACCGCCGACGGCAAATTTGCCAAGGTCCGCCACGGCGGGCGCTGGTACTCCGGCAAGGCCCTGATGGACTACGCCGACGCCGTTGTCAAAAGCGCCTGGGTGCGCGGCGACGAGGGCGCCCTCGACATGATGTGGTACCTCTGGTGCGGGAACGACAGCCCCTTCTCCGGCAGGGTCTTTCACACCTTTGAGAGAGCCATGGTGGACGATAAGGACACCTGGGCCGAGCCGCGCAACCCCTATTTCAGGTTCTGGGACAATGAGGACACCGCCCGGATGATCCTCGCCGAGTTCGGCCTCGACCCGGACAGCGGGCACATCATAAACGGGCACACGCCCGTAAAGGCCGTCAAGGGCGAAAAGCCCGTAAAGGCCGGCGGCAGGCTCTTCGTGATAGACGGCGGCTTCTGCAAGGCCTATCAAAAGACCACCGGCATCGCCGGCTACACGCTCATCTACAGCTCCCACGGCATACGCCTCAAGAGCCACCGCCCCTTTGAGGGCGTGGCCCGGGTCCTCAGCGACAACGCCGATATAGAAAGCGACAGCGTCTCGATTGAGGAATTCCCGCGCCGGCGCTATATCGCCGACTCCGACGAGGGCGCGACGCTCCGCCGCCGCATAGCCGCCCTGAGCGAGCTCCTTGAGCTCTACCGCACGGGCGAGCTTATCGCAAAATAAACCGGCCCCGGAGGCTCTGAGCCCCCGGGGTCATTTTACATTATTATATAGCTCGCCGCTAAAAGCACGGCTAAAAGCACGGCGTTGGACACCGTGAAGCTTGCAAAATACCTGCCCTTCTGCTCCGGGTACTCGCGGGTGACGGCCTTGTAGGAGATGAGGCTCGCCATCGAGGCTATGAGCGTGCCGAGCCCGCCGATATTGCAGCCGACTATCAGCTCCGTCCAGCTCTCGGTGAAGCCGCTGAGCAGCAGCGCCGCGGGGACGTTGCTTGTGATCTGGCTCGCCAGTACGGCCACAAGCTCCTCGTGCCCGTTGAGCACCCCGCTTATAAAGCCGCGGAAGAGCTCTATGCCGGAGATGTTGCCGATGAATATAAAGAAGGCGGCAAAGATACCGAGCAGCGAATAGTCCACGGCCCCGAGCAGCCTGCGGTCAAAGCAGAGCAGCCAGGCCGCTATCAGCGCCGCAATCACAAGCGGGCTCACAAGGCCGAAAAGCCCCAACAGGCACAGCCCGAAGCCGGCGGCGTACACGGCTATCTGCCGCCGCCCGGCCAATTTGACCGGCACGGCCACGCTCTCCACCGGCGCGGTGCGGCGCAGGACTATCATCGCGCCTATGCAGGCGGCGGAGATGAGCACATAGGGCAGCATCAGAAGGCACAGCGCGCCGAAGCTCATGCCGCTCTTGGCGTAGAGGTATAGGTTCTGCGGGTTGCCCATCGGCGTAAGCATGCTGCCCAGGTTCGCCGCGAGGGTCTGCATTACCACCGTCGGCACGACAAGCCGCTCCTGCCTCGCCATGCGCAGCACCACAAGCGCGAAGGGCACGAAGGTTATAAGCGCGACGTCGTTCGTGACCACCATGCTCGTGAGGAAGGGCAGGAACACCAGCACGGACAGAAGCGAGCGCGTGCCGCCCACGCGGCCGAGCAGGCTGTTCGCAAGGCAGACGAAAACCCCGGCCTGCTGAAAGCCCTTCATCACCGCCATGAGCGAGAAGAGCAGCGCGAGGGTGTCCCAGTCTATGTATGCTATATACGCCCCGCTCGGCGGCACAATCAGCGCCGAGAGCAGCGCGAGGGCGATAGCAGCGCTCAGCACAACCTCCCTGCGCGCCGCCGCAAAGCAGCGCGAGGCTATGGACCTGACCATATTATCCCGACCCCTGAAACGAATTACTGCCGCCCCGGACGGGCGGCAGTATCGTATTATACTCAGGTATGGCCCGGATTTCAAGGGCAATTTTGCCCATTCCGGCGCTTTTTTCAGCCGTCCGCCGGCTGCGGGTATTCGTCCCGCCCGGCTATCCAGAAATCCGACCAGGCCGTGCGGAAGGGCGCGGCGCAGGCCCTCGGCAGCGTCAGCCTCACGCCGTTATCAAGCGTCGCCTCGCGCTCCCTTACGCCGACGACGTGCTGCAAATTCAGCACATAGCTCGCCCCGCAGAGGTAAAAGCGCGTGTCCGTCAGCAGCGGCGCGACGGCGGCCTTGAACGAATCGCGCAGGGAGACGGTGTCGAAGTCCCCGTCAAGGCAGTGCAGGCGCATTATCCGCCCGCAGCGCTCGGCGTAGATTATGTTCTGGAAGAGCACCCGGCGCACGCCCGTGCGCGTCGTGACCAGCATGCCCGCCTTCTCCATGCGGCGCAGCCGGTCCGCCGCGCGCTGGAGGACGTTATAAAGCTTGCGCTTGTCTATGGGCTTGAGCAGGTAGTAAAGCGCGCCGACGCCGTAGCTGTCCGCCGCGTACTCGTTAGAGTTCGTCAAAAACACTATCTCGCCCGTCGGGCTCATCGAGCGCAGCTCCTTAGAGGTCTCGATGCCGTCAAAATCCGGCATGATGATGTCCATAATGTACACGTCATAGGCGCCGCCCTGCTCCACCGCAGCCACAAGCTCGCGCCCGGACGAATAGGTGTCTATCGTCGAGCCGTCGTCCAGCTCGAGCAGGTACTCGCGCACCGTTTGCAGGGTTATATCCCTCTGTATCTCGTTGTCGTCGCAAACAGCTATCCTCACAGCATCCAACCCCCTTTGCCATATATTCAGCTTTACAGCTGTCATGTCATATTGCTCAAATCCTTCGCGATTCATCCGGCTGATTCAAGCTATTATGACGGAGCTTTCTCAATTATAGCACAGATTTTGAGAAAGTGTCAATAAGCGCGGCAAAAGCCGCCCCGGCCTTGGGGCGGCTTTCCTATGCCTGATTATTTTACCGGGATAAGCTTTTCCTTGCCTCCCATATACGGGCGGAGGGTATCCGGGATATCGACGGAGCCGTCGGCGTTGAGGTTGTTCTCAAGGAAGGCGATAAGCATGCGCGGCGGCGCAACGCAGGTGTTGTTGAGCGTGTGCGCGAGGTAGAGCCTGCCGTCGGCGCCGCGGACGCGGATCTTGAGCCTGCGCGCCTGGGCGTCGCCGAGGTTCGAGCAGGAGCAGACCTCGAAGTATTTCTGCTGCCTCGGGCTCCAGGCCTCGATGTCGCAGCTCTTGACCTTCAGGTCTGCGAGGTCGCCGGAGCAGCACTCCAACTGCCTGACGGGTATGTTGAAGCTGCGGAAGAGCTCGACCGAGTAGCGCCAGAGCTTCTCGTACCAGTCCATGCTCTCCTCCGGCCGGCAGACGACTATCATCTCCTGCTTTTCAAACTGGTGTATGCGGTAGACGCCGCGCTCCTCAAGGCCGTGCGCGCCCTTTTCCTTGCGGAAGCAGGGGGAATAGCTGGTGAGCGTCTCGGGGAGCTGGTCCTCTGTTAAAATCTGGTCCTTAAAGCGGCCTATCATGCTGTGCTCGCTGGTGCCTATCAGATAGAGGTCCTCGCCCTCAATCTTGTACATCATGGCGTCCATCTCGGGGAAGCTCATAACGCCCTCGACAACGGCGCCGTGTATCATAAAGGGCGGGATGACGTAGGTGAAGCCCTTGTCTATCATAAAGTCGCGCGCCCGCGCAAGCACGGCCTCGTGGAGGCGGGCTATGTCGCCCATGAGGTAGTAAAAGCCGTTGCCGGCGACGCGGCGGGCGCTGTCAAGGTCTATGCCGTTGAAGCGCTCCATTATCTCGGTGTGGTAGGGTATCTCAAAGTCGGGCACCTTCGGCTCGCCGAAGCGCTGCACCTCAACATTGTGGCTGTCGTCCGGGCCTATCGGCACGCTCGGGTCTATCATCTGCGGGATGCGCAGCATGATCTCGCGCACCTTTTCGTTGAGCTCGGCCTCCTGGGCCTCCAACTCGGCAAGGCGCTCGGCCTGGGCCTTGACCTTCACCTTTATCTCCTCGGCCTCGGCAAGCTTGCCCGGGTCCTTCTTCGCCTGGCCCATCAGCTTGCCTACCTCCTTGGAGAGGGAGTTGCGCTGGGCCCTCAGCTCGCTGGCCTCAGTTATGGCGGCGCGCGCCCTCGCGTCCAGCTCTATGACCTCGTCTACAAGGGGCAGCTTCTCGTCCTGGAACTTCTTCTTTATGTTTTCCTTTACGGCCTCCGGATTTTCCCGGACAAATTTTATATCAAGCATGTCTTATCCTCTCAAATCATTTGTTTTCAAGCGCGGCCAGCTGGTTTATCAGCCTTTCACGGTCGTCCGCGTCGTAGTATTCAAGCGTTATGCGCCCGCGCCGGCCCTGCTCGGTGAGCTTCACCTTGCGGCCGAGCGCCTTTTCAAGGCGCTTTGTGACCTCAGCGGCGTAGTCGACATGGATGCCGTCCTCCGCCTTCGGCTCCTTCGGCTCACGCATCAGCTGCGCGGCCAGCTGCTCCGTCCTCCGCACCGAATAGCCGTTTGCTATCACGGCGCGCGCGGCCTCTATCTGCTTTTCGTCCGGCTTCACGCTCACAAGCGCCCGCGCGTGCCCGGCCGAGAGCAGGCCCTGCTCCACAAACTGCTGCACCTCCGGCGCGAGGGTGAGAAGGCGCAGCGCGTTCGTCACCGTCGGGCGGGACTTCCCCACGCGGCGCGCGGCCTCCTCCTGTGAAAGGCCGTAGACCTCGAGCAGTGTCCTGTAGCCCTGCGCCTCTTCAACGGGGTTCAAATCCTCGCGCTGGAGGTTCTCCACCAGGGCGAGCTCCGTCGCGAGCCTGTCGTCCGCCTCGACGACGCGCACGGGCACCTCCTTCAGCCCCGCGAGGCGCGCGGCGCGCCAGCGGCGCTCGCCGGCGATTATCTGGTAGTAGCCGTTTTCGAGGCGGCGGGCCGTTATCGGCTGGATCATGCCGTATTCGCTCAGCGATTCGGCCAACTCTCCGAGGCTCGCCTCGTCAAAATTCGCGCGCGGCTGCTCCGCGCGCGGCTCTACGCGCGATATCGGCAGCATGCGCACGGCCTCCTCGTCCCTGTCCTCCATCTCTCCGAAGAGGGCGTTGAGGCCGGTTCCAAGTCCTTTTTTGGCTGACATGTCACTCCTCCCTCTTCAAAAACTCGTCCGCTAAGTGCAGGTAGGCCCTGCTCCCGCGCGACATCCTGTCGTATTTTATCACCGGCATACCGTGGCTCGGGCTCTCCGCTATGCGCACGGCGCGCGGAATGCGCGTTTTGTAAACGCTGTTACCGAAGAATTTTTCCACCTCCGCGGCGACCTGGTCGGAGAAATTCGTCCGCGAGTCGTACATCGTCAGGACTATCCCCTGCACCATCAGCTGCTGATTCAGCGCGCGCTTCGTCAGCTTTATCGTCTGCATCAGGTCTGTAATGCCCTCTAAGGCGTAATACTCGCACTGAACGGGTATCAGCACGCTGTCAGCGGCGGCAAGCGCGTTAACCGTCAGTAGCTCAAGCGAGGGCGGGCAGTCAATCAATATGTAATCGTACTGCTCGCGCGCGGGGAGAAGCGCCGTTTTGAGCACAAATTCCCGCGACTCCATATCCACAAGCTCCACCGTGGCGCCGGAGAGCTCGCGGTTCGCCGGAAGGACGTCGCCGTACGGCGTTTCGGCCACGCATTCGCTGAGCGCTGTGCCGCGTATCAGCAGGTCATAGATGTTCGGCAGCCTGTCCTTGCTGACGCCCATGCCCGATGTGCTGTTGCCCTGAGGGTCGCAGTCAGCCAGCAGAACGCGCCGGTTGCGCTTTTTGAGGGCCGCGCAGAGGTTGATGCAGGTTGTTGTCTTGCCTACGCCGCCCTTCTGGTTGGCGACGGCGATTATCTTGCCCATACCATCCCTCTTTTCTGTGCCGACATTATATCATATGCCGCGCGCCCATTCAACATGTTTCACGTGAAACAGCGCAGGCTTTCATGTTTCACGTGAAACTATGCCTTCAGCATGTCGATGTCCGCGATGCTGAGCTGCTCGTGCAGGGCGAGGTTTATGGCGTAGCCCGCTAACTTGGAGAGCGTCCGGACGCTGTCATCTATGTCCCGCGGCGTGACGAACATGCCCTTAGCCATCTCTTGCTCGGAAAAGCTTGCCGCATCCACGACGGTCGGTATGCCGAGCGCTATAACCGGCACGCCGAGGGTGTCGCGATTGAGCGCGGCGCGGTTGTTCCCGACGCCGGAGCCGGGGACTATGCCGGAATCGGAGAGCTGCACCGTGGTGCAAAGCCTCTCTATCGACGCGGCAGCGAGCGCATCCACGGCGATGACCTGCGCGGGGGACACCCGCGCGGCGGCGCTGAGGACAAGCTCGGCGCTCTCAATGCCGGTGGCGCTGAGCACGCCGGGGCGGACAACGCAGACGGGGGAGAGGCAGTCAAAGCCGCCCACAGCCTTGAGATGCCGCGAGGCGATGACATATTCCGCGGCAAGCGGCCCTACCGAATCCGGCGTCATGGATGCATTGCCAAGCCCGGCTACGAGCGTAAGCCCTCCCGGCGACGGCAGCAGTCCGCGAAGCAGGCGCGCAAGCAGCTGGGCGCTCATCTCAAACGCGGCCTTCTCCCTGGCTAACAGCCGCGCGGCGGAAACAGTGATATACCTGCCAGTCGGTTTACATAACTCTCTTGCCCCGCGTTCGTCCAGTATTTCAACCGTCTCCACGCGGCAGCCGTCCTCCTCATGCGCCTCGGCACTGACGCCCTCGAGCCGCCCGGCGCCGAGCCTTTCGTGCTGCTCCACGGCGAGGTCGCTGCGAAAAATTCCAGCCATAGTGTTGCGTTCCCCCTCGGGCACAAGATAAGGTATATTCTCCGCAGTACGGAGCTTTTTATACATTTCCTCGCCCGGAGAAGCAAAAAGAGCTTGATTTTTGGCGGCAATAATAGTATAATAACAGTCCGAGCGTGTTGAACACGTAATTTTATAGGAGGAGGTGGCAAGGAAACATGCCCAATATCAAGTCCGCCATGAAGCGTGACGCCAAGAGCAAGGTGGAGAACGCCCGCAACCGCGCGCAGAAGACCGCGCTCAAGACCGTCATAAAGAAGTTCGACGCGGCAGTCGCCGAGGGCAACAAGGAGGCAGCTGCCGGCACCTATAAAGTTGCTGTCAAGTCCGTCGACCGCGCCGCGGCCAAGGGACTCATCCACAAGAACAATGCCGCGCACAAGAAGAGCAGCATGACCCAGAAGCTCAACGCCATGAACTGAGCGTTCGCGCACGAAAAGGTCCGTCGGGAGATCCGGCGGGCCTTTCGCTGTCCGGAGCCTTTTTTAACGGCAAAAATGGAAAGCGTGCTTGACATCCGGCGCGGCCTGTGTTATATTGGCTATGGAAAGCAAGCTTTCCATAAGAGGTGTTGCGTATGAAAAACCGCCTGGAGGAGCTGCGGCGCGAGTGCGGGCTCAATCAGGACGAGCTGGCGCGGGCGCTGCGCGTATCGCGCCAGACCATAGGCTCGCTTGAAAACGGGCGCTACAACCCGTCGATAACGCTGGCCTTCAAAATAGCGCGCTATTTTGGCCTGAGCATTGAGGAGGTATTTATCTATGAAGAAGAACCGGACTAAGCTCTGGTACCTCGGCTACGCAGCCTGCGCGGTCATGCTGCTGCTGATAGCCTTTGCAGGCCTGCCAAAGAGCGCCGACGTGGGGCTTGCCTGCGCCTTTGGGGCGGTGTTCGGCGTGAGCTATGTGCAGCTCTGGTACGACAGGCAGGCAAAGAAGGACGAGAGCTTTGAGATAGAGCTCACGGACGAGCGCAACGTGCAGATAAAATACCGCGCCGGCTATCTTGTCTGCGGGGTTGACATGTTCCTCTTCGGCCTCGCAACGGTTGTGTTCATCATCTTAGACTACACCCTGCCCGCGATAATAACCGGCGTCATGCTCGCCCTCCAGCCGGCCATACTTATAGGCGCGAGCAGTATTATAGGAAAGAAGATCTGAGATGCCCGGCGCCCGGAAAGCAAAACGCCCGCCCCAATGGGGCGGGCGTTTTGCGCCGGGCTCAGTCCTTTTCTATGCTTATATACCGCCAGAGCGCGGGCTCGGAGACAAGGCAGGCGTAGACGCCGCGCATTACGGTCCCAATTATCGGGCTTATGTCCTTCGGGCCGTCTATGGGCAGGTACATAAGCGCGCAGTCCCTGCCGGCGAGCTTATAACGGCAGTCGATGTCGGAATAGCCGTTGCGCTGGTAGAAGTTGTGCAGCTTTACGGCCTTTTCGAGCTCCGGGTACTCGGTGACCTCTAAGATTATGCCGTTCCAGCCGGCGTAATACTCGCGTATAAGGCTCAAAAATTCGCCGCCGACGCCATTGCCGCGCACATGCGGATAGACGCCGAGCCAGCCTAAGAGCGCGTAGCCGCCGAGCCTGTGCCTGAGCATGACGGCGTAGCCGCACTCGATATTCTGCGCGTCCTTGAGCAGCAGCAGCTCGCAGCCGCGGAGCATGGCGCGCTGGAATTCAAGGTGGCCGGGCAGCTCCCATTTGTGGAAGTCAAAGGTCATCATCGGATAGACGCGCTTCATGTCGGCGTGGCCGCCGCGTTCAATGTGGTAGATAGACATGGTGTTTTCCTTTCCGGGTTTTGCTTATTTGAACTGGGAGTTCCAGAGCTTTGAGAACTCGCCGCCCTTCTCCAGGAGCTCGCCGGGCGCGCCTAACTCCACTATGCGCTCGTCCTCGATCACGGCCACGCGGTCCGCCCCGCGTATTGTGCTCAGGCGGTGGGCGATTATTATGCTTGTGCGGCCGGCTGCGAGGGAGTCGAGGCTCTGCTGTATGCGCTGCTCGGTTACGGAGTCAAGCGCGCTTGTAGCCTCGTCCATGACAAGTATCGGCGGGTTTTTAAGGAACACGCGGGCTATGCTCAGACGCTGCTTCTGCCCGCCGGAGAGCATGACGCCGCGCTCGCCGACAAAGGTGTCGTAGCCGTCGGGCATGCTCATAATGTCCTGATGTATCTCCGCGCGCACGGCGGCGGCGATAATTTCCGCATCCGTGGCCTCGGGCCGGCCGTAGCGGATATTGTCCTTTATCGTGCCGGCGAAGATAAAGACGTCCTGCTGTATGATGCCTATGCAGCGGTGCAGCGACTCCTGCGTTACGGAGCGTACATCCTGCCCGTCCACAAGCACGGCGCCCTCGCTGACGTCGTAAAAGCGCTCGAGCAGCTGGCAGAGCGTGGTCTTTCCGCCGCCGCTCGGGCCGACAACGGCCAGCTTTTCGCCGGGGGCGACGGAGAGGCTTATGCCTCGAAGCACCCAGGGCTTATCCTCGCCGTAGCGGAAGCCGACGTTCCTGTACTCCACGGCGCCCCTGACGTCCCTGAGCTCGCCCGCGCCGGGGCTGTCCTTTATCTCGGGCTCGGTGCGCATGAGCTCAAGGAAGCGGGAGAAGCCCGCCGTACCCTGCATATAGGTCTCTGAAAATGCGGCCAGCTTGCGCACAGGGGTAACAAAGGTGGAGACGTAGAGCGAGAAGGTCACAAGGTCGACGTAGTCCATCTCGCCGCGCATGATGAAAAAGCCGCCCGCCGCTATGACCAGCACCTGCATGACGCTTGTTGTGAACTCCATGCCGCTCTGGAAGCCGCCCATGGCGTTGAAGTATTCCTTCCTCGCGGATTTATACTTCTCGTTGGCGGCGACGAATTTCTCGTCCTCGGCGCGCTCGTTGGCGAAGGCCTTGGCCGTGCGTATGCCGGAGATGCCGCTCTCTATGGCGGAGTTTATCTCCGCGGTCTTGCGCTTTACCTCAAGGTTCGCCTTTTTCATCCTGACCCGGCGCGAGAGCGTAAAGGCTATGAGCACGGGCAGGGTTATGGCCAGCACAAGGGCGAGGCGCCACTCTATCGTGAACATGACCGCGAGCGCGCCGACTATGGTGAGGCCGGATATGAGTATGTCCTCCGGCCCGTGGTGGGCAAGCTCCGTTATCTCAAAGAGGTCGCTCGTTATGCGGCTCATAAGCGCGCCGGTGCGGTTGTGGTCAAAGAAGCTGAAGCTCAGGCGCTGTATGTGGTTGAAGGCGGCGCGGCGCATGTCCGCCTCTACATAGACGCCCATGCGGTGGCCGAGGACGGTTATAAAGTAGTAGCACACGCCCTTGAGCACATAGGCTAATATCATAATGGCCATGACGGCAAAAAAGGCGCCGAACAGCCGCTCCGGCAGCAGCCGCGTCATGCTCATGCGCGAGACATAGGGAAAGACCAGGTCTATGACCGCGGCTGTCGCGGCGCAGCCCATGTCCATAAGAAAAAGCTTCATATGCGGCCGAAAGAAGGAAAAAAACTCGCCAAGGTCGCTTTTCTGACGTTTTTTGCCCATTTTATCCCTCCATTCCCGCATACTCGTCCCGCCGCGCCACGGCCAGCGCGTCGCAGCGGTTGTTCATCTCATTGTCCGCGTGCCCCTTTACCCAGTGTACGCTGACCTCATGCACGCCGAGCAGGCGGTCAAGCTCCTGCCAGAGCTCAAGGTTTTTTACCGGCCCGTCCTTGCGCCGCCAGCCGCGCCTTTTCCAGGAATCGAGCCAGCGCTCGTTTATGGCGCGCTCTATGTACTGCGAATCCGTGTACAGCGTAACGGCGCAGGGCTCATTGAGCGCGGAGAGGGCGGCTATCACGGCGGAGAGCTCCATGCGGTTGTTGGTCGTGGCGGCCTCGCCGCCGGAGAGCTCCTTTTCATGGCCCATATAGCTGAGCACCGCGGCCCAGCCGCCGGGGCCCGGGTTCCCGGAGCAGGCCCCGTCGGTATATACAGTTACGGACTTCATTCTTCCTCCGTGACCGCGCCGCCATCGCCGGGGAGCCCATCCTCGCCGTCCTCGTTATCCTCGGGCTCGGTGAGCGCGGCAGATATGACGTGCGCGCCCTCGTTGGGCCGCATTATCCGCACGCCCTGGGTGGCCCTGCCGAGCACGGAGACGCCGGAAACGTTGGTTCGGATTATTGTGCCGTCGTCGGCGACAAGCAGCACGTCCTCCCCGCCCTTTACGGTGCGCACGGTGGATACGCAGCCGGTCTTGTCGGTGACGTTATAGCTCTTGAGGCCCATGCCGCCGCGCTTCTGCGGGCCGGCCTCCTCGCCGCCGCGGAGATATTCCTCCGTCGCGGTGCGCTTGCCGTAGCCGTTTTCGGTTATGCTCAGCACCTGCGCGCCGGGGATGGCGGGCAGCGCGCCTATAACGCGGTCGCCCTCGCGGAGCTTTATGCCGCGCACACCCACGGCGTCGCGCCCCATGGGCCGCGCGTCGTTCTCGTCAAAGCATATCGCGTAGCCGTCGCGCGTGGCGAGCAGGATGTTCCTCTGCCCGTCGGTGAGCACGGCGGAGATAAGCTCGTCGCCCTCGTCTATGTTCAGCGCGCGTATGCCGTTTTTGCGGATGTTGCGTATGGCCTCGAGGCTCATGCGCTTGACCGTGCCGTTTGCCGTGGAGAGGAAGAGGAACTTCGCCCCCTCGCGCTGGTGCAGCATGCAGACTATGCGCTCGCCGGCCTCCGTGGGCAGGATATTGACTATGTTCGTGCCCCTGGCGGCGCGTCCGGCCTCGGGTATCTGATAGCCCTTGCGCTGATATACCCGGCCGAAGCTCGAGAAGAAGAGGATATTGTCGTGCGTAGAGGCGGTGAACACGGTCTCTACATAGTCCTCCTCGCGGGTGGACATGCCCTTGACGCCGCGGCCGCCGCGGCCCTGGGCGCGGTACTCGCTGGCGGGCAGGCGCTTTATATAGCCCGTATGCGTCAGGGTAAAGACGCACTTCTCCTCCTCTATGAGGTCCTCTATGTCTATCTCGTCCTCGATGTCCTGGATTTCCGTCTTGCGCCCGTCGCCGAATTTGTCCCGCACGGCGGCCAGCTCGTCCTTGAGCACGGCCTTTATCTTCTCCGGGTCGGCGAGCAGGCCCTCAAAATAGGCTATGCGCGCCTCCAACTCGGCGTATTCCTTCTCTAACTTCTCGCGGTCGAGGCCCTGCAGGGCCTTCAGGCGCATGTCGAGTATGGCCTGGGCCTGTACCTCGTCGAGGGCGAAGCGGCGCATGAGGTTTTCCTTCGCGTCGTCATAGCTCTCGCGGATTATTTTTATGACCTCGTCAATATTGTCCTGGGCGATAATAAGCCCTTCAAGGAGATGCGCGCGCTCGCGGGCCTTTTTGAGGTCGTATCTGGTGCGGCGGACTATGAGCTCCTCCTGGAACTTGAGGTACTCGTCGATTATGTGGCGCAGGTTGAGTATTTTCGGCGTGCGCTGGTTGTCCTCGCTGTTGACAAGGGCGAGCATGTTGACGGAAAAGCTCGTCTGCATCTGCGTCTGGGCGAAGAGCCGGTTGAGCACGACCTGGGGGTTCGCGTCGCGCTTGAGCTCTATGACTATGCGCATACCGTTGCGGTCGCTCTCGTCGCGCAGGCCGGAGATGCCCTCGAGACGCTTTTCGCGCACCTGGTCGGCCATGGCCATGACCAGCTGGCGCTTGTTCACCTGATAGGGCAGCTCGGTCACGATGATGCGGATGCGGTCGTGGCCGTACTCCTCTATCTCGGTGCGGGCGCGGACAAGTATCTTGCCTCGGCCGGTGGCGTAGGCTGCGCGGATGCCGCTGCGGCCCATGATTATGCCCTTCGTCGGGAAGTCCGGGCCCTTTACGTACTGCATGAGCTCGCTCACCGTCGCGTCCGGGTTGTCAAGGACGCAGATGCAGGCGTTTATGACCTCGCTGAGGTTGTGCGGCGGGATATTCGTCGCCATGCCGACGGCAATGCCGCTCGAGCCGTTGACAAGCAGGTTCGGGAAGCGCGCCGGGAGCACGCGGGGCTCGCGGCGGCTCTCGTCAAAGTTCGGATCCCAGTCTACGGTGTCCTTCTCAAGGTCGCGCAGCATCTCGTCGGAGAGCTTCGCCATGCGGGCCTCGGTGTATCGGTAGGCCGCGGGGGGGTCGCCGTCCACGGAGCCGAAGTTGCCGTGGCCCTCGATAAGCGGGTAGCGCATGGAAAAGTCCTGCGCAAGGCGCACAAGGGCGTCGTAGACCGAGGCGTCGCCGTGCGGATGATAGCGGCCCAGCACGTCGCCAACGCAGGTGGCGGATTTTTTGAAGGGCTTGTCGGAGGTCAGGCCGTCCTCGTACATGGCGTAGAGTATGCGCCTGTGCACGGGCTTGAGCCCGTCCCGGACATCCGGCAGAGCGCGCGCGACGATAACGCTCATGGCGTAGTCGATAAAGCTCGACTTCATCTCGCTGACTATCTCGGAAGAGACTATCTTCTGATCCGGGAACATTATATCTTCGGGTTTATAGTCTTTGGCCATTTGTTAACCACCTTTATAAAATGCGGATCGTGATTTCAGCATACGGGCGCCCGCCCGGGCAAAATCACACGTCCAAGTTCACCACATATCTCGCGTTCTGCTCGATAAATTCCTTCCTGGGCTCGACCTTTTCGCCCATCAGTATGGTGAATATCTCGTCCGCCTTCACGGCGTCGTCCAACTCTATGCGCTTGAGGGTCCTCGTCTCCGGGTTCATGGTGGTTTCCCAGAGCTCGTGGGCGTCCATTTCGCCGAGGCCCTTGAAGCGGGATATGTCTATCTTTGCGTTCGGATTCCCGGCGCGCATTTCGGCGCTTATTCTGTCCCTCTCCGGGTCTGAATAGGCCACGCGGCTCTGCTTGCCGCGGGTCAGCTTATAGAGCGGCGGCACGGCGGCGTAGACATAGCCCTGCTCTATGAGCGGGCGCATGTAGCGGAAGAAGAAGGTCAGCAGCAGCGTGCGGATATGGCTGCCGTCCACGTCGGCATCGGCCATGATTATGACCTTGTGGTAGCGCAGCCTGCTTATGTCAAAGTCCGCGCCGAGGCCGGCGCCGAGGGCGGTTATGACGGGATTGAGCTTGTCGTTATTATAGACCTTCTCCTCGCGGACCTTTTCCACGTTCAGCATCTTGCCCCAGAGCGGGAGTATGGCCTGGAAGCGGCTGTCGCGCCCATTTTTGGCGCTGCCGCCTGCGCTGTCGCCCTCGACGATATACAGCTCGGTGAGGGCCGGGTCGCGCTCGTTGCAGTCGGAGAGCTTGCCGGGAAGTGTGGCGCCCTCGAGGGCGTTCTTGCGGCGGACGTTTTCCCTTGCGCGCTTTGCGGCCTCGCGGGCCTTGGAGGCGGTCTGGGCCTTTTCTATGATTATCCTGCCGACGGCGGGGTTTTCCTCCAAAAACTGCTCAAGCTTGTCGCTCACAACGCTGTCAACAAGCGTGCGCATGTCGCTGTTGCCTAATTTGGCCTTGGTCTGGCCCTCAAACTGCGGGTTTGTGAGCTTTACGGATATAACGGCCGTCAGGCCCTCGCGGCAGTCCTCGCCGGAGAGGCTCTCGCCGTCCTTGAAGATATTTATCTTCCTGCCATAGGCGTTGAGCACACGGGTGAGCGCGGCCTTGAAGCCCGTCTCGTGCATGCCGCCCTCCGGCGTGTGTATATTGTTGGCGAAGGAGACAAGCGTCTCGTTATAGCCGTCGTTATACTGCATTGCTATCTCGCACTCGGAGTCCTCTCGCTCGCCGGACATGTATATGACGTCCTCATGCAGGGCGGTCTTGTTGCGGTTTATATAGCTTACAAACTCGCGTATGCCGCCGGCATAGTGCATCGTGTCCTTCTGCTCGCTGCCGGGCCGCCTGTCCTCCGTCGTGATGCGCAGCCCGGCGTTCAAAAAGGCCTGCTCGCGCATACGGGTATGGAGGGTGTCATAGTCGAAGTCCGTGGTGTCGAACATCTCCGGGTCGGGGTGGAAGCGCACTACGGTGCCGCTGCGGTCGGTGTTGCCCACAACAAGCATGCTCTGGGTAATCTCGCCGCGGGAGAACTTCATCTGATATATCTTTCCGTTCTTGTGTACGCTGACCTCCAGCCAGTCCGAAAGGGCGTTGACAACGCTCGCGCCGACGCCGTGCAGGCCGCCGGAGACCTTGTAGCCGCCGCCGCCGAATTTGCCGCCCGCGTGCAGCACGGTGTAAACGACCTCAAGCGCGGGCTTGCCGGTCTGCTCCTGTATGTCCACGGGTATGCCGCGGCCGTTATCCGAGACGCAGATGACGTTCCCCGGCTCTATCGTGACCTCTATGTGCGTGCAGTAGCCGGCCAGGGCCTCGTCTATGGCGTTATCGACTATCTCATAGACAAGGTGGTGCAGGCCGCTCGCGCTGGTCGAGCCTATATACATGCCCGGGCGCATACGCACGGCCTCGAGGCCCTCGAGCACCTGTATTTTGCTCGCGTCGTATTCCTGGGTTATCTTCTCGTTGAATTCTGACATCAGGTTCCTTCCTTTGCTGTCAACCGGCGCTGCGCCGCGCTATCGCGGCGCTTGAGAGGCCGGACAAATAAATCTTCCTTCCGCCGCCGCCGGAGCACACCAAAAAGCTGCGCGGTATGTCCTCCGCGGCGTTTATTACCTCGCCGTTTTTCTCGGCAAGGTAGAGCATGTCGCGCGTGACGCGCGAATAAGTGGCGTTATCCATGTCCAATACGGCGACGATGTCCTCATAGAGCACGGCAAAGCCGCCGCCGATGTTCAGATACATCAGCTCACCGCCTTTCCGCCGTCCACAGTTATGACCCGACCGCCCGTCCTGGCGGTTATGCCGTCGTCCTCGCAGCAGGTTATAAGCGTCTGCCCGCCGCCGATGCGGTTGAGCACAAACTCCTGCCTGTGCACGTCAAGCTCGCTGAGCACGTCGTCAAGCAGCAGCACGGGGTATTCGCCGGTCTCGTCGAGGTGGATCTCCCTCTCGCCCAATTTTATGGAGAGCGCCGCCGTGCGCTTTTGCCCCTGCGAGGCGTAGACCCGCGCGCTGCGGCCGTTTATTTCTATCTCCATATCGTCCCGGTGCGCGCCGGTGAGGCACTGGCCGCTCTCCAACTCGGCCCTGCGGTGCTCCTCCTGGTGCTCGCAGACGGCATAGTATATCTCCCGCTCTGAGGCGAAGGGCTCGGCCACGGTGGAAACGGTTTTGTAGCTGAGCTTCAAGCTGTCGCAGCCGCCGGAAAACTCTAAGTGTATGGGCTCCGTCGCCCTCCACAGCCTGTCCACAAACGAGGCGCGGTAGCGGATTATCCTGGCCGACAGCCGGCACAGCCGCTCGGAAAAATCGTCGAGCGTATACAAAAGCGAGGGCTTTTCGTGATAATCGCGCAGTATGGCGCTCTTCTGCTCCAAAATGCGGTTGTAATCCGCCAATATGGCGGCATAGCCGGGCCGGAGCTGGCTTATGGCGTTGTCCATGAGCCGGCGGCGCACGGCCGCGCCCTCGCGCACAATCGCAAGGTCCTCGGGGCAGAAGAGCACGGCGCTTATCGTCCCGGCGAGCTCCGAGGCGTTTTTCTTTACGGAGTTCACCGTTATCTGCTTCCTGCGGCCCGGGCTTATGACTATCCTTACGGTCTGCTCCCGCCCGCCGGCCTCAATGTCCGCAAGGATCTCCGCCGCGCTGAATCCGAAGCCCACAAGCTCCCGGTCAAAGCGGCTGCGGAAGCTCCGCCCCGCGGCCATCATGTACACGGCCTCAAGCAGGTTCGTCTTGCCCTGGGCGTTGCGCCCGCGTATCACGTTTATGCCGGGGGAGAAGTCAATGCTCTCAAAGTCGTAGTTTCGCCAGCCGTTCAGGGCGATGCGGCGGACTATCATGCGCCCGCCACCTCTAAGGCCGTTCCATCCAACTCTACCGTGTCGCCCGGGCGGAGCTTTTTGCCGCGCTGGGTGCAAACCTCGCCGTTTACCCTGACAAGGCCGTCCTCGACGCAGAGCTTGGCCTCTCCGCCGGTCTCGCACAGGCCGGAGAACTTTAAAAAGGAGTCTAATTTTATGAATTCGCCTGTAATTTCTATCTTTTCCATATCACTTGGCCAGCCTTACGGGCAGCACCATATACACAAAGCCATCGTTCCCGTCGGCGGGGACTATGACGCAGGGGGCGCTGCCGGAGTTTATGCAGACGGTGAGCTCGTCCGCGGGGGCGTTCTTGAGCGCGTCGCGCAGGTAACGGCCGTTGAAGCCTATCTCGGTCTCGCCGCCGTCGCCGGTGCAGGTGCAGATATCCCTCGCCGTGCCGAGAGAGGTGTTGCACTTGAAGTCTATGACGCCGTCGGAGAAGGTGAGGCGTATCGGGCTCTTGACGGTCTCGTCAACAACAAGGCTGACGCGGTCCGTGGCGGAGAGCATCTCCCCGCGGCTTACGCCGAGCTTATACCTGAAGTTCTCAGGTATGGTCTTGCGGTAGTTGAGAAAGTCGCCCTCTAAGAGCCTGGAGAACACCACCGTGTCGCCCATGGAGAAGGAGACATGCCTCTCGCCGAGGTCTATCATAACGGCCTCGTCGCCCTTGGAGCAGAGCCTCGCCACGTCCTGCAGCACGCTGCCGGGGACAATAAAGCGCGCGCTCTCCGTCTTGCCGCTGACCTCCGCGCGGCGCAGCGCAAGGCGGTAGCCGTCCACGGCTACGACGGTCAGGCGGTTGCCCTCGAGCTCAAAGAGGCTGCCCATGTACACCGGGCGGCTCTCGTTTGTGGAGACGGCAAAGATGGTCTCGTCTATGATCCCGGCAAGCTCGCTCTGCTTGAGGCTTATCGCGTTGGAGTAGTCGGCCTCGGGGAGCTCGGTGTAGTAGCTCTCCGGCAGGCTCATAAAGGAGTATTCGCTCATGCCGCACTTTATGGTGGTCTTTCCGCCGTCGGCGACCTCCACAGTGACCATGCCGTCGGGCAAAACGCGCATCATCTCGCCTAAGAGCTTCGCGGTCATTATTACGGCGCTGCCGGGCTCGGAGACATCGGCCTCGACGGTCTGGTATATGCCCTTGCGCAGGTCATAGCCGGTGATGCGCACGTTGGCGCCGGCCTGGACCAGCAGGCCCTCGAGCGCGGGGATGGAGCTGCGGGCGCTCGCGGCGCGGGACGCGGCGCTGACCGCCGCCTGAAGCAGGTGCTTTTCGCAGGTGAATTTCATTTTTTCGTCCTCCTTGAGACTTGGGCTTATCTTCCCGGCTTCTCCGCGCTCTGCGCAGCTGTACAGGAAGAATAATTTTAGTAATAGCCTTAGTAGGCGGTGTTGAATGTTGAAAACCGCCTCAAAGCCCCGCAACGCCTGAAAAAACCTGTGTTGAAAACCGGCTCCGGTTTTCAACAGAAGCAAACAGGCAGGATAAGGCAAAAATTTTGTCAACAGCTTTCAACATAAAAGTTTTCGTCTTTCGACATCCGGCGGTGGAAAACCTCAGGAGCGGGAATTTATGTTCGAAGATATATCCCGCACCGTGGCGGCCATGTCCGGGTCTGATTTAAGCATCTCCTCAACCTTGCGTATGGAGCTCAGGACGGTTGAGTGGTTGCGGCCCTCGTACTGGTTGCCTATGTCCACAAGGGACAGGTTTGTGAGGTTGCGCATGAGGTACATGCTCACCTGGCGGGCCATTGCGGTATTTTTGCTCCGGCGCTGGCCGCGCAGGTCCGAGGGCTGGAGGAAGTAGTACCTCGCCGTCTCCTCGATTATGACCTCCGGCGTGGGTATGTAGGCGCCTACGCGTATGACGTCCTTTATGGCGCGCTTTACGGAGCCTATCGTTATGGTGTCGTTAAGTATCTCCTTGTACGCCGTGAGGCGCTTTACAACGCCCTCTATCTGCCTTACGTTGCTCGTTATGTTCTCGGCTATGTAGTCCACCACATCCTTGGGCAGGACTATGCCGAGCGCGGCGGCCTTGTTTATGATTATGGCCGTGCGCGTCTCTATGTCCGGCGGCTGCACGTCGGCCATCAGCCCGCCCTCTATGCGCGTGCGTATGCGGTCGTCGAGCGTGGCCATCTCCACCGGGGGCCGGTCGGCGGTGAGGACTATCTGGTGCCCGGCCTCATAGATGCTGTTGAAGGTGTGGAAAAATTCCTCCTGCGTGCTTATCTTGCCGGATATGAACTGTATGTCGTCCATGAGCAGCAGGTCCATGTTGCGGTATTTGCCGCGGAACTCCTCGCTCGTGCCGGTTTGGATGGAGTGGATGAGCTCGTTTGTAAAGTCGTCGCCCTTCAGATATGCGATTTTAAACTCGGGGTGGTCGCGCAGTATCCTCTCGCCTATGGCGAGGAGCAGGTGCGTTTTGCCGAGGCCGGAGTTGCCGTAGATAAACAGTGGGTTATAGACCCTGCCGGGGTTGTTGGCCACGGCTATGGCCGCCGCGTGCGCAAATTTGTTCGATGGGCCTACGACAAAGTTGTCAAAGTTATAGCCGTCCATCTCCGGGTACGGGGATTTGCGGTCGCCGGCCTTTTCATAGTCCAAAAGCTCGTCCCCGGCCAGCACCTCAACGTCGAAGCTGCAGGAGAAGAGGTTGTAGAGCGCGGCGCGTATCGTGTCCCCAAAGCGGCCGAGTATTATCCCGCGCTTGAAGTCCGAGCTCGTGTGCAGGACCAGCTTGCAGTCCGTGAGGTCCACAGCCCTACAGTCCGAAAACCAGGTGTTGTACGCCGTCGGAGTGATGTCCCTGGCTATTATATCCAAAATTTGTTTCCAGATTTCTTCAAGAGAATCCACGTGTATCCTCCCTTCGCCGATTCAATAAAAAACGCCCTCAGGGAGAGGACGAAGCTGCCGCTGCTGACTACACATTATAAACCATTTTTGGCCCTTTGTCTATATAAGAAATTATATTGAATTATAGTATCGCGGCAAAGCACTTTCGTCATTTCGATTGCACTCGGCCGGCAATGCTGTTATAATTGTCTGGCTATGAATGAAGAAAGAGTTCTCGCACTATCCATACTTGACGACCCGGACGCCGCCGCCCTCCCCTCGCCGGACGAGAGCGGGCGGCTTCCCGCGCTCATTTCAGGGCTTTCGGCGGTGCACAGGGCGCATCTGACGGCAGCCCTGCGCTCAAAGTATTCGCGGCCTGTGGTCGTGCTCTGCCCGGACGAGAGCGGCGCCGCGGCGCTCGCGCGGGACATATCCTCCCTGACGGGGGATGACTGCGTCCTGCTCACGGGGCGCGACTACTCGCTCTATAACGCCGAGGCGGCCTCGCGCGGGGCCGAGCAGCGCAGGATAAACGCCCTTGCCGCGCTCATGGACGGCGCGCCGGTCTGCTGCGCCTCCGCCGAGGGTCTTTTGCAGCGCGCAATGCCGCCGGAGCTCTTCCGCCGCGCCGCCTTTGAGATAGACTCAAAGGGCGAATGCGCGCCGGAGGACGTTGAGGACGCGCTTGTGCGCTGCGGCTATTCCCGCGCCGTGCAGGTGGAGGGCCCTGGGCAGTTTTCCCGCCGCGGCGGCATACTGGACTTTTTCTCCCCGGCCTATTCCCAGCCAGTGCGCGTGGAATTTTGGGGCGACGAGATAGATTCCATGGGCTTTTTCGACACCGGCACGCAGCGCCGCACGGAGAATATGGAACGCTGCCGCATAGTCCCGGCGGCCGAGGCTCTGCCGCAGCTTGCGAAGGGCGGCGCCCGGGCCGTGGCGGCCGAGCTGGAGCGCCTTGCCGCGCGCGCTGAGAAGCGCCGCGCCGGAGAGACCGGCCAGACCCTCGCCGAAGTGCTGCGCGAGGACGCTGAAAAGCTCAATAACGGCGCCGAGCTGCCCGCCGCGGACCGGTATTTCTCCGTTATCTACGAGGGCTTTGCCTCCGCCTTTGATTACATACCCGAAAACGCTGTTTTGGTGCTCGACCAGCCGGCGCGCTTTGCCGAGAGCGCCAGGGCCTATATAAAGCGCGTCTCCGAAGACGTCACGGGCCTTGTAAACGCCGGGCGGCTCTGCTCGAAGGCCGACGACTACTACCTGCCCTACGACGCCGCCCTGCGCCGCGCGGGGGCCTTCCCGCTCTATATGGCGGACTCCTTTACCGCCGTGCGCTATCCCTTTGACCCGCGCAGCGTAAACGTGCTCAGGGCAAAGCAGCTGCCGAGCTATGCAGGCAGCGCTTCGCAGGCGGCGGAGGACATCTCCGGCTATCTGAGGGCCGGCTTCTCGGTCGTAGTCCTGGCCGGGGACATGCGCCGCGCAAAGCTGCTTTCCGGGCTTTTGGACGAAAAGGGCGTGCGCTGCGCCCTTGCGGAGCGCCTTTCCGCCATACCGGCGCGCGGGAGCTGCACGGTGACCACGGGCAGCCTTTCGGCCGGCATAGAATATCCGGGCCTGCGCCTCGCCGTGCTGACGGACACGCAGATTGCCGGCAGCGGCTTTAAGAAAAAGCGCCGCGCCTCAAAAAAGCGCCCGGCCAACACCGAGCGCATTGGTTCCTGCGCAGATCTCGCCGTCGGCGACCTTGTGGTCCATGAGCACCACGGCATAGGCCGCTTCGCCGGCGTGGTGCGGATGCCGGTAGACGGCGCGGAGAAGGACTACGTAAAGATATCCTACGCCGGAGGGGACAGCCTGTACGTCCCCGCCACGCAGCTCGACCTTGTAAGCAAGTACATAGGCGCTGGCGAGGACAGGCCCGTAAAGCTCTCAAAAATGGGCGGCACGGAGTGGCAGCGCAGCAAGACCCGCGCGAAGGCCGCGGCCAAAAAGCTCGCCAAGGAGCTCATCGCCCTTTACGCCGAGCGCACCCGGCTCAAGGGCTACGCCTTTTCGCCGGACACGCCCTGGCAGACGGAATTTGAGGAGCGCTTCCCATATGAGGAGACAGGCGACCAGCTCAGGTGCACCGAGGAGATAAAGGCGGACATGGAAAAGCCCGTGCCCATGGACCGCCTGCTCTGCGGCGACGTCGGCTACGGCAAAACCGAGGTGGCCCTGCGCGCCGTTATGAAGTGCATCCTCGACGGCAAGCAGGCCGCCATACTCGTTCCGACGACGGTCCTTGCGCAGCAGCACTACCAGACGGCGGAGCAGAGGTTCGCGGGCTATCCGGTGAATATCGGGGTACTGAGCCGTTTCCGCAGCAGCGCGCAGATAAAAAAGTCTCTTTCCGACCTTGCGGAGGGGCGCTGCGACCTGATAATAGGCACGCACCGCCTGCTGCAGAAGGACGTAAAATTCAAGGACCTCGGCCTGCTCGTAGTCGATGAGGAGCAGCGCTTCGGCGTCTCGCACAAGGAACATATAAAGGAGCTCAGCCGTCAGGTAGACGTGCTCACCCTCTCGGCCACGCCGATACCGCGCACGCTGAACATGGCCCTCTCCGGCATACGCGACATGTCTACCATAGAGGAGCCGCCGCTCGAGCGCCTTCCCGTGCAGACCTTTGTCATGGAGCACGACTGGGGCGTGCTCTGCGACGCCATGCGCCGCGAGCTCGACCGCGGCGGGCAGGTATATTACCTGCACAACCGCGTGGACAACATAGAGCGCACGGCCATTAAGATATCCGAGCTCATGGACGGGGCCTCCGTCGCCGTCGCCCACGGGAAGATGGACTCCGAGCAGTTAGGCCGCATAATGGAGGACATGGCCGAGGGCAGCATACAGATACTCGTCTGCACCACGATAATTGAGACTGGCATAGACATACCCAACGTCAACACGCTCATAATAGAGGACGCCGACAAGCTCGGCCTCGCCCAGCTCCACCAGATACGCGGCCGCGTGGGACGCAGCGCGCGCCGGGCCAGCGCCTACCTCACATACCGGCGCAGCAAGGCCCTGAGCGAGATCGCGGAAAAGCGCCTCGAGGCCATACGCGAATTTGCAGAGTTCAACTCCGGCTTCCGCATAGCCATGCGCGACCTTGAGATACGCGGCGCGGGCAGCCTGTTGGGCGCGGAGCAGAGCGGCCACCTCACCGACGTCGGCTACGACATGTACCTGCGGCTGCTTGAGGAGGCGGTCATCGAGGAGCGCGGCGGCCAGCCTGAAAAGCGCGCGAATACCACGGCGGATTTCGCCGTCTCCGCCAACATACCCGAGAGCTACGTGCCCTCGAGCGAGCAGCGCATGGACCTCTACCGCCGCATAGCGCTGATACGCACGGAGGCCGACGCCGACGACGTGTTGGACGAGCTCATAGACCGCTTCGGCGAGCCGCCCGGCGCGGTCACAAGCCTTGTGCGTGTGGCGCTGCTGCGCGGCGAGGCGGGCAGGGCCGGCATAACCGACATCACGCAGAAGGGCGGCATACTGCGCTTCACCCTCTCAGACTTCGACATGGGCCGCGTAAGCGCGCTCTACGCGGAGCGGCGGTATAAGGGCCGACTCAAGGTCGAGGCCGCCAAAAAGCCAATACTCGCCCTTACGCTGCAAAACAGGTCCCGCGTCCTCGATGAGGCCTCGGCCTTTATAAAGGACTGGCTGGCCACGGAGCAGATTTCCAACAATAAAGGAGAACAATGATGAAAAAGCTTTTGAGCTGCCTGCTTTCGGCGGCAATCATACTGTCCGCGCTGAGCGGCTGCGGGACCGAGGCGCCGGAAGAGAGCGCGGCCCCCACGGCCTCCGGCGCCGAGTACGACTGGGAGACCGGCTACGCCGCCTATGAGCCAGACACCGTGGTCATGCGCGTAAACGGCGAGGACGTGCTCTGGGACGAATTCTTCTACTGGCTCTATTCCACCTATGCGAACGGGCTCGCGGGCTATGACCTCTCCGACCCCATCTCCGGCGAGGGCAGCATGAGCTTCGGCCAGTACGCTGCGATGAACGCGGCGGGCTACTGCCTCGAGTGCCACGTTATCTCCTCCAAGGCGGAGGAGCTCGGCGTCACGCTGACGGACGGGGACAGGGAGATGCTTGAGGCACAGATCGAGAGCGATATTGAGGAATACTCGGCCGACGGCACGCGCGCCGGGCTCTTTGAGTACCTGGCCGGGCTTTTCGTCACCGAGCGGGTATATGAATTCATAAACTCCGGGATGCTGCTGCAAAACCGGCTTATGACTTTCCTCTACGGCGAGGATGGCTCCGCCCTCAGCGACGAGGAGGTGGCGCTTACCGCGGAGCAGTACGGCTTTATGACGGTAAAGCACATCCTCCTGCGCACAATGGACGACAGCGGCGAGGCCCTCGGCGAGGCCGCGGCCTCCGCCAAAAGGGAGCAGGCCGAGGAGCTTCTTTCGGAGCTTGAGGCTGCGCCGGAGGCCGGCCGCGAGGCGCTGTTCGACGAAATGATGGCCGAATACAGCGAGGACCCCGGCCTTGCGAATTTCCCGGACGGCTACTGCTTTACCGAGGGCACGATGGTCACGGAGTTTGAGGACGCGGCCAGGGCCCTCGAGCCGGGCGGGATAAGCGGCATAGTGGAGAGCTCCAACGGCTACCACATACTCCTGCGCGAGAGCCTTTCGCCGGACGATATGGTCCTGCTGAGCACGGGCGACAGCTACACCCTGCGCTACACCTGCGCCGTGCTGCGCTTTAACGCGGACTACTCCGACTGGGTGGAGAGCGCCTCGGTGGAGTACGCCGGGGGCTTTGAGAGCTTCGACGCCGCCTCCCTCTTTGAATAAGCACAAAAATTGCCCCGCCGGCACACGGCGTGGCAATTTTTTCTGCACAGAGGCGCTTTTTGATGCAAATTGGATACAATCGGGGTTTATGCTTGTACCATAAAATTCTCAGGAGGGGATCATAATGCTGAAAAGCATCGTGAAGTCCGCCGTAACCGTGCTCATGTCCGCAGCTCTCTGCCTCTCGCTCGCCGCCTGCGGCGGGCCGGCCGAACCGGAGGAGCAGCCGCCGGCGGCCGAAAAGCAGCCGCTCCTGCTTGCGGCCGTGGATTCCGAGCGTATCCTTTCGGAGATAGCCGCCGAATATAATTCCTCGGGCCCGGAGCGGCCGGTTGAGCTTATCAGCTTTGACTACACAAACCAGCTCATCGACGCCATAAAGGGCGGCCTCGAGGCCGACATGTACTTCAGCGGCTACGAGAGCGGCTATGACGGCGGCTGGGCTCTGACGCTCTGGGATAAGAGCATTGACCTCACAAATTACGTGGGCGGCAGCCTCGCCGGGAACCTTGCCTCGGCGCTTACCTACGAGGGCGAGCTGAGGTACGCGCCCTATGACTTTGAAATTGACACCCTCGGCTGGACGCTCGGTCCGCTGCCAGGGAGCATGGCCGAGGCCGCCGCGCTTTCAAAAGGCGCAGGCGAGACGCTTTTCCCCACCGTATGGAGCCGCGATTCGCTGGTCTCCGACTGGCTCTTCCCCTTTTTAAGCGAGAGCGGGAGCGCGGAGCGGGAGGAGATAATGGAAAGCGTATACTCACACGTATGTGACGAAAATCCCGCGGTAAAAAGCGCGTATGTGCCGGTATTTGTAACAAATTGCGTGAATTTCGGCCTTGACGGCTTCGACCTGAACAGCCTCGGCCTGCCCGGCTCGCGGACAGCCGGCGTATACTCGCCCTGCCATGTGTTCGGCATACTCGAGCGCTGCGAGGACCCTGACGCCGCCTGGGACTTCCTCAGCCTGCTGCTCAGCGGCAAATATCAGGCCAAAACGCCCGCCCTGCCCGCGTCCGCAGACGCCATCGCCGCCAGGATAAGCAGGTACGAGGAATATTCCACGGACGGCGGCGCGGCCGGCATAGCCCTGCGCGCCCTTGTTGAAAACACCACCGCCGCCCAGGGCGCAAACCTGCGCCGCAGCAGCGAGGAATGGTATATCGAATACGTCAACAGCCCCGAGCGGCACACGGAATTGGGAATATAATGCGTATAAATACAAACAAAAAGGCCGCAGATTGAGCATCTGCGGCTTTTTTGTGGATATGGGAGTTGGAAGAGGAAAAATCAATCTAAGGGTGCAGGACGGCTGGGAATTCCGCCCCGCTGATAAAAATATAACGCAAGTCTTGCTATTAGTAAAGATAGAGTTTATAATATCTGATATTACAATCATTAATGACTGGGAGAAGAAAATGGACACTGCGAAAATACGTGCGCTTTTGACCGCGGCGGACCTCGGCAGCATATCAAAGGCCGCCGAGGCGCTGGGCTACACTCAGTCCGGCGTGACGCACATCATCCGCTCGCTCGAGGAGGAGGCGGGCTTCCCGCTGCTGCTGCGCGGCAACCGCGGCGTGCGGCTGACGACGGACGGCGAGAGGCTTGCGCCGCTCTTCCGGGAGCTCAGCCAGGCGGCGGACAGGCTGGAGCAGGAGCTTGCTTTAACGCGGGGTTTGGAGCGAGGCCGGGTTAAAATAGGGACATATTCGTCGATTTCCCTCCACTGGATGCCTCAGATATTAGAAGCCTTTCAGGAGCGCTATCCGAGCATCGAGGTTGAACTGCTCGAGGGGAACGCGGAGGAGATCGAGGACTGGCTCCACGCCGGGCGCATAGACATCGCCTACGCCAGCCTGCGCGCGGACTTCAGCTTTGACACGGTGAAGCTCATAGACGACCCCATGTACGCCGTCCTGCCGCGCAGCCACCCGCGCGCGAACGACGAGAGCTTCCCGGTAACGGCCTTCAAGGGAGAGCCCTTCCTCGCCTACGTCTCGGACACGAGGCCGGAGAAGGACCTCGCCGAGGCGATGGAGTTAGCCGGGATCTCGGCAAACGCCAAGTTTGCCTCGAACTTTGACATGACCATACTGGCCATGGTCGAGCACAACCTCGGCATAACCATCATGCCGGGGCTTATCCTTGCCGGCTCCAACGCCGACGTGGCGGCTGTGCCGCTCTCGCCGCCATTATCGCGCAGCCTCGGTATGGCCGTGCGCAGCATGGCGGACGCCTCGCCGGCCATGCGGCGCTTTATGAGCTGCACGATGGAGGCGCTGAAGATAGGGCGCAGCGAAGCGTGAGCAGCAGAAGCGCGCCGCACATGCCGAGGTTTACCCAGACCACAAGCGTGTCGGAGACGTAGCGGAGCGTCCTCGAATCCGGCGCGGCCATGAGCGCGCAGGCGAGCGCCGCGGCGGCGCAGGCGCAGGTCGCAAGCGTGCGCGGCGGGACGGACCCGGGCCGCGAGGGGCCCCGCGCAAGGCCGAGGGACAGCCGCAGCAGCCGCGAGGCGGCCATGAGCGAAAAGGCCGAGAGCACAAAATCCGAGAGCACCCACAGCGCGGTGACAAGCGCCTCTATGCGCTCGGCGACGCCGGAGAGGCCGGTGTTGCGCACGAGCGCGAAGAAGGGATAGGTCAGCGCGCCGGAGAGCTCCGGGCCGAAGCGGCCGAGCACGCATACGATGATGGCTGAGAAGAACACGCACTCCCTCGCGCACCAGCCCGCCATGGCCCCGGCGGGGCGGGCCTCGCCAGTGTCGAGCACGGCCGTGTTCAAAATCGCAAAGCCGAGCGTGCCGAGGCTTATAAGCGCGCCGCGGGCGAGGCCGCCGGCGTCCCCGGCCGTCACGGGCAGGAGCTCTAACAGGTCCGCCTGGGCGAGCCCGGCGGCGAGGATGGGCAGCAGCGTCAGTATGAGCAGCGGGCGGAAGAGCTCCGCCGTGCGCAGCAGGCGCACGGGCCGCCCCAGGGCCGCGATCAGCGCGAGGGCGAGCCCCGTGCCCACAAAGAGCAAGGGCGACGCGCCGGTGTATATCGTATAAATGAAGCGCGAGGCCGCGCTGCGCAAAGCGAAGCCGGCGTAGAGCGCGAGATACAACGCGTAAAGCCCGCAGAAGGCCCTTCCCACGCAGGGGGAGCGCCTTATAACAAGCTCGCCGAGCCCCTCGCCGGGCTCTTTTTTTGACATGGCGCGCCCGACGAGCAGCGAGACGAGGATGCTGAACGGTATGGCGAGCAGCGGCGCGAGCCAGCCGGCGTGCCCCGCCTCGCGCGCCGCCGCGCCGGGCAGCAGCCGCGTCGCCGGGCTGAGCAGCATCACAAAGCCGAGGGCCCTGAGCTGTCTTGAGCTTGGTTCAGTCATGGCTTGCCTCCATATGGTGAGTCGGCGTATTCCCGGGCGTTTACTATCTCCGCCGCGGCGGTGACCTCATAGAGCGCCCGCGCCGGCGAGAAGCCCGCGGCCTCGCCGGGGAAGAGCGCCTCAAAGCGCCGGCCGAGCGCAAGGAAGTCGGCGTCCATGCGCGCGCTTGCGCCGAGCGCGGCCTCGACCCGGCCGCGGATAACGCTCGCGAGCCGGCCCTCTAACTCCTCCCAGGCCGCGTCCGAGCCGAGGGAGCTGCCCGCCGGGGCCTCTACCATGCCGGCCTTTACGCACACTTCAACGCAAACCGTGCCGCCCTCCGGCTTAGAGGAGGCCCCGGCCGACATGAGCTCGAGCGTGACGCCGTCGAGAGTGAGGTATTCGCCCTGCGCGCCGGAGAGCAGCAGCCCCGCGCCCGAGGCGGCGCCGCCCTCCAAATAGCCTGCAAGCCCATCCGATGCCAGCACCGCAAAGCCCGCCGGCTGCGGCTCGCCGTCCGATAGCTCCACCGCCGCGGCCAGCGCCGCGCCGCTCTCTATAAGCCCGCGCGCGAGGGCGTCGCCCGAGGCGGCCGGCGCGGGCCCCGTGCGCCTGAGCCGCCGGGAAAGGGCCTCGAGCGAGGCAAATACGTCCTCGGGGGCGTTCTTACCGCACAGCAGCTCGCTCGCCGCGGCGTTTTTGAGCACATAGACGCCGGTGTCAAGCCGGAAAACCTTGCTCCGCGTCAGCGCGTCGAGCCACTGCGCGGCGCTCTCCGCCGCCGTGGGGCCGAGCACCACCGCGCCCGTCCCGGCAAAGAACAGCTCCCCCGCCCCGGCCATGCTCTCAAGCCTGAGCATGGCCTCGTCAAGCGAGGCGGCCTCGCATTTTAGCCTGAGCGGGGGCCGGCCCGAGGCGTCCGCGCCAGTCGCCGCGGAGAGCGTCAGCGCGCCCGGCTCGCCGTCTATGCCTATGGCCTGGACTATCTGCAGTGAGCCGACGTCGCGGTAGTTGTCGTATATGGATTCGGCGCAGCCGGACAGGGCCGCGAGCGCCGCCGCCAGCGCGGCTATGCAGAGCCTTTTCACGCCGCGCCTCATTTCTGACGCCGCCGGTTCCGCCCCGCAAGATGGGCCGCGCGGAGCTTGTTGGCCCGGTTCGGCCGCTTGAGCAGGGCCCGGGCGAGGGCGCCGGAGTCCGAGCCGGTCAGCGGCGCCGTATAGGCCGCGCCGAAGCTCTCAAGCCCGGCGGCGTACCAGAGCATCAGCGCGAGCAGCGCCGTGACGCCGTAGAGCCCCAAAAGCGCCCCGGCCGCCACAAGGGCCAGCCGCCCCAGCCTCACGGCCCCGCCGAGGTCCTGGCTCGGCATGGTATAGCCCGCGATCCCGGCGAGCGCCACGACTATGACCGCGATGGGCGAGACGACCTTGGCCTCAACGGCGCTCTGCCCGACGATAAGCGCGCCTATGATGCTCGCCGTCTGGCCCACCGGGTCGGGCAGGCGCAGGCCGGCCTCCTGCAAAAGCTCAAAGGCCAGCAGCATGGCTATAACCTCGGCCGCCGCGCCGAAGGGCACGTACTGCTTCGCCGCCGTCATGCTCAAAAGCAGCTTTACGGGCAGCATCTCCTGGTGGTACATGCCTATCGCCACAAACACCGCCGGCAGCAGCAGGGATATGGCCAGCGCCGCCCAGCGCAGCAGCGTAAGCATGCTCGCAAGGGCGAAGTGCATCGAGCTGTCCTCCGGCACGCGCATGAAGGCCGCGAGGTCAGCCGGCAGCAGGAAGCCCACCGGCAGCCCGTCAGCCAGCAGGCCGATCCTCCCGTCAAGCAGGTGTATGGCAAAGGTGTCCGGCCTCTCCGTGTGCAGCAGCTGGGGCAGCGGCGAGCGCGGCGCGTCCACTATATATTCCTCAAGGTCGCCGGCGGAGAGCAGCGCGTCGATGTCTATGCCCTCGATGCGCCCGAGGGCGCGGGCCACGGTTTCCTCCCGTGCGACGCCATCTATATATAATAGTGCAACCGCCGTCCCGGAGCGGCGCCCGACTATGCGCTGCTCGAGCTTGAGCTCCGGCGTCCGCAGCCGCCGCCGGACAAGGGCGGTGTTGGTGCGCAGCGTCTCCACAAAGGCGTCCTTGCCGCCCTTGATAGCCTTTTCCACGGAGGGCTGGCTTACGGCGCGGGTGCTCTTGCTGCGGGCCTCAAAGCTCAGCGCCGCGCCGCCCGTCCCGAAGCAGAGTACGCAGCTGCCGTTCACAAGGTCGGAGACGGCCTCGTCAAGGCTCAGCCTGCGCCTTACCGTGCAGCCGTAGACCGCGCCGCGCTCGCAGCGCTCAAGCAGCGCCGCGCCGCCGGGCGACCCGGCCGTGCGCGCAAGCTCGGTGAGAGGCCGCAGCACATCCTCGGAGACGGTCTCGGAGTCAACAAGCCCGTCGAGCCAGCACAGCGTCACCGTCCCCGCCGCGCAGCTGAGCCCGGGCAGCACCTCCCGCGACTCAAAATCCCCGCAGCGGCTGAACGCGGCGCGCAGACTCTCCGCCGTCGGAGGGCCGGAAAAGCCGCCGGAGTGCGGCCGAGCATTATCCGAATCAAAAACTTTTTTCCTGTCCATGGCCTTATTTTGCCCGGATAAGGCTCTCTTATAACCGAAAATGCCAGAAATTGCTCCGATAAGTAGTGTCCGCCACGCGCGCACACCGCAATATCTTGTGCTGCATGGGGACCAAAACAGGTTTTTTAAAAAAAGTCTGATTTTTTTGAAAAAAAGTGTTGACAAGAGCGCGTGGTGGTGGTATATTAATCAAGCGCTCGGGAGACGGCGCTGTGAAAGATGACCAAAACCCGAAGCGAGTGTACCTTGTAAATTAAACAATGTAAGCAAAAGCTTATGCGAATAAGCACCAGAGAAGGGTTCTTTAGAGCGGACGAGAGTCTGCTCGAACAATTCTTTTGAAGAGACTGTGATTTAACAGCTTGG